>UQPT01000001.1:0-103921 GCA_900543045.1 uncultured Collinsella sp.
GGGTCCACCATCGAATTTGTGGGCATTGCCATTGACCAGGTAGATAAGGTCATCCACTGCAATGCCAGCAAGTTTGAAATCCCCGGCAGAATCGAATGTTCTTCCTTGAGCGTGAACGGGAGGGAGATTTAATGCAGAAATTCATGCAGATTTTGGCCACGTTGGCTTTGCTGTTGGTGCTTGCATTGGTCATCCCGCTTACGCTGGCAGCCTGCGGCGGCACGCGAACCGAAGATACAAGCTATCCGCGCCCGGAATATTCCGGCTCCCCGATGGCAGAAAGGGTGATGAAATGACCACAACCGCAAAAATTGAAGAACTCCAAAAGTCCGTCATCAACGCCATCAACAACAGCTGCCTGCACCCCGCTGTGGTGCGGCTGGTGCTGCTGAACGTGATCTCGATGGTGGAGGCCAGCGAGAGAGAGGTAAACAAAAGAGAAAAAGAGACTGAATCCTGAAAATCTGTTTTTTGTTCCCGCATAATCCACACAAAATATAACACATAAAAACAAGGCACCGGGCCAATTACAGGTTCGGTGCCTTGTGGTATTTATGGTGTCAGGATGCCGATCAATCTGTCATCGGCTGATGGTCCGTGATGGTGTGCTCCTGCTGGTACTTGAGCGCAGCAGCGATAAAGCCCTTGAACAGGGGATGTGCGCGGTTGGGGCGGCTCTTGAACTCGGGGTGGAACTGTACGCCCACATGGAAATCACGGCCGGGCAGCTCAACAGCTTCCACCAGGCGGCCATCCGGGCTGGTACCGGAGATCACAAGGCCGTGGTTCTGCATCTCTGCACGGTAGTCGTTGTTGAACTCATAGCGGTGGCGGTGGCGTTCGTCAATTTCTTCTTTGCCATAGCACTCACGCAGCTTGGTGCCCTCGGCGGTAATGCAGGGGTACTTGCCCAGGCGCATGGTGCCGCCCTTCGGGATGTTCCCCTGCTGGTCCGGCATCAGAGCAATAACATTGTGCTCGCCGTCCGGCGTAAACTCGCTGGAGTTGGCATCGGCATAGCCCAGCACATCGCGGGCATATTCCATAACCATAATCTGCATACCCAAGCAGATGCCAAAATACGGGATGTTCTGTTCCCGTGCATAGCGGGCGGCCTGGATCATGCCCTCAATGCCGCGATCGCCAAAGCCGCCGCGACCGCCACGGTCGCCGCCACGGCCACCGCGATCGTCACGGCCGCCGCGAGGACCGCGGTCCTCGTCCAGGCCCATGGCGACGAGCGGAGCGATGACCTTATCGAGAGCAGCCATCAGCTCGGTGGCCTCCTCGTAAGAAAGCTCGGGCAGGAGCTTCTCCTTCTTGTTGGCAAGCTCGACCAGGCCCTCAGCGGCATCCTCGGCAGCAAAGACGACGATCTTGCGCATATCGCCCTCGGCGTCGTCGATGCGGCCGACCAGATCGGCAGCCTCGGCCTCGGCCATCAGGCCATCGAGCTCACGAAGGCGCATGCCCAGCAGGTCGGACATTTCCTTCTGCTCCATCTTGGGCTTGAGGTCAAGAAGCTTGATGGCGCGCTCGATGTTCGCCATGCGCTCGGCCTTGGCCTCCTCCTCCTTGGAAATAGCAAAGCGACGGCTGCGCAGCAGGCGGGCGGCCTTCTGCATCTTGTCCATCAGCTCTTCGTCATCGTAATCAGCGGCGGCCTCGACAACCTCGGCCTCCTCGGCGGAAACCTCGTCAGCAGCCTCAACCTCAGCAGCTTCGGTCTCCACGGTCTCGACTGCCTCGACCTCGGCAGCCATGCTCTCGTTCTCGGTCTCGTTCATGATCTCTTCGTTCTCAGACATGAGACTCCTTCTTGGCCCTCTCGGGCATCATCGCCCCATTCGCGGGGCCCGTCGCGCACTCTTTGCGCTTTATACATTCATGCCTCTCGGCAAAACGTCCATTAGTTTATGGTGTCGCCATCCAATCTAGCTGCAGAATCTATGTGCACACATTAATGCGACATGTGCGACTCGCGGCGAGCGTACACCAGCGACACCGCGAACCCGACAACGGCAATCACGGCCGCCACGCGCACGGCGGCTGCAAATCCTATCGCCTGGGCAACGTCCGACGCAACGCCTGCGGCGCCAGCAGCCACCGCAGAACTCGAAAGCAGGCCGATAAACAGCGACGGACCAAACGACGCGGCAATCATGTTCCACGTGTTAAGCAATGCCGTTCCGTGAGGATGCTCAGCGGCGGGAAGTGTCTCCAAACCGGCGGTCTGCGAGGGGCTCAGTACCAAACCGACGCCGGCATACACCACAACGGTCAGCAGCACGACAACGCCGATGTTCATGCTTGCCGCGGTCATCGAGATTGCCGTCTGCCCCACAGCGATCAGGGCAAAGCCGACCGGCAGCAGCGGCCACGCACCACGGGCATCCATCACGCGTCCGCCCACAATCGAGGTCGCGGCGTTGCAGGCGATCGCCGGCAAAATGAGCAAACCCGCGACAAGTGCGGTCATGCCGTATGCGCCCTCAAAATAGAGCGGCAACAAAACGCTCATCGAGAACGTCGTCATCATCTACACCACCACGAGCAGGCACGCAGGCCAAAAACGAACGCTCGCCATGGGGCGCACGTTGAGCACCGGATGCTTGAGCTTGAGCTGACGGGCCGCAAACAGGCCGAGCAGCACAGCGGCGGCGAAAAGCGTCGCGATACCGGTCATTACATTGGTCGAGAACTCACCGACGGAATACACAAACGCCGTAATGCCGGCGGCGAGCAAAATAACCGACAGGATATCAAGGGTGGCGGTCGAACGCCCTCCGACATTTCGAACGAGCTTTGCGCCCGCCGCAGCGACCACGACACCGCCCACCAGCGGCACTACGAACACCGCCCTCCAGCCAAACAACGTGCACATAAGACCACTAATCACGGGCCCAAACGCCGGCCCTAGCGTAATGCAGGCACCGCCCAGGCTCAGATACAGACCGAGCTTCTCGCGCGGAGCACAAGATAGCACCACATTCATCATGAGCGGGAACAAGATGCCCGATCCCGCAGCCTGCAAAATACGGCTTGGCAGCAAAACGCTAAACGACGGAGCGAACAGGCACAGGACTTCTCCGGCGACCAGGCATCCACATGCGAAAAACAGCAGCCTGCGCGTCGAGAAGCGACCGGAAAGAAAGGCCATGATGGCCGTAAAGATCGACGTCACGATCATGTAGCCCGAAACAAGCCACTGCGCCGTGGTGGCACTCACCGAAAAGGCCGCCATAATGTCGTGCAGCGCCACGTTAATAATGTTCTCGTTAAACGCGGCAACAAAGGCTGCGATATACATGACGACGAGAAACGCCGAAGTGCCCGATGGCGTTGCCCTAACTTGTTGCTGAGATTTGTTCCCCATGCATTTCCTTCCTCTTGGAACGACCGTCGCATCGCCCCGGAGGAACCGTCCAGGGCGAGAATGAGCCCTAGACTTACGCCAAATGCCGCAACACGACGAATCTGGCAACATGGTCCAACGTCGAAAGATTGTAATGCGGACGCGCCGCTTTCCTTCCGCGCTATTATTAAAAGTCCACGAAAGCATGAGACATGAGGAGCCCGCCATGATTAAGCCCATCATGAAATCCGAGTTCTTTTTGCGCCTGCCTTCCGAAGACGCAGGACCCGACGATGCCGCGACCGGGCAGGACCTCCTGGATACGCTCCTTGAGCATGAACACGATTGCGTGGGCCTCGCCGCCAACATGATCGGCGTGCGCAAACGCATCATCTGCGTAAAGGACGGCAACAGGGCGCTGTTGATGTACAACCCTCAAATTCTTGAGCAGGTCAATTCCTATCAGACGAGCGAAGGATGTCTCTCGCTTTCCGGCGAGCGCCCCTGTACTCGCTATCGCCGCATTAAGGTTGAGTATTTGGACGAGAATTTCGTCCACCGCATCAAAAACTTCTCGGGCTACACCGCCGAGATCATCCAACACGAAATCGACCACTGTTGCGGAATCGTTATTTAGTTCCGCCGATTCAAGAAAGCTCCCTGCAGCAAAACAACTGCAGGGAGCTTTTCATAGTGCGGAACTTCTATCCCACTAGCTCTGGCGGTAATGGTCAAAGAAGTCGGCGAGGTCTTCGAGGGACTCTTTGAGCACTTCCATGCGCGGCAGGTACACGATACGGAAGTGGTCGGGCTCAGCCCAGTTGAAGCCGCCGCCGCGCGTGATCAGGATCTTCTTCTCGTGCAGCAGGTCAAGGGCGAACTGCTCGTCATCGGTAATGTTGAACTTCTTCACATCCATCTTGGGGAAGATGTAGAACGCCGCACGCGGCTTAACCACCGAGATGCCGTCAATCTTGTTGAGCGCCTCATACACAAAGTTGCGCTGCTCGTAGACACGGCCGCCGGGGCGGATGTAGTCGTTGACGGACTGATGGCCACCGAGCGCCGTCTGAACGATCGACTGAGCCGGCACGTTGGAGCACAGGCGCATGTTGGAGAGCATGTTGATGCCCATGATGAAGTCGCTCATGCAGCGCTGGTTGCCCGAAAGCACCATCCAGCCAATACGATAGCCCGCGATCATGTGCGACTTGGACAGACCGCTAAAGGTGACGCAGGGCAGATCGGGAGCGAGCGAGGCAATCGAGACGTGCTCGTAGCCGTCCATGCACAGGCGGTCGTAGATCTCATCAGCAAAGATCATCAGCTGATGCCTGCGTGCAACCTCGACGATGCCCTCGAGCACCTCGCGCGGATAGACGGAACCCGTGGGGTTGTTGGGGTTGATGATGACGAGGGCTTTGGTCGCGCTCGTGATCTTGGACTCCATATCCTCCAGGTCGGGATACCAATCCGCCTGCTCATCGCACAGATAGTGCACGGGATGACCGCCGGCAAGGGTTGCGCACGCCGTCCAGAGCGGATAGTCGGGGCTGGGGATCAGAATCTCGTCGCCATTGTCGAGCAGCGCGTTCATCGAAAGCTGAATGAGCTCGGACACGCCGTTGCCCGTGTAGATATGCTCCATCTGAACGTTGGGCAGGCCCTTGATCTGCGAATACTGCATGATCGCCTTGCGCGCGGAGAACAGGCCACGCGAGTTGGAATAGCCTTCGCAGTCGGGCAGCTGCTGGCGCATGTCCTTGATGACCTCGTCGGGCGTGCGGAAACCGAAGGGCGCCGGGTTGCCGATATTGAGCTTGAGGATGCGCTCGCCCTCGTCCTCCATACGGGCGGCCTCGTCGACGACGGGACCGCGCACGTCATACAGGACGTTATCGAGCTTGGTGGATTTAGAAAAAGTACGCATGGTGGTGCTCCTTGCAATTTGAGCTGAGGGATGGGGTTCGGGCTTGGAATCGTTGCGGGGTGATGATGCCTCGCCTTGATCGGCGTCGCCGGCAAGCAGCCAGGTAACATCGACCTCCAAAATACGGGCGAGCAGCTCAGCCACATCGCGCCGCGGAATCGTCTTGCCGCTCACATATTGGCTCATCTGACTCTTGCCGAGTTTTTTGCCGAGCATCTCCGATGCGCGGATCACGTCCGACTGGCGAACGTCGCAATCGGACATAGCCTGTCGCAGACGATCGCTAAACGTCTCTTGGGCCACTAGAACCTCCTTGCTGGCAAAGTTCAATTTATACAACACGAATTGAACCTGAGTTCAATTTAGGCAGCAGTATAGCGCCGTGCTATTTCGAAAAGTTCAATTTCAAAAATAAAATGAGCAAGACCTCGAGATTTATCCCAAGGCGATAACGACGTGCACGCATTTAGAGGTATTCGAGGAAACGAGCGGCGGCAAGCGAAACATCGGCCGTTCGATATATGGCGTTGATCTGCCGATGGGGATGCCCTTCGAGCGGACGCACAGCAACATCAAACTGGCAGCGACGCAAGATGAGCGCGGGAAGAATGCTCACGCCCAAGCCATCCTCGACCATAGCCATAATCGCATAGTCATCCCAAGTCGACAGTTTTGAGCGCACTGACAGCCCCGCCCGACGGAATAGCGGCGTAATCTCATCATCGGTACCCCGTTCCAGCAGAATAAACTGCTCTCTTGCCAAATCGGTAAGAGAGACGAACTCCGCCGTGGCAAGCAACGAATCTGTCGGCACCACCGCCATCAACTCGTCGCGCGCCAAAGACCGCGACGTCATGCCATTTTCTCGGGGCTCATGCGGGATAAAGCCCAGATCGCAGCGGCCCTCTGCCACCCATTGTTCAATCTCTGAATAGTCGCCCATCAGCAACTCGTAATCAATGTCTGGATAATCGGCACGAAAACGAGCAATCACCGGCGGCAGCACGTGGGTCGCCACGCTCGAAAACGTACCGATGCAGATTTTGCCGCGCATGAGCCCACGCATCTCATCCACGCGTCGCTGCAAGCGAACGAATTCCTCGCAGAGCGCCTCGACAGCCGGCATGACCTGCCGACCGTCAGCAGAAAGAGCCACGCCCTCGCGACTGCGGTCGAGCACCTTAAAGCCCCAATCGGCCTCAAGATCGCCCACCATGCGGCTCACGCCCGACTGCGAATAGCTCAGCCGCTCGGCGGCGCGCGTAAAACTGCCGGCCCGCACGGTCTCGAGCAGCACCTGCATCTTTTGAATATTCGTTTCCACGGCAGTCCTCCACCCTTGCATGATATTTTGTCATGTCAGCCATGCATTATATTCGCTTTTCTTCTAAAGCCAGTTCACCCATAGTGAAGATGCTCGGATATAGAGGGGATGTCAGCGCATGAACAACGGACTGTTTACGTACTTAGCAGCATTGCTATTGTTTGGCTCCAACGGCATCATCGCCGCTGTCATCGCGCTGCCGAGCTCCGATATCGTACTGTTGCGCACGTTTTTGGGCGCTCTCACCCTTGCCGCCATCCTCTTCATAACCAAGCGCCATAACCTGCAGGCTCCGTCCCCCCCCCGCGAGGCCGCAGCGCTCATCGTCTCGGGCGCCGCGCTGGGCGCCAGCTGGATTTTCCTGTTCCGCGCCTATCAGACGATCGGCGTTGGTATCTCCTCGCTGTTGTATTACTGTGGCCCCATCATCGTTATGGCCCTCTCCCCGCTCATTTTTGGCGAAAAGCTGACCGGCGGCAAAATCGCCGGCTTTGTCGCCGTCGCCTGCGGTGCTTTTCTCATTGCAGCGCAAGGTCTAGGCGGCAATATGCCCATTGCGGGCATCGTCTGTGGAATCGCCTCGGCCTTCTGCTATGCATTGATGGTCATCGCCAGCAAGGGTGCGCCGCACATCGAGGGCCTCGAGAACTCCGCACTCCAAGTGAGCGCCGCCTTTGTGACCGCACTGGCCCTCACGCTCATCACGCAGGGCGCTCCCTCGTTCCTGTCCGCCGGCGTCGCCGCCAGCATTGATTGGCGCGCCGTCGCTATGCTCGGCGTCGTCAACACCGGCATTGGTTGCCTGCTCTACTTTAGCGCCGTCGCCAAGCTGCCCGTCCAGACCGTCGCCGTCGTCGGCTACCTCGAGCCGCTTTCGGCGGTCGTGTTCTCGGCCGCCCTTTTGGGTGAAGCCATAACACCGGTCCGCCTGATGGGCGCCGCGCTTATCATCGGCGGCGCGATTTTTTGCGAACTCGCCGGCAAACGCGCAAACGCCAAGGCTGGCATCGCCCAGACAGCACGTGCTTAAAAGCCCCTGCTTTGAAATGCTACCTGCGTAGATAAATAATCCCCAGCTGAGGATTATTGTCTAAAATAACCCGATGTGCCAAACTGCTCTTGTATGTATAAAGACGGCATAAAGTTTTTTGTCCTAGACAGATAACCGGATGTCTAAGGGAGTCCTCGTGGCACACAACAAACTGGAGGCAAACCTCCAAGACCAGCGCGGGCAAGGCGGGCACGGAGCCATCCCCCTCTCCGCTGGCATGCTGCTCGTAACGCTCGGCGTCGTCTATGGCGACATCGGCACGAGCCCCATGTACACCATGAAATCAATCGTCGCCAACAACGGCGGCATCGGTACCGTCAGCGAGGACATAATCCTGGGCGCGCTTTCGCTCGTCATCTGGACCATGACGCTCGTGACCACGGTCAAGTACGTGGTAATCGCCATGAAGGCCGACAACCACAACGAAGGCGGCATCTTCGCCCTGTTCAGCCTCGTACGCAAGGTGGCACCATGGCTGATTCTGCCCGCCATGATCGGCGGCGCGGCGCTGCTCGCCGACGGCATCCTCACCCCCGCCGTCACGGTCACCACAGCCATCGAGGGTCTGCGCACCATCGAATGGGGCCATGCGCTGCTGGGCGACGGCCAGACCAACGTCATCATCATCACCATCATCATTATCTGCGGCCTATTTGCCATGCAGCGCGCCGGCACCTCGTCAATCGGCAAGCTGTTCGGCCCGCTCATGACGCTGTGGTTCCTGTTCCTGGCAGGCGCCGGTCTGTTCAACATGCTCGGCAACCTGTCCATCTTGCGCGCGCTCAACCCCATCCGCGGCATTATGTTCCTGTTCTCGCCCATCAACCATTCGGGCATTATGGTGCTCGGCTTTGTCTTCCTGTCGACAACCGGTGCCGAGGCACTCTACTCGGACATGGGCCACGTGGGCAAGGCAAACATCTATGCATCCTGGCCATTTGTTAAGGCGGCCCTTATCCTCAACTATCTGGGTCAGGGAGCTTGGCTGCTCGCCAATAACTCCAACCCCCAGATGCTCGCGATGGATATCGTCAACCCGTTCTATATGATGCTCCCCGAGCCCCTACGCCCCTTTGCCATCGTGCTTTCGGCCGTGGCGGCCATCATCGCCTCACAGGCGCTCATCACCGGCTCGTTCTCGCTGGTATCCGAGGCAACGCGCCTCAACCTTATGCCGCACCTGCGCATCCACTACCCCAGCGACACCAAGGGCCAGCTCTATATTCCACTCGTCAACAACATCATGTGGGTCGGCTGCATCTTCATCGTGCTGCTGTTCCAAAACTCCGAGCGCATGGAGAGCGCCTATGGCCTCGCCATTACCGTGACCATGCTTATGACCACCACGCTGCTGACGAGCTATATCGCCGGCATCCTCAAGCACAAGCTGGGCGCCTGCGTCTTCGCCCTGCTCTTCGGTGCCATTGAGCTGTGCTTCTTCGCCTCGTGCCTCACCATGTTCTTTGACGGCGGCTACGTAATGATCTTCTTGGCCTCGCTGCTGTTTGGCCTTATGTACGTGTGGCGCCGCGGCACCGCCATCGAGCGCACGCAGACGATCCTGCTGCCCGTCTCCAAGTACATTGACCAGCTCAACCGCCTGCGCAACGACGAGACCTACCCCGTGCTCGCCGACAATCTGGTGTTCCTCACCAACAGCCCCGACCCGCTCACGCTCGACCGCGACGTGCTCTATTCCATCTTGGATAAGCATCCCAAGCGCGCCAAGGCATACTGGTTCATCAACGTGCACGTTACCGACGAGCCCTATACGCACGAGTATTCCGTCGAGACCTTTGGCACGGACTTTTTGTTCCGCGTGCGCCTGGACTTGGGCTTTAAGGTCAACCAGCGCGTTAATGCCTACCTGCGCCAAATCGTTGGCGACTTGATGGCATCGGGTGAGCTGCCGCCGCAGCATCACACCTACTCCATCTACGAGACGCGCGGCAACGTGGGCGACTTCCGTTTTTGTATGCTGCGCAAGATGCTCGCCCCCGAAACGGACATCAACCGCAATGACCACCGCGTGATGGCCATCAAGTACGCCGTCCGCCGCGCCTGCGGAAGCCCGGCACGCTGGTACGGTCTCGAGAACTCGGCCATCATCATCGAGTACGTGCCGCTGTTTGCCCGCATGCGCCCGGCCGTTAAGCTCGTGCGCACCCAAGTGCCGCTCGAGGTTCAGATCGAAGAGGCCGAAGAAATGGAAGTCGACATCTTCTCGGACGACCTGGCAACGGCAACGAAGCCGGTAAGAATATGAACGTCGATCCCACTGAGCTGCTCGAGAGCGTCGCAGATACGCCCGAACAGCAACTCGACGGACTCGAGAGCACCCAGTTCAACGACGCCAACTTCTAACACGCCACCAGCCATTGACGACAACGGCCTCGCATCTCATAAGAGGTGCGAGGCCGTTTTATGTCGCAACGGACCAGTGAGCTACGAACGACGCGGCTCGGGAACCACGAGCCTATCGGGGCTCGCGCCCTCGGCATCCATCAGGCTCACGTAACGAATCGACGGATCCCCATAAATCGCGTAGTAATAATTGCCCGTGCGCGCGCTAAAGCATCCGGTATAGATAGTCTTCTCGAACTTGCCATCGCCCATCCTGGACGCCCCCTCAATCATCACCACGCCCTCGAGCGAGCGGAACATGCGAACGACGTTTTCGGTCTCGCTCTCCTTTTGCGGGTAATTGGCATTGAGGTACGCCGCCTTTACAAAACGGCTCGGCGAATAGCAATCGCCCGGAATGCCGCGCATGCCGGCACCGGCTCCATAGGGCTTAAGCTCGGCGCCACGCCATGTCGCCGTCTGCGGAAAATCGCTTGTGGCGGTGATATAGGTGCGCAGGTTTTCCATGTGCCACGGGAAGGTCGGCTGGTTGGCAAGGGTGTCGACCGGATCGTCGTATACATGCAGGCCGTCAGCCATCATCTCGACCACGATGCTGCGCTGGCTGTCGCCGATAATCCAATGGAGCAGCGACACGCCCAGCCCCTCTCCGGCAGATTTGGCGACAATCACCGTGTCGCGCAGCGCGGCCTCGACCTCATCGACCGTCGAGAACGTCGCTGCCACCCACAGGGGAAACTCATAGGCCGCGATATTGTTCTTGCCGTCGACAGGGCCCTCGGCATACTCGGCATAGCCGGGAAAGTTGAGCCCCGCCACAGCCAGACCCGCATCGTTACCACAGTCGAAAAACATGGGATAGTTCTTGTAATCGATGCACATGCCGATTACCGCGTGTGCCGCCGACGCATCGTCGATAAACGAATACGGAATGTGGAACCCGCGCGGCATCACGCGAACCTGTTGGCCGTAGTCAAAGCTCCAGTCGAGGTTGCGGCCCAGATACATGTGGCCAGAATTATCGGTAAATCGAATGCTCGTGCACATAGCGCCTCCTAGCTTTACGGTCCTGCTAAGGTTATTGTCACCAAACAAAAAGGCGCTAAACACAAAAGCCCGGACATGACAACAATGTCACGCCCGGACCAAAAGAGACGAAGTGCGGTGCTTTGGTCCCCTTAGACCAACTTTCCAAGACAGTGGTCGATCATATGCTGGACCATCTGCGCCTCGAAGCCCACAAAGTCCTGCTTGCGCTCGCGCATCTTGCCATCGACGATCTGGTCAAAGGCAACCTTGCACTTGATATAGCGCGTGGACTTGGTGACCTCCTCGTGCGTCAGGCAGCTCTCCTCCATCTTGCTGGCACCCAGGCCAAACACCAGACGGGGGTTGTAGAGCACGTGGGGCTCGCCGGCGTCGTCCAGGTAGACGCAAACCTTCTTGGTAACGCCAATCTGGTTAGCGGCAAGGCAGCCGGCATCGTCGAGTGACTTGATGGTATCGATCAGGTCCTGAGCAACCGACTCGTCCTCGACGGTCGCAACCTCGCAACGCTGGGACAGGATAGCCTCGTCGTGGCAAAGCTCTTTAATCATACGTTCCTCCATAGGGGTCGTTGTAACCGCTTAAGTATACGGTACCTACACAATTTCATGCGAAAGATACCGCCCGTCCGTTACAAACCGCCGAACATCAACATGTGAGGAACACCAACTTCACAAAGGCGATATAGTGGGTGGGTTCGTGTCAATCGGCCTAAACTCGGGGCCGAACAAGGAAAGGGTATGCATGGACGAACTTTTTCACGTCAGTGAGCGCAAGTCCACAATCGGGACCGAACTTCGCGCTGGACTGACAACATTCCTGGCGATGGCCTACATCATCGCCGTCAACCCCGCAGTGCTCTCGGGCGCCGGCATCGATGCGGGAGCGCTCGCCTGCGCCACTTGCCTGGGCGCCGGCATCATGACCATCTGCATGGGCATCTTCGCCAACCGTCCGCTCGCATGCGCGTCGGGCCTGGGCATCAACGCCATGATTGCGGGTATCACCACCACCATGTGCGGCGGTGACTGGCACGTGGCCATGAGCGTCATCTTCCTCGAGGGTGTCGTCATCTTGCTGCTCGTCCTTTGCGGCCTGCGCGAGGCCATTATGGACGCCATCCCCGTGGTTCTGCGCCACGCTATCTCGGTGGGCCTGGGTCTGTTCATCGCCATGATCGGCCTGTGCGACGCCGGCATTATCACCGCTGGCGCCGGTACACTCGTCGGTCTGGGCGACATCACCTCCCCCACCTTTATCGTCGGCATCATCTCCATCGTCGTGACGGTTGCCCTGGCCTCCCGCAACGTGCCGGGCTCGCTGCTCATCGGTATCATCGTCGCCGTTATCGCCGGCATCCCGCTGGGCGTCACCCACGCCCCCGAGGGCCTCATCGCCCCGCTCGACTTCTCGACCTTTGGCGCTCCGTTTGCCAGCACCGCCGACGGCAACATGGCTATCGTGAAGGTTCTGACCGACCCGATGCTGCTCGTCGTGGCCTTCTCGCTGCTCATGAGCGACTTCTTTGACACCATGGGCACCGCCATGGCCGTCGCCAAGCAGGGCGAGTTCCTGACCGAGGACGGCAATGTCGAGGACATCCGCCCCATCTTGGTCGTTGACTCCGTGGCCGCCGCTGCCGGTGGCTTTATGGGCGTCTCCTCCATCACCACCTTCGTCGAGTCCACCTCTGGCGCTGCCGACGGTGGCCGCACGGGCCTCACCTCCGTCACCACCGGCGTGCTGTTCATTCTCGCCGCGTTCTTCTCCCCCATCGTCACCATCGTTTCCAGTGCCGCCACCTGCGGTGCCCTGGTCTACGTCGGCTACCTCATGATGAGCGAGGCCTCCGAGATCGACTGGTCCGACGTCTCGCAGGGCTTCCCGGCGTTCATGATTGTCGCCGGCGTGCCCTTCACCTACTCCATCTCTGCCGGCATCGGTCTGGGCTTTATCGCCTACGTGATCGTCGCGCTCTTTAAGGGCGAGGCCTCCAAGATCAAGCCGCTCATGTGGATCGCAGCCCTTGCCTTCCTCGTCTACTTCTTCGTAGCGTAGCGGCAAAGCTGCCAAAGCAGAACACCAAAGCGCGGAGTCGCATCGAGCGGCTCCGCGCTTTTCTTTTAAAGCCAGGCATCGCACGGACGCGCGATATATTGCTTCCCAAGTTTTGGACATTTTGCCCTCCAAACGGCACTACCGACGGCTACATCCTGCAGATATGCTGGATATAACCGCATAGGCCCTATGAGGATGGGAGTAACCATGGCCGCCTTGTTCACGACCCCCAAGCGCAATGACAAAACCTCTGGAGCCCATTTTGTCGAGCCCGACGTGCGCCGTCGCACGCTGCTCGCACACGGCAGCTGGCGCCGCGTGACACGCCGCATCGTTGTAGGCGCCGTATGCGCGCTTACGGTGAGCTCTCTGCTCATGCCGAGCGTCTCGCTCGCGGCGGAGTGGATTGATGTTGGCGGCACCCAGTACAACGCCGGCACTGCGGCGGGCGACGGCGCCGGCACCTGGAGCTGGGACGGCGCCGACGACATGAAGCTCATCAACTATAACGGCGGTGAGATCAAGGCTGCAGGCAAGCTCAACATTGTCTATGAGGGCAAGAACACCGTGAAAACCGAGCCTGATTACACCGGAGCCGCCATCAAGACGCAGGACGGCACTAGCCAGAAAGCAGAGTTGAACATAACGAGCTCGAATAGCACGGATGAGCTCAATGTGACAGCCGAGGCCGATGCAATTAAATCAACAGGCGACCTCTCCATTTCTGGCCCAGGCACTGTGAACACCACAAGCACTGCTTCCGACGGAATTGAGGCAAAGGGCGATCTCTCTATCACGGGCTCGGGCACCGTGAATGCAACGGGCGGTACCGAAGGCATCCAATCCAAGGGCAAGACCACCATCGATTCCTCTGGCACAGTGATCGCTAAAGGAGGCGAAGGTTACGGCGTCGCCGCGGGCAGTGACCTGATCATCAAAGGCGGTGGCAAGGTAGAAGCAAGCTCGATAGAAGAAGCGGCGATTTGGGCTGACGGCAACATCGACATCTCGGGCGGCAGCCAGGTCAAGGCAAGCTCCCAGGGAGATCTTGCCGTCGACGCTGAGGGTAGTCTCGCGGTCACGAACGCCTCCCTTGACGCAAGCGGTGTTGAATATGGTGTCTATGCCTACAAGGGCGTTACGCTCGATCACGCGACCGTGACGGTCCGCACAAGCGCGAGCGGCGGCCAGGCCATCGCCCTCATCACTGATGGGGACGACATCGTCATCAAGAATGGTTCCATCGTGGACGCGTTCGCAGAAGGCAAATTCTCGGTTGCAATCTCTACCAGAAACCACCAGCCAAACGTCGCTGGCGGCCACATCTACATCAGCGACTCCGTTGTTAAGGCTATAGCCCGCTATGTCGAGACCGGTGGCGATGGCCCCGATCACTACAGCAACGACCAAAGCGGCGAGGTCATCCCTGAGCCTAGGGGTCTGAACATCGGTATCTTCGCCCAGACCTACGAGGGCATCACGCCCGCGAGTATCTCGATCGTCCGCAGCAAGCTCACGGCCGAGGGAGACACGGCGGCTATCTTTGCGCTTGCCATGAGCGCGGACGGCGAGGCGATCGGCACCATCGAGATCGAAGGCGCTCCCATCCAGGCGCCCGCAGGCGGCAAGATCATTAACTATCGCAACAAGGAAGAACTCAGCGGCGGCATCCTCTGCGAGGCGGGTCAAACCATCGGCACGGGCGACGACGTGATCGACTCTCCCTATGACGCCGCTGTCGCCAAGAGCACGCTCACCGTACCTCCCGAGAAGATCAAACCCGAGGAAAAGTCCGGCGAGACCAAGCCCGAGGGTTCCAAGCCCGAGGGCGCAAAGACGACCAAGACCGTTGCAGTTGCAGCCACGGAAGCCAAGATCGCCGGCAAGCTCGCAGCAACCGGCGACGCCTCGAGCGCAGCCATCGTGGCAGCTGCCCTTGCGGGAACAGCCACCATCGTCACAGGCGCCGTGGTGAGCCGCAAGCGCTCGTAAACACTTTTTCGCACGGGACGGGTGGATCGCGGCCCTTGCCTTCCTCGTCTACTTCTTCGTAGCGCAAGGGCAAGGCTGCAAAAGCTGAACAATAAAGCGCGGAGTCGCCATGCGGCCCCGCGCTTTTCTTTTAGCGCCAGTCCCTGCGCCGGCGTGCGGCCTATTTCTCCCCCATTTTGGCCATTTTGCCCTCCAAACGGCACTACCGCCGGCAACATCCAGCAGATACGCTGAATCTAGTCGTATAGGCCCTATGAGAACGGGAGCAACCATGGCAGCCTTGTTCACGACCCCCAAACGCAATGACACTACCGCCGGAACCCATGTTGCCGAACCCGACGTTCGCCGTCGCATAGGACTCGCGCACGGCAGCTGGCGCCGCGTGACGCGCCGCATCGTCACGGGCGCCGTGTGCGCGCTCACGGTGAGCTCGCTGCTCATGCCGAGCGTCTCGCTCGCAGCGGAATGGGTCAAGGTCGGCGGCAACAAGTACAACACCGCGGCGAGCGACGAGGCCGGTACCTGGTCGTGGGACGGCGCCGACGACTTGAAGCTCAACAACTATAACGGCGGCGAGATCCAGGCCGCAGGCAAGCTCAACGTGAATTACTCGGGAACCAACATCGTCACTGCCGAATGGATCGAAAGCATCAACGTTTCTCATGGCACTAACGAGAATGCCGAGCTCAATATCCAAGGCGACGCGGGCAGCACGCTCAGCGTGACATCTACTGAGGACGCTATCCTCTCCACGGGTAATATCAACATCGACGGAGCCGGATCCGTCAACGCCACGAGCACTGGGTTTGATGCCATCAATGCCGGGGGTGATCTCGCCATCAAAGGTTCGGGCAACGTCAACGCCACGGGTGCATCGGATGGCATCAGGGCAAACGGCAATATCACGATTGACGACAGCGGAGCCGTCACCGCCAGGGCTACCGAGGACAAGGGTATTGGAACCGACAAGAACCTCACCATCAAGGGTGGCGGGACGGTCGAGGCAAGCTCCGAGAAAGACGCTGCCGTCGAGGCCAAGGGCAGCCTCGCAGCCACAAACGCCTCCCTCAACGTAAACGGTGTTGAATATGGCGTCTATGCCCACAAGGGCATCACCCTCGATCATGCAAACGTGACGGTCCGTGCAGGTAAAGGCAGATACGGTGGCGCCATCGCCCTCTTCACCCACCAGGACGACATCGTCGTCAAGAACGGCTCCACCGTGGACGCGTTTGCGGAAGGCGAGGTTTCGGCTGCATTCTCCACCAGAAACGATCGACCCAACGAGAAGGGTGGCCACATCTACATCAGCGACTCGGTTGTCAAGGCCATAGCCCGCTATGTCGAGAACGGCGACGGCCCCACCCCCTACAGCGAAAACCAAGATGGCGAGACGAGCCCCGAGCCCCAAGGCGAGAACATCGGCATCATCGCCCAGACCAGCGAGGGCATCACACCCGCAGTCATCTCGATCATCCGCAGCAAGGTAACGGCCGAAGGAGATACAGCGGCAATCTTTGCCCGTGCCATGAGCGCTGACGGCAAGACAATCGGCACCATCAAGATTGAGAACGCCGCCATCCAGACGCCCGAAGTCGGCAAGGTCATTGACTATCGCAAGCTCCGTGACGGCATCTACGAGGCAGGCCAAGCCATCGGCACGGGCGACGCCACGGTCGACTCCCTCTATATCAAAGCAGTCGCCAAAAGCACGACCATCGCACCTCCCGAGGTAGCCAAGCCGGAAGACCCCAAGCCCGCAGAAAGCAAGCCCGCGGAGTCCAAGCAGGACCCCAAGTCTGAGGGCTCAAAGCCGGCCAAGGCCGTTGCGGCTTCAACCACGAAAGCCAAGACTACCGGCGTGCTCGCGGCAACCGGCGACACCTCGGGTGCAGCCATCGTGGCAACCGTCCTTGCGGGAACAGCCGCTATCGCCGCAGGCACCATGGCGAGCCGTAAGCGCTCTTAGACGCCCCTGCGCACATGGCAGCTCCCGCGAAGGCCCCGAGCCCCGGCACCGTTTAACAACGCCACCGCCGAGCTCCCCTCCGGCGGTGGCGTTTTCCATATGCGTCCGCAGGGGATGCACGAGATTGTCTTTGGTCTAGCCCAACCGGCATACGCTGGCGTGCGACAATTGGGGCTGCCGATATCACAACACTGAGAGAAGCCCGTCATGGAAGCGCATCAAAAGCAGATAACCGTTTATTCGAATCATACGGAAAGCGCGCCTGTCATCTACCTTCCTGTGGTCGTGGGCGACGGCAGCGAGGTTTATAAGTGTTGCCGAGAGCTCAACTGTCCGCCATTCGCCCTTGTCACCATTGGCGGGCTCGATTGGAATCGCGAGCTGAGCCCCTGGGCATGCGACGGGACCGTACGCGATGCCGAGCCCTTTGGCGGTCAAGCTGCCGATTTTCTTGATGAGCTGCTGAATCAGATAATCCCCCAGGTCGAGTCGTCGCTTCCTCAGCCGCCCACCTGGCGCGGCATTGCCGGTTACTCGCTCGCGGGCCTCTTCGCACTCTGGTCCCTCTGGCAAACCGACGCCTTTGACCGCGCCGCGAGCGCATCGGGGTCGCTATGGTTTCCCGACTTTGTCGATCGCGCCAGCACGGCGCCATTTGCCGGCAGCCCGCAGGCTGTCTATCTGTCGCTCGGTAAAAAGGAGGCCAAGACGCCCAACCGCATGATGCGGCATGTGCTCGACGACACGCGCGCGACGGAAGTGCTGCTCATCGCGCGCGGCATTCCAACAACGCTGGAGCTCAACCCCGGCAATCACTTTGCCCAAACCGATCTGCGCATGGCACGTGGCATCCACTGGATATTGACGCATTAAAAATGGCGCCCGCGCGTGCATACGCATGGGCGCCATTTATTTTGTTTTAGCTGAACGCAGCTGCTACTCAGTAGCCTCCTCGAGCTCGGAGACATCAAACTCAAAGTCGTTACCCGGCAGGATGGCGTTGAGCACAATGCCCACCAGCGAGCCCACGGCAAGACCGGAAAGCGAAATCGTCACGCCGCCCAATTCCAGCACGATGGCGCCGGCGGTGCTGTACGCAATGCCGAGCGAAAGCACGAGCACCAGGGCGGCCACCAGCACGTTGCGGTTATTTTGGAAATCGACCTGGTTCTCGATGAGGTTGCGAACGCCCACGGCGCTGATCATGCCATAGAGCACGAGCGACACACCGCCGATTACGCACGCCGGCATGGCCGCAATGACAGCCGCGAACTTGGGGCAGAACGACAGCACGATGGCGCAACACGCGGCAATGCGAATCACGCGCGGGTCGAACACGCGCGTCAGAGCGAGCACGCCGGTGTTCTCGCCATACGTGGTGTTGGCCGGAGCGCCAAAGAGCGAAGCCAGGATCGTGGCGAGACCATCGCCGAGCAGCGTGCGATGCAGGCCGGGATCGGCAATGTAGTTACGCTCGCAGGTGGAGCCAATAGCGGAGATATCACCGATATGCTCGATCATGGTTGCAAAGGCCAACGGCATAATGGTGATGATGGCCGTCGTGGCAAGACCGCTATCGAACTGCGGCCCAAAGAGTGCAAACACGGTGTTATCCCACACGACGGGCAAGCCAACCCAGGGAGCGGCTGCGACGCCCGAAAAATCAACCTCGCCGAGCGCAGTCGCAACGGCATAGCTCACCACAACGCCCAGCAGAATCGGCACGATCTTGACCATGCCACGGCCCCAGATGTTGCAGATGACGATCACCGCCACAGCGACAACGGCAACAAGCCAATTAGTCTGGCAGTTGGCGATGGCAGAGCTTGCCAAGATCAGGCCGATGGAAATGACGATGGGGCCCGTCACTACCGGCGGGAAGAAGCGCATAACGCGCTTGGCACCAAACGCGCGAAACAGGGCCGCCAGCACCGGATAGAGCAGGCCGGCACAGGCTACGCCCAGGCAGGCGTAGGGCAAAAGCTCGGCCTCGCCGTTGGGCGCAATCGCGGCATAGCCAGCGATAAAGGCAAACGACGAGCCCAGGAAGGCCGGCACCTTACCGCGCGATAGGAAGTGGAAGAGCAGCGTGCCCAGGCCGGCAAACAAAAGGGTCGCCGAAACCGAAAGGCCGGTGAGCACAGGCACCAACACCGTGGCGCCGAACATGGCAAACAGGTGCTGCAGGCCGAGCAAGAACATGCGCGGGCGACCGAGCGACGACGCATCGTAGATGGCATCGGCGACGGCGGGCGTCGAGGATTGGGACATGGATGTCCTTTCATAATGGAAGGGCGCCCGGGCATATCGGATTACCTGCCCGAACGATACGATCCGAACCATTGTACGCGATGCATGCCGCTCCGACCACGACGCCCCTGCGAACGGCAGCACTACTTCCAGACGCGCTCGGCGATGCGTTTGACCAGGGCGATCTTTGCCCACTGCTCGTCCTCGGTCAGCTTGTTGCCGATCTCGCAGCTGGCAAAGCCACACTGGGGCGACAGGTACAGGTTCTCGAGCGGCACGTACTTTGCGGCTTCGCGGATGCGCTCGACGACAACATCCTCGTTCTCGAGCTCTGCCGCCTTGGTGGTCACCAAGCCCAGCACGACCTTCTTGCCCGGGGCAACGTAGCTGAGCGGCTCAAAGCCGCCGGCGCGCGGCGTATCGAACTCCAGGTAGAATGCGTCGACATCCTCATGTGCAAACAGGTACGGCGCGATGGGGTCATAGCCGCCCTCGAAAGCATAGGTAGAGTGGTAGTTGCCGCGGCACACGTGCGTGTTAATGACGAGGTCGTCAGGCTTGTCCTCGATGGCGGCGTTGTTGAGCGCCACGCCCAGCTCGCTCACCCTTTGCAGGTCAACCGGGCTCATGCCAGTCTTGGACACAAAGTCGGTATCGCAGTAAATGCCCCAGGTGCAGTCATCAAACTGGATATTGCGACAACCGGCGGCGTACAGGTCGGCGATCACCGTGCGATAAGCGGCTGCAATTGCGTCGGCAAGTTCCTCATCGGTCTTATAGACGGCGCGCAGGCTCTCCTGCTGGCCATCGCAGCGGTCGAGCGTAACCTCCGAGAACGTCTGGATAGGCGCCGGGATGGTCTGGCGTGCAACGTGGGCTTCGCCCTCAAGTGCCTTGACAAACTTAAAGTGCTCGACGAAGGGGTGGCTCTCGCCGCTAATGGGACCGGTTACCACGGCGGTGTCGGCGGTGGTCTCCTCGTCGTGGAACATATAGCCCGTACGCGAGGTGCGGCGTTCAATGCCGTTGAGCCCCCACATAAAGTCGAGGTGCCAGTAACTGCGACGAAACTCGCCATCGGTAATCACCTGCAGGCCAGCGGCCTTTTGCTTGTCCACCAGGTCGCGAATAGCCTCATCCTCGACGGCCTTAAGCCCCTCGGCATCAAGTGTGCCTGCCGCATAGGCGGCACGGGCGTCCTTTACAGCCTGCGGACGAAGAAAACTGCCGACGATATCGGCACGAAACGGCGCGTTCGGTTGAATCGAAGTGCTCATAGATATCTCCCTTTGCATTGGTTGCTTTACTGGGACAGAGTATGAGCGCTCATATGGACATCGTAAAATATATGTTTATAACAGTTTGATATAGATGCTTCCTATATCAGTTTGGACTGCCATAAAGAGATTTGACCCGTGCAGAACGCAGCAGTCTAGATGTGCTGACGAATCGCTTCGATATAGGCCTGCCCGTAGCGCGTAAGTGTCGTGTTCTTGCGCGTGATGATGCCGATCTCCATGTACTCGTCTACATCGAGCGGAATGGAGATAATGCCGGGGCCGTTAAGTTCATGGCTGATCACGCCCGAACAAACCGTGTAGCCGTTAAGGCCCATGGCCAGATTGAACAACGTCGCACGGTCGCGCACGCGGATATTCTTGCGGCGCTCAAAGGTCGAGGTCAGCTCCTCGGAATAGTAAAACGAGTTGTAGCTGCCCTGCTCATAGGACAGGAACGGGTAGTCCTCGAGATCTTCGAGCGTCACGCTGGCGTGGTCCGCCAGTGGATGGTCGGCGCATACAAAGACATGCGGCGTGGCGCAGAAGAGCCCCTCGAATACGAGTTCGTTGGCGGCGAGCATGCGCTCGATGACCTCGCGGTTATGCTCGGATAAGTACAGGATGCCCAGTTCACTTTTCATATGCGCGACGTCCTCGATAATCTCGTGAGTCTGTTCCTCGCGCAGAGTAAAGTCGTAACGCGCGGCATCGAACTCGCGGATCACGTCAACAAACGCGTTAACGGCAAAGGAATAATGCTGACAGCTCACACTAAAATGCGGCACCTGCTCGGATGCGCTCTTGTACTTACCCTCGAGCAAATCGGCCTGGTCGAGCACTTGGCGCGCGTAGCCCAAGAAGGTCTCGCCCTCCTCGGACACAATGACGCCCTTGTTGGTGCGCTCAAAGATGTGTACACCCATCTCGTTTTCGAGATCGCGAATTGACGCGGTAATCGAAGGCTGCGACACAAAGAGCCGGCGCGAGGCCTCGGTGATGCTGCCGCATTCGGCAACTTTGACGACATATCTGAGCTGCTGGAGCTTCATGGCTTTCTCCCTAGACGTTCGTGACGTCGAAACCCGTCGCGTCCATCTGACGCATAAACGACGGCATCTCCCCCGTCGCGGCGCAGGCGGCAATCTGATGCAGAGCCCCGGCAACCGCATCATCTGCCGCAGCGCCGATATGCCAGCGCGCGGCAGCCGTGACGGCCTCGTTGGCATTGGCGACTGCAACGGAATTGGGAACGGCATCGATCATGGGCAAATCGTTATCGGAATCGCCGAATACGGCCACCTCGTCGGGCGTCAGGCCCAAAGCGCGCGCCAGCTCCAGCGCAGCACAGCCCTTGTCCCAGCCGGTCGGAAGAACGTCGAACAGGCGCACGCGGTTGTTGGGAAACACGAGCGAGAGCTCCGGCACCTCGGCGGCAACACGCTCGCGCAGCTCGGCGAGCTCCTCGCGCGAACGGGCACTCCAGATATTCGCCTTGTATACCGGGGCATCGTCAACGACAGGGCGACAGGGAGCCTCTTCGCCCTTGAGCCACGCGTTGCCGCCTGACTCCATGGCGCGACGCACACGCTCGGGATCGCTTGTCACGCAATAGGCGTCGTTGTCCCAAAAGTCATCACCCAGACGGTAGACCTTCAAATAGGTATCGTCGGTCTCTTGCTCCAGGTAGTCGGCCAGGCGCATAAGGGCATCGTTATCAGTTGCGCGCGAGGCAACCGCCTCGCCATCGACAAACATCACCTGGCCGTTGCAAAACGCACCGGTCGAGAAGCACTCGGAGCGATTGCGGAACATCCAGCTCATCGCGGACGGCTGGCGACCCGAAACCGGGCCAAAATGCAGGCCCGCCGCCTGCATGGCATGAATGCCCTCGATGGCGCAGTCGCTGGCGCCATCGTGTCCAGCAGGAATCAGCGTATCGTCCATATCGGTCAGCACAAGTTTGATCATAAGGTCCCCTCGGTCATTCTTTATCCCGTCTATTGTAACGACCTGCCAATAAGGGACAGGTTTATCTTGGCAGGTTTTATCTGGGAAAATGCAGCGCCCCTGTTGCCACCTGCCAAAATAAACCTGTCCCATATTGGCAGGTGCGCTAGTATAGGGAACAACAGATTCGATGCGGGAGTGCCGGCGGTGCAAACCACAAGGCTGAGAGGGCATAGGGCCCAATCCTTTGAACCTGTCAGTTAATGCTGGCGTAGGGAGCATGCCGCCTTTACAGGGGCGCTGTCTATGCACAGCGCCCCTTTTCTATGCCAAGGAGGCATGTGCAGTGATTGATTCGGAACAGCTTAAGCAACATATGGTCAAGGCCGTAGAGGAGATTCGAGCCACCAATCCGATGGCCGGCTCCATCACCAACACGGTGACGATCGACTTTGTCGCCAACGCGCAGCTCGCCGTGGGCGGTTCGGCCGCCATGGTCTATCTGCCCGACGAGGGCGAGGCGCTCGTTGCCGGCGGCGCCATCTATCTCAACATGGGCACGCTCTTCCCCATCTACGAGCAGACGATTCCCCGCGCGGCCAAGGCGGCACACGACGCCGGCAAGCCCTGGGTGCTCGATCCGGTGGGTCTGGGCATCGGTAGCCTGCGCACCCAGCTGGTAAACGAGCTCAAGCAGTACAAGCCCGCCATCGTACGCGGCAACGCCTCCGAGATCATCGCACTCTCCGGCCTGTGGGGTCTTGAGGGCGAGTCGGCCGATCTGAGCCGCGTACGTGGTGTCGATACCACCGACACGGTCGACGCCGCCCGCGATGCCGCCGTGGCGCTCGCTCGCTACACCGGCGGCGCCGTTGTGGTCTCGGGCGAAGTCGACCTGATTACCGACGGCACGACCGTGGCCAAATCCCACGGCGGCAGCCCGCTCATGTCCAAGATCACCGGCTGCGGTTGCTCGCAGGGCGGCGTGCTGGCCGTGTACGCCTGTGCTACCGATCCGTTTACGGCAGCAGTCTGCGGCACCGCCGTCTACAACGTTGCCGGCACGCGTGCCGCCGCCGTCGCCGATGCCCCGGCAAGCTTTAAGGTCGCCTTTATCGACGAGCTCTACCGCGCAACCGCCCAGGATATTGCCGACAACCGACTCGAGCTCGAGGAGGCATAAGCCATGTCCGAACCCGCAACAAATGCCGGCATGAACACGCTCGTCGCCGTGGCCATCGCCCCATGCGGCACCGGCGACGAGCTGTCCGCCGAGGTCGCCGAGGTCGTGCGCGTCATTCGCGAGAGCGGCCTTCCCAACCGCACCACCTCGATGTTCACCGAGATCGAGGGCGACTGGGACGAGGTCATGCAGGTCGTGCGCGACGCGACCTTTGTGTTGGCGAGCAAGGGCATCCGCACCGAAGTCGTGCTCAAAGCCGATATTCGACCCGGATTTACCGACACCATGACCGGCAAACTCAAGCGCATGGAAGCACAGATCAAAAAGCAGGAGGAAGCACGATGAGCATCCGCGACAACCTTGATATCTCGGCCTATCTGGTGCTCGGCCCCGAAAACACCCTCGGACGCCCCGTGGGCGATGTGGTGGCCCAGGCGCTCGACGCCGGCTTTACCTGCATTCAGGTGCGCTCCAAGGTGGCAAGCGCCCGCGAGATCATTGCGCTGACCGGCGACGCCGCGCAGGCAATCGCACAGGCTGGCAAGACCGGTCAGGTCGCCTTGCTGATCGATGACCGCCTTGACTGCGTACTCGCCGCACGCGAGCAGGGCATTGCGGTCGACGGCGTGCACGTGGGCCAGAGCGATATTCCCGTCGAGGTCTGTCGCAAGCTGCTGGGCCCCGACGCCATTGTGGGCCTTTCGGCCCGTTGCGAGGAGATGCTCGAGTACGTCAAGACCGCCGACATGAGCCTGGTCGACTACCTGGGCATCGGCCCGCTCCACGAGACCGAGACCAAGCGCGACTGCGGACGCGCGGCCGACGGCTCTATCATCACCAAGAGCTTTGAGGACCTTGCCGCACTCCACGCGGCAAGCCCCGTGCCCATCGTGGTGGGCGGCGGCGTTAAGACGGCCGACTTGCCGCAGCTTAAGGCCACCGGCGTCGACGGCTTCTTTGTGGTAAGCGCCGTCTGCAGCGCCGACGATCCCTACGCCGCGGCCAAGGAGCTTGTCGACACCTGGCAGCAGGCATAAGCATAAGTCGAGCAGCCGATTTGCAGCTTCATATCTTCAGCAATGGAAAGCGCATCCCAGTTTGGACACCCATTCTGGGATGCGCTTTCCATATAGAGGGCCAATGGGAAAGCGCATCCCGTTCTAGGCGCAGATTCTGGGACGCCGTTTCCAAAACCCGCCGTCCGGGAAACTGCATCCCGTTTTGAGCGCAAATTCTGGGATGCGCTTTCCGCCGACGACCGCGACCGCGGCCCTTACCCCGCCAGATACGCTTCCAACGCCGGCAAAGTCGCCTCTGCATCGTGGCGGCCGACCTGGTAGATGCGCTCGAGCTCATCCGGTTCGCGGCACAGCGACGGCACCTTCACCGATTCGCTCGGCCGCACCACAAAGATTTCCCCGGCAGCCTCTCGACGTGCCAGGTCATCGAGCGTGGCATTGTAGACCTCATGCCGATGCTCAAGCGCTGCAACAAACTCCGGATAGTGACGGAACACGCGCCGCAGCATGGGCATCACGCTGTTGGGCTGCTTCACAAAGCCCGCCGGCTGCGTGAGTACCACGATATTGCGGTCATACCCCTGCGCAAACAGCCATGCGCTGGGAATGGAATCGGCCACGCCGCCATCCAGATATTTATGCCCCTCAATGGCGACAGGACGCGTTGCCACGGGAATAGCAGACGACGCCCGAATCCACTCGATATCGCGCTCGTCGCCATACGGCAGATCGTGATAGACGGCCTTGCCCGTCTCGATATCGGTACACACGCACGTGAACCGCATGGGGCAGGCACGATATGTCTCCAGGTCGATGGGATCGCGCTCGATGGGCACCTCGTGATAGGCAAAATCTGCATTGAACATATCGCCGGTTCGCAGCCAGCTTGCTACACCCGCATAGCGCTTATCGGCGCAATAGGCCTTGTTGTAGCGAATGGCACGACCAATCTGGCGCGATTTAAAGTTGTAGCCAAACGCCGCGCCCGCCGAGACACCCACCATATGGTCGCAGGTCAAGCCACGCTCCATCCATACGTCGAGCACGCCCGCCGTATACATACCGCGGTAGCCGCCTCCCTCGAGCGCAAGCCCCACCATGCGCGTCAGATTTGACTGTGCCATGCGACCATCTCCATCCCCGCAAATTTGAACGGAACAAGTATACCCGTCAACATATACCGCCCCAGTCGCATTTTCATCGAACATCGCATCGTCGCGCTACCGTTTGTCGAATAATAGCCGCCCACAGCATGTGCACCCCCATATAATTTGTGCTGTTGTTTACATTACTCAGTAATTATCAGCAGCGAACACGAGCCGACAAATTGACCCAGCGGCGCAACAAGGCGGGAGCATGGATACACGCAAAGCGTTGAGCGACAACGCGTGTGCACAACGAGCTCGCCCGACGCAATCCGCCCGACCTCAGAAAGCCGCTTACAACATGGACACTGCCAGCAATTACACCGAAACGCTCGAAAAGACCGTCCGCGACCTTCTCGAGCGCCAGGATGATCTGATTAGGACGGCCTTTACCAACCAGCTCACCGGGCTTGGCAACCGCGGCGGCTTTGCCCGTTCCCTAGAGGAACTCTGGGGGCAGGAACTGCCCGTCACCATGGCGTTTATCGACATCGATAACCTTAAGCACTGCAACGACATCTTTGGACATGACGAGGGCAACCGCTATATCTTGCAGGTGAGCCTCTATCTCAAACTGTATATGAAGGTGGACGAGGCGGCATTTCGTCTGGGGGGCGACGAGTTCGCCATCCTATCTACGATTGCGACCGAGGACGACCTTGCCGAACGTCTGGAACACTGCCGAACGGTACTGCTCGAAAACAACGCTTCCAAGATGCCTCACTCGTTTAGCTACGGAGTGGCACACGCCGACCCCGCCCTGGGCGAAGCCCCCAATCGCTTGACGAACGATGCCGACCATCGCATGTACGACTACAAGCTACGTCATGCCGTGCACCTTGATCGACGCAATATCGCACAAGCCCACACCGACGACTTCGAAATAAGCGATCGCATTTTCGACGCCCTTTCGATGCTCAACGAAGGCCGATATTTCTTTATCGAGAACTTGGACAAACATCGAACCCTTTGGTCACAAGGCGCCTTGCGCGATCTTGGTCTTCCTTCGGAGCATATAGACAACTGCCACGATTACTGGAAAACGCGTGTCCATCCCGATGACCTTGAGGCCTATACCAACGACATCGACCAAATCTATGACGGCTCCAAACATCGCCACGTCATGCAGTACCGCGTGCGCAATGCCGCCGGCGACTACATCCTCGGCCGTGCTCGCGGGTTTCGTATCGACGGCGACGGAAATGTCCCCTCGCTCTATGTCGGCGAGCTCGTCAACCACTCGCTTGCCGAGACCGTCGACGCCGCCACGGGCCTCGGAATGCAGCGCACGCTGATCAACGCTATCGATGCCTGCCGTCGCGACCATTGCAAGACGGGGCTTATAGCAGTGCGCGTTCGCGGCACGGCAAAGCTCAGCGAGCTCTACGGGGCCGAGGCCGTCGACAACATGCTCGCCGAATACGCAGGCCGCATGCTGTCGATTACTCGCGGCAGGAGTCGCGTCTTCCGCTCACGCAACGCCCAGTTCGTCGTGCTTAGCAACAATTTGGATCACGAAGCATTCGAGCAACTGATCCAACATCTCAAAGAGGCCGTTTTCGCTCCCGTTCGAATCGCGGACGACACCATTACCCCCGTCTGTCTTGTCGTTCCGGCCTTTTACGAGCACCTGACCAATCAAACGGCCGCCGTTTTAGGCGAACTCGACCGTCGCATTCGCACGGCCGGCGGGCTTGTTCCCAACGACAGCCTCCCCATACCCGAGGTGGAGCGCAAAAGCGCCATCGCCGAACGCATCGATTCGCTCACGGGTCTCTATCGACCCAGCGAGTTTATGCGCCGCGCCAACGAATTTCTCGAGACAAGGCGCAACGGCGCCTGGTGTATCGCCACCGTCGATATGGGACACATGCGACTGTTCAACGAATGGCACGGACAGGCCGAGGGCGACCGCATGCTCGCCGATGTGGGCACGGTCCTCAAGGACATCGAGAATGCCAACATGGGCGTCGCAGGGTACTGGGGCCAAGACGACTTTTGCATACTCATCCCCTTTGAACACGACACCGTCCATCAGATCTATAGCCGCGTTCGCCAGGCCGTGGCCAAGCATGATGACGGCGTGGGATTCTGGCCGTCCATGGGCGTCTACCCCATCGACTCCAACGAGAAAATCACCATCGATGCGCAGGCCAAGGCCATGTTTACCAATCGGCGCGCAAAAAACGACTTTAAGGAGCGCATTGCCATTTTCCGCCCCGAGGGGTACGAGCGCGAAATCGCGTTCCACCGCACGCTGACCGAATTCCAGTACGCGCTCTCCAACGGCCGTATTACCTACTACCTGCAGCCCCAGGTCGACATGGAAACCGGCGAGATCATTGGCGCCGAAGCGCTCACGCGCTGGATCGACAAGGATGGCTCCCTCATTTCGCCCGCCACCTTTATCCCCGCTCTCGAAGAAAGCGGTTTTGTGGTGACGCTCGACAAATACGTTTGGCAGGGCGTTGCCTTGTGGCTGCGCGAGCGCATCAATCGGGGGCTTCGCGTGGTTCCGATCTCGCTTAATGTGTCGCGCGTGGATATCCTCGCCTGCAACGTTGCCGAGCATATGGGAGCGCTCGCCGCCCAATACAACCTGCCGCCCGAGCTCATGCGCATCGAGATCACCGAGACAGCTTATACGGGAGAGTCCGAGACCGTGGATAAACTAACGGCCGACCTGCACACCCGCGGCTTCTCGACCTATATGGACGATTTTGGCACCGGCCAGTCCACGCTCGCGATGCTCAAGAACGTCAACGTCGACGTCATCAAGCTCGATCGCACGTTTGTGCCCGATAACGGCGATGAGGGCCGCAGCGTGCAAATCATCTCATCAATGCTCGAGATGGCGCAGTCACTCCATCTGCCCGTTGTGATCGAAGGCGTCGAGACGGACAAGCAGGCAAACATGCTGCGCCACATGGGCGCCCGCTACGCTCAGGGATTCCTCTACTACCGCCCCATGCAGGCGGAGGATTTTGAGGCATTGCTCGATGGTGGCGACAACAACTAATACGCTCGCACGCAAACGCCACCGTCGAGGGGAGCGTTTGTTCCCATGAGCTAACTAATACTCCAATCTAAACCGAATTGGGAGTAAGATACAAACCATTGTTCCATCCAAGGAGGCAATCCATCATGAACGAGTCGTATCGCCTGGGCGAGCAATCAATCATCGCTCATCTTCAGCGACTTGCGAACGGGGCCTCAACCACCGAGCTCGATGTTGCCGCGCTGCCCCCGGAGCTGCGTGCCATCGGTGAGCAACTGCAGAAAACGCTCGCCATCCTGCAACAAGAACGCGAGCTGCTTGAGCACGGCGCCTATATCGACTCGCTCACCAATCTTGGCAACCGTGGCGGACTCGACCGCCATGTCGATCAGCTCTGGCGCAAAGGCACCCCCTTCACCTGCGCCTATATCGATATCGACCGCCTTAAGCATTGCAACGATAAGTTTGGCCACGCCGAGGGCAATCGCTACATTCTGAGCATCTGCCGCGCACTCACCGAGACGATGGAGCACGATGAGTTGCTGTTCCGTATCGGTGGAGACGAATTTGTACTTATATCCCCCACGACAGACGAAGCCGAGCTCGAGCAGCGCCTGGAGCGGACGCGTGCCAATCTTATCGAGGCAACATCGGACGGCAAGGCGCCCATGATCGCCAGCTTTAGCTTTGGCTGCTCGCGCGTCGACCCACTTGCAGGCGATACGCGTCGCCAGATGACAAAGGACGCCGACCGCAAAATGTATCGCTACAAGCTCATGTACCGTGTGCAACAACCGGAAGAAGGCGATGCGCTGCAACACCCGATCACCGAACAACCCCCCTGCAACGAGCGAGTGTTCCAAGCGATCTCCATGAGCTCCGAGACACGCTATCCGTTCATCATTAACCTCGACACCGGCGAATCGCAATGGTCGGTTAATGCCGTGCGCGATTTTGACCTACCCTCCCAGCATCCCTACAACTCGCTCGATATATGGCTTGCCCGTGTTCACCCCGAAGACCGCGACAACGTACGTGCCGAGCTCGATATGGTGGTAAACGGCACGTGGCACTTCCACTGCATGCAGTATCGCGTCATGAATACCGCCGGAAAATACGCGCTTTGCGACTGCACGGGTTACCGCCTGGACGGCACCGATACCGAGCCCAACATGTATGTGGGCATTGTCACCAACCGAAGCTTGGCAGATACGACCGATTCCGTGACCGGTCTGGGCGATATCCACGCCCTGGTCAACGCCATTGGCGAGATGCGTCGCGTGGCACGAAACGCGGGCTTGATCGCCATTAAAATCGACGAAATCGCACAGGTCAATGCCCGCTTTGGCTTTGATGCAGGCGACCGCGTTTTGGCAGAAAGCGCCGCCTGCCTCATGGATTGCTCGCGCGGCAAGGGTCGTCTGTTCCGCTCGACCGGACCGATGTTCGTGGCGCTCTTTGACGAGCTTGATCCCGAAGAGACCGACGCGGTTGCAGACGAAATCGAACGGTTCTTGGGATCGCCCGTGCTCCTTGGCTCATTTGAATATCAGCCGCCCCTTCGCGTGGCGACGCTTCATCTGGACGCCGTCGACCGACAGCCCGTTTCCATTTTGAACGAACTCAATGCGCTGATTAAAGAGGCGCCGCAGGTACCGGGCACCAAGCTGGACTAGCGTTATGGGGCGCATGATGGTTAATTTCCGATCTCAACCGACCACATTGGGCAAATAGGTCGTACCCGCAGTTAGCCGAACGTCCCCGCAGTCCCTCCCGGGGCCCGGGGGCACCGTTTCGATACTCTTGGTTTACTTTGCCTGATGCAAATAAGTGCTCAACAAGATAGAACCTATCCCCCGCCACGGATATGCCCTCGAGTAAATCTGTTAAGCCAAGCCTACCAAATTCTATTGACAATTGGCTGCATTGGTCCATTTTGTCGTCCAGCCACTTCCGCTGGCTATCGCCTCATAAACACAAACCTAACGAGCCGCACGAACGACAAAGAGGCCAAGCTGAACAGAAGTAGAACCAAAACTTCAAAAACGCTGGTATTCCAATCGCGTACCCAGCCCTCTACCGCCCACAAGAAAAACAGCAGCCCCATCCATAACGTCACAGAAGAAATCAGCTTTGCGTAAGGGCGTATATCTATCTCGCTCTCCCTTTTTGTGACATCATATCCAGCAATTGAGCAGAGCCATCTTCCTCTTCGGTATTGGATTGAAAGGACAATCAAGGCAATCGAAGTCATCAAGCAAACAGCATCCTCTGTTTCCATAGAGTTTCCTTTGCTTTCCATCCTAGTTACGCATTCACAATCGAATCAAACCAAGTATGAATTACTCGATAGCAACCGCCTTAGTATAAACCATAGCCGCCGCAGCAGCAGCCCGCCTTCCAAGGCCTCAAAGCTCGCCATCGAGGGCGACCCGCCCAGACCCCTTACAATCTGCTCGCACGAGGCCCCGCACTCCAACATCCTCTGGACCGTATCCCGCTCGTACCTGGTGAGCGTGCCTGCCGTGGGCCCTCGGGGCCGGCATCGTGCCCCACGCCATCTGCCCGCTCGTGCGATAATCCTCTGCAGAGGTCACCGACAGCAGAGGGAGTTTGTGATGAAGGTTCTTTTGGTCAATGGCAGCCCCAAGGCAAACGGCAACACGGCCCGCGCACTCGCCGAGGTCGCCGAGCAGCTTAACGCCGAAGGCATCGAGGCCGAGATGTTTCAACTGGGCGCCAAGCCCATTCGCGATTGCATTGGTTGCGGCCAGTGCGGCAAGCTCGATTGCCGTTGCACCTTTGACGACGATGTGGTCAACGAGCTGATTGCCGCTGCCGAGCAGGCAGACGGCTTTGTCTTTGGCTCGCCCGTCTACTACGCACATCCCAGCGGACGCATCCTCTCGGCACTCGACCGCGCATTCTATGCAGGCAGCAAGGCCTTTGCGCACAAGCCGGGCGCCGCTGTCGCCGTTGCCCGTCGCGGTGGCACGTCGACCACCTTCGATGTGCTCAACAAGTACTTCACCATCAACCAGATGCCCGTGGTGGCATCCACCTACTGGAACAACGTCTTTGGCGCCATGCCGGGCGAGGCCGCCCAGGACGCCGAAGGCCTTGCCACCATGCGAAACATCGGCAAAAACATGGCCTGGCTGCTGCGTTGCATCGAGGCGGGAAAGTCCGCCGGCATCGAAGCGCCCCAGGCCGATCGCGCTAGGACCAACTTCATCAGGTAGAACGGCGGAACCAAACAATGAACGTGCAGATCTTCGGTACCAAAAAGTCCTTCGATACCAAGAAGGCGCAGCGCTATTTTAAGGAGCGCCGCATTAAGGTGCAGTTTATCGACCTTAAAGAAAAGGAGATGAGCAAGGGCGAGCTCACGAGCGTGATGCAGGCGGTCGGCGGTATCGACAAGTTGCTCAACCCCAAGGCTAAGGACGAGGAGACGCTCGCGCTCATCCAGCACCTCACCCCTAGCCAGCGCTTCGACAAGCTGCTCGAAAACCAGCAGGTCTTGGCCGAACCCATCGTGCGCAACGGCAAAAAGGCCACCGTCGGTTATTGCCCCGATGTATGGGGAGCCTGGGAGTAGCCTGTGTTATTTGCCGGCGCGTGGGTATAAGAGCAGGCGTTTGGCATATGATTCAACTGTAAGCCATGTCTAACAAAGGAGGGCACATGCCCAACAAACCCGTGAAGATCATCATGCTTACCGGATACCTCGGTGCCGGCAAGACCACGCTGCTCAACCACATCCTCGCCAACGACGGCGGCATCCGCGCCGCCGTGATCGTCAACGATATCGGCGAGATCAACGTCGACGCCAGCCTCATCGCCGACGGCGGCCTTTCCGAGACCGACGACCTTATCCCGCTCACCAACGGCTGCATCTGCTGCACGCTTTCGGACGACCTGGCCAACCAGCTGCAGGGCATCGCCGATTCGGGCAAGTTCGACTACATCATCATCGAGGCCTCGGGTATTTGCGAGCCTATCCCCATCGCCTACACCATCTCGAGCTTCTGCGACGAGGCCAAGGTGGGCGGCGAGCCCAAGCTCGCGCTCGACAACATCGTGGCCGTGGTCGACTGCGCCCGCATGTACGACGAGTTCAACGGCGGTCGCGACCTGCTGGCCGAGGACATTGACGAGGATGACATCGAGAGCCTGCTCATCCAGCAGATCGAATTTTGCTCCACGCTGATCCTCAACAAGACCGATACCGTCACGCCTGAGCAGATTGCCGAGCTCAAGGCCATTGTGCGCAGCCTACAGAAGGACGCCGTGATCGTCGAAGCCCAAAACGGCGAGGTCCCCATGGAGGAGCTGCTCGACACCGGCCGCTTCGACTTTATGCGCGCCTACAACTCCGCCGCTTGGATCGAGGCCATGGAGCATCCCGAGGAGCACGACGACCCCGAGGTGCTCGAGTACGACATCGAGACCTTTGTGTACTCGCGCCGCAAGCCGTTTGACCTGCAGAAGTTCACCGATTTTGTTGAGCAGGAGTGGCCCGACGAGGTCATTCGCGTCAAGGGCCCGCTGTGGCAGACCGGCAATCCGGACATGTGCTACATGTTTGAGCAGGCCGGCCACCAGATGCGCCTAATGGAGAACGGTCTGTTTGTCGATTCTGCGCCCGAGGGCGAGAAGCAGAAGATTATCGACGAGAACCCCGAGATCATGCAGATTTGGGACGACGAGACGGGCGACCGCATGACGAGCCTGTGCATCATCGGGCGTCACATGGACAAGGACGCGCTCATCGCCGCCCTCGATGCCTGCCTGACCGACTGGCACCGCGCCTAGGTTATCAAAGCGGGCGTTTTCCGCCCACGTAACCGCCTAACCACCACGAAGGTGCCTGTCCCCTTCGTGGTGGTTTTTCATTCTGAGCCAAGGAGATTCATGTTCAATATCGTGCTGTATGCACCCGAGATTCCGGCCAATACGGGCAATATCGGCCGCACCTGCGTGGTTACTGGCGCCCGCCTGCATCTGGTAGAGCCGCTGGGCTTTTCGCTCGACGACAAGACGGTGCGTCGCGCCGGCCTGAGCTACTGGCAAAACTTGGACGTGACGACCTATGCCAGCTGGGAGGATTTCCTTGTGCGCAACGACCTCTCCCCTGCCGACGAGCGCCTGCATCTGCTGACCAAAAAGGCGCGCCGCACCTATGCGCAAAGCACCTACCGCGACGGTGACTATCTGGTCTTTGGCAGCGAGAGCTCGGGGATTCCCGAAGACCTGCTTGCTGCGGCGCCCGCGCGCTGCGAGCGCATCCCGATGCTGCGCGATTGCGACTCACTCGATAACGCCGAGGCTTGGGAAGCCCACGAGGAGGCGCTCGGACATACCGAGGACAGCCACGAAGCCATCCTTCGGCAGGATATCTGCGGCAACTTTATCGACCCGGCCGACTACCGCATTAGTGCACTCAACCTCTCCAACAGCGCCGCCATCGTCCTCTACGAGGCCCTCCGCCAGACAGACTTCCCCGGCATGTGACAAAGGGACTGTCCCTTTGTCACATAGATGCACCAAATAACGAGCCGTCGCTTTTAATCAGAATTAACTAGAATAAAATGGAGTTAAACGGCGATGTGAAAGGAGAGCCTTGTGGAATATCTCGAGAACCCGTTTACCCCCAGTTTTGGTGAGGTTCCTGCCCATCTCGCCGGCAGACAACAGATTATTCGGGATTTGGACCGTGCCTTCTTGAGCCAGCGTAGACGCCCGGAATTGACCTCGATCTTCTCAGGCGCGCGTGGAACCGGTAAAACCGCTCTCATGTCGTCGCTCGCGACAAGGGCGGAATCCCACGGCTGGATAGCGGTAAAGACGACCGCGCTCTCGGGAATGCTTGAGGAAATCGAGCTCGGGGCGAAACGTGCTGCAGGCCATCTCATCAACCCGTCTAACAACTTCGAAGTCACCGGTCTCGGAATCGCGCCGCTCGGCAGTATCGAGGTCAATCGCGTTCACGATGCCTCGACTTGGCGTTATCGCATGAGCGACATCATCGACCAGCTCAACGAAACGGGCACCGGTCTGCTCGTCACGGTTGATGAGGTCGACCCGACGCTCGACGAGATGATCCAGCTCGCAGCCACGTATCAGCACTTTGTGACCGATGGGAAACGCGTCGCTCTACTCATGGCGGGACTTCCCAACAACGTCTCGACGTTGCTGAACCACAAGACGGTCTCGTTCCTTCGTCGCGCCCAGCAATATCATCTGGGGCGTATCGCCGACTACGATGTACGCGAGGCCTTGATCCGAACGATCCAGGAAAACGACCGTCTGGCGGATGCCGAGGGAATCGATAAGGCCGTTCGCTCGATTTCGGGCTTTCCTTTCCTTTTGCAGCTTGTGGGCTACCGCGCCTGGGATCTCACGAGCAACTCGAGGGAAATATCATCTCGCGACTTTGACCAGGGAATCAAAATCGCACGCGACGAAATGGACGACCGGATCCTCGCAGCGACCTATCGGGAACTCACTGCGGAGGACAAGCGTTTTCTCATCGCCATGCTCGATGACGAGGAAGAGTCCACCACCGCTGACCTTGTCGAGCGCCTTAAGCGTTCGCCGCAACAGGTCTCCCGCTACCGACGCCGCATGATAGACGCCGGCATCATTGGAGAACGCGGGCGCGGAATCGTCGCTTTTGAATTACCGTTCTTCCGCGACTATCTCGCCGCTCAATGCGTGAAATAGGCATCGGATGTGACAAAGGGACTGTCCCTTTGTCACATTCTGCTAGAGGTAATGGCCAGTGATGCTTGCGGAGCAGGCAGCGATGTCGCCCGGCGTACCGGTGCAGACGATTTGCCCGCCCGCGTCGCCGCCACCCGGACCCATGTCGATCACGTAATCGGCGTTACGGATAAGGTCGAGGTCGTGTTCGATCACGATAACCGTGGCGCCCTTGGCAACGAGTCCGTCAAACACACTCAGCAGCACCTGAACATCGAGCGGATGCAGGCCGATCGTGGGCTCGTCGAACACGAATACGGCATCGTCCTGCACGCGGCCCATCTCGCTTGCAAGCTTAAGTCGCTGCGCCTCGCCGCCCGAGAGCGCCGGCGTGGGCTCGCCAAGTGTCAGGTAGCCCAGACCCAGGCCATGCAAGGTCTGCAGGCGCGCCTGAACTTTCTTGAGTCCCACCGTGGCGTCGAGGGCCTCGTCCACACTCATGTCCATGAGCTGCGGCAACGTGAGCAGACTGCCGTCCTTGCCCTCGCGATGAATATGCGAGGCTGCGTCTGCATAACGCGAGCCACGGCATGCAGGACAGACAATCTCGACATCGGGCAAAAACTGCACGTCGAGCGATATCGAGCCCGTGCCATCGCACGTGGGGCAGCGCAAAGCGCCAGTGTTGTAGCTAAAGGCACCCGCCTTATACCCTGACGCCTTGGCCTCGGGCGTACGGGCGAAGGCGCGGCGCAGCTCATCATGGATGTCGGCATAGGTCGCTACCGTCGAGCGTACGTTGGCGCCGATGGGCGTGGCGTCAATCAGGTTGGCGCGCGCGATGCCCTCGGCATCGACCCAACGCACGTGCCTTGGCAGGCGCTCGCCGGCCGCTTGCGCCTTGAGCGCCGGGATGAGCGTCTCGAGCACCAGTGTCGTCTTGCCCGAACCCGAAACACCCGTCACCGCGACAAGGCGGCCGCGCGGGATATCGACTTCGAGTGGTTTGACGGTATGGATGGCATCGGTCGCCATGCGGATATGGCCTAGGTCGAACAGTTCGTCGTCAGCCACCTGCGGGCGCAGACGCTTGGGGTCCGAGCGCAAGAACGGCGCGATGCGGCTGCCCTGCGATTGTTCGACCTCGTCTACCGTACCGGCGGCGATTACATGGCCGCCGCCTGCTCCCGCAACGGGGCCCATCTCGACCAGATAGTCGGCTTCTGCCAGCACGCGCGTGTCGTGGTCGACAACAACCACGGTATTGCCGTCGACCACCAGATCGCGCATTACGCCTACCAAGCCGTCGACGTTCGCGGGATGTAAGCCAATCGAAGGCTCGTCCAGCACATACAGCACGCCCGTCGATCGGTTGCGGACCACGCGGGCAAGCTGTACGCGCTGGCGCTCACCCGTGGAGAGCGTGGCGCCGGCGCGGTCGAGCGAAAGGTAGTCGAGACCCAGATCGACCAGGCGACGGGCCGTGCTCAAAAACGAATCGCAGATGTCCCCGGCCATGGGCCGCATCTCGGTCGGCAAGGATGCGGGCACTCCGCGCACCCACTCAATCGCCTCGCCCAGCGTCATGGCCGCCGCCTGCGCCAGATTGATACCGCGCACCTGGGGCTGGCGCGCGGCCTCGGAAAGACGCGTGCCTCCGCAATCGCGGCACGGTCCCTCGCGCAAAAAGCGCGCAACGCGCTTGAGCCCCTTATCGTCCTTAACCTTGGCGAGCGCATTCTCGACGGTATAGACGGCGTTGTAATAGGTAAAGTCGAGCGGCGTGGCGCCCTCGCCATTTTTGGGAACGTAGAGAATGTGCTTCTTAACTGCCGGGCCATGGAACACGATATCGCGCTCCTGAGGCGTGAGCTGGTTGAACGGCACGTCGGTGCGCACGCCCATCTCGCCGGCCACCTGCTTCATCAGGTCCCACATGAGCGTGCCCCAGGGAAGCACCGCGCCCTCGTTGATGGTCTTTGACTCGTCGGGCACCAGGCTCGCCTCGTCCACCTCGCGCATGACGCCGGTGCCGCCGCAGGTAGAACACGCGCCGCCACTGTTAAAGGCAAGGTCCTCGGCACCCGGCGCATAGAACTCGCGGCCGCATGCGGGGCACGTGAGCGACAGGCCCGCGGCCACGTTAAGGCTCGGCTCCACACGCGTCCCGCAATGCGGGCACACGTGATGGGCGCAGCGGCTAAAGAGCAGGCGCAGGCTGTTGTTGAGCTCGGTCATGGTGCCAAAGGTCGAGCGCACGCCTGGCACACTAGGACGCTGATGCAATGCGAGTGCCGCCGGCACGTGCAGCACCTCGTCCACCTGAGCATGCTCTGCCTGTGTCAGCCGACGGCGGGTATAAGTGCTGAGCGCCTCCAGATAACGACGCGAGCCCTCGGCATACAGAACCCCCAGCGCCAGCGAGCTCTTGCCCGAACCCGACACGCCGGCAATGCCCACGAGCCTTCCCAGCGGAATATCGATATCGATGTCCTTGAGGTTATGGACGCGCGCACCACGTACCTCGATAGCACTCGGCTGTTGCGACACCGTCATCGCTCCCCTTCCTGTTGATCGAATGTGACAAAGGGACTGTCCCTTTGTCCTTTACTTGTGCCATAAAACACGATCTCGAATGTACTCGCCCAGCATGGGCACGGTAAACCGGACGAGACCGTATCCGGCAGCCTCGATGACGCGCTCGCGAATCAGGCTTGCGCGATATTTACTCGCCCAGCTCTGGGTACGGTCGCAGCGCTCAATGATATCCGCCATGCGCGTCGGCTTGTCCTCGTCAACCGCCATGGCCTCGATAAAGAGACGCTGTGGGGTGCGCAGCCCGTAATACAGAGGCGAGTCAACCGCTTCGTAGAACTCGGAGACGGCATCCGCATGGCCATCCTCGACATCGCGCCTTTCAATGACTTGCGAGCCACGCCGGACAGCAGACCGCCACATGTAATATCCCACCAGCTGAACCATATAGGGATGCCCCATGCTCTTGCGCGCCGCAAGGTCCGCAGTCTCCGCATCAATGTAAAGACCAGCGCACTCGACCGTCTGGATATACGAATCGCGCACCTTGGGCACAGAAATCGCTCCCAACGTACGCTGCTGGGCACGCCGCAAAAACGTCACGCTCGGCTCTTCGAGCAAATCGTCAACCATGCTGGGCAAGCCGGCAAAGACCAGCACAAGACCGCGTTGCTCGCTATCGGGCAAGCCCGTGGCATCCTGATCTCCAAGCACCTGCTGATAGAGAACGGCGAGAGCCGCCAGTTCCTCGATAGACGCAGATTGAGCCTCGTCAATCGCAAACAGAATACCCTTGCTTGGGCCGAGTTTCTTGAGACGTTCGTTGACCAGCCCTCGCAACGTCTCGCCTTTTGCCCGCGCCGCCTCAACCGACATCCGTCCAAACGATGGGCCAAACTCCATCGACGTCACAACGGGCTTATTCGAGCGGAGTGCGTCGGCCAAGCGGTCGCATAAACCAAGCGAAGCGGAATCGGAGACAACCGCCCATCCGCGCTCACTGGCCAGACGTTGCAGCTCCCGCAGGAGAACTGTTTTGCCACAGCCGCGGTTTCCTGTAATGAGCATGAGCCTGCCCGGCGCCCCGGCGCCGTTATCAAGCCCTTCCTCAAAATCTTCGATGACCGACTCGCGACCGATGAGTATCGGAGGTCGTTTACCAGCCGTTGGCTTAAAGGGATTTGGGTTCATGTCGGCCTCCTCGGATTTGCAAACGCTGGTAATAGTTATACCAACTTATACCGAGTTATACCAACTCAATGTGACAAAGGGACTGTCCCTTTGTCACATGTGGCCGAAAAATTCCGCGTCGGCGGAGCGATAGGGGCGGAAAGTGGCGGGATCGACCTTTACGTGCGCCGCGGCGGGTACGTCGTACCATTTGACCGTGTAGCCGGCGCCGTGGGCGCAAAAGACCGAGTCGGGCGTGTTGGGCAGATCGGCCTCGGGCTCATAGGCGGCCGCCTCGATGACGCGCTCGGCATCATGGCATGCCGCATAACCGGCGAACTCCAGGTACAGATGTCCGCGGCCGCTCGTGTAGGCAGCCACCTCCAGCGCATAATCCTGTACCTCGGATGCTGGCACGCGACCCACAAGCTTCGCCCGGTCGCCCGCCATCGCCGGCGGCTTGTACTCGGCGCCCATGCGCGTGACATCCGAAAGCGCCCGGCCCACGCACTCCCCCGGCACCTCGAGCTCAAAGCGATACCACGGCTCCAACAACACCGCCGCGCCGGCCTCGCGCGCCTGCATCAAACCCTGGCGAATCGCGCGGTACGTGGCCTGGCGAAAATCGCCGCCCTCGGTGTGTTTGGCATGCGCGCGGCCGCCCGCGAGCGTAATGCGCACATCGGTGATGGGCGAGCCCGTCAACACGCCCAGGTGATCGCGCTCCATAGCGTTGGTGAGCGCCAAACGCTGCCAGTTAAGATCGAGCTCATCGGTCGAGGTGACGGTGCCAAACTGCACGCCCGAACCCGCCGGCAACGGCTCCAAGCGCAAATGCACCTCGGCATAGTGGCGCAGCGGCTCAAAGTGGCCCACACCCTCGACCGGCTGCGAGATCGTCTCCTTATAGAGAATGCCGCCGGGCTCAAACTCGACCGCAAGGCCAAAACGATCGGCCAGCACGCGCTGCACGACCTCGAGCTGCACGGCGCCCATCAACTGCAAGTGAATCTGCTCAAGATGCGTATTCCAGCTTACGCCGAGCATGGGATCTTCGTCCGCCAACTCAGTCAGTGCTTTGAACACCGCGTGGACATCGTGTTCGCCCGGTAGCACCGTATAGGTGAGGACCGGCGCAATGACAGGTGCATCGCCCGCGGGCTCCGCGCCCAGGGCATCACCCGGGCGAACGTGTGCGAGGCCCGTCACGGCGCAGATGCCGCCAGCGGCAACTTCCTGGGCAAGCTCATACTTCTCGCCGTTATAGATGCGTACCTGATCGACCTTCTGCTCCCATGCCTCGGCACCGGAACGTCCGTCAATCATCTGTTTGGCATGCAGCGTGCCGCCGGTCACTTTAACCCAAGCCAAGCGCTCGCCACGATCCCCGCGGCTGACACGATAGACGCGCGCAGCAAACTCCGGGAGCCACGCCTGTTCACGCATCAGCGCGCATATGCCATCCAGCAGCTCGTCCACGCCTTGGTCCTTGAGCGCCGAGCCGGCAAAACAGGGAAAGAGCTTGCGCTCGGCAACCATGCGCGACAGCGTTGCGACAGAAAGCTCGCCCGTCTCAAGAAACTCATCGAGCGCCGCCTCGTCCAACGCTGCAGCGTCCTCCTGAACGGCACCACCCGCCAGTAGTTCGCTGGCATCTAGGCAGCCCTCGGAAAGGCGCTGCCCAAGTTGTGCCAGTAAAACATCGCGGCCGGGATGCTCCAAATCAATTTTGTTGATAAAGACGAACGTCGGGATGTCATAGCGCGCAAGCAGGCGCCACAGGGTTTCGGTGTGTCCCTGCACGCCATCGTTGGCGCCCACAACCAAAATCGCGTAGTCGAGCGCGCGCAACGTGCGCTCCGCCTCGGCAGAAAAATCGACATGCCCCGGTGCATCCACGAGCATGACGTTGGCATCTCCGTGGTCGAGCACGGCCTGCGACGAGAAAATCGTGATGCCGCGCTCGCGTTCGATAGCGTTGGTATCCAGGTGCGAGTCGCCGTCGTCCACACGGCCGCGCTTGCGAATGCGACCTGCGTTGAACAGCATGGCCTCGGCCAGCGTAGTCTTGCCGGCATCGACATGCGCCAAGATTCCAACGACCGCTTGCTTCGACATGGCTCTCCTCTTATTGCAAGCCCGTCGCGCACGGCGACAGGCATTCTCGTTCCACACTGGATGATACAATTTACGAGCCGGCGGGCGAAGCGGGCCCTATCCCCCGACCGAGCTCATCGCCCTGCGTTGCCGCGCGGCGATTTTCGTAGGTTCGCGCCTTGCGAAAGCCGGCACCTCCCCTAACAGCGCAGCGACCAAAAATGGCCCCACCCGGGGCCATTTTCATGTACATGGATTGTTGATACGCGTCCCCGCTCTTATGCCTCGCGCAGCCAATCGAACGCGACGCGCGGCGTGCCGTCCGACACATACACGACGCCGGCGCGCTCGAACCCCGCCTTCATGCTCGCGCCCTGCATGGGCAGGTTGTCCGCGTGCGTATCGATACGCAGATGGTCGGCGCGCTCCTTGGCAAAGGCAAACATCGCAGCCGCGATACCGTGCACGGTGCCGTCGGACGCCACGCGGTGCAGTACGGCGTACGGAGTGTCGCTACGCCACTGGCCGTCCTCGATGACGTCGTAGCACTCGTCCGGGCCCGGCAAAAAGGCAAACGTCGCCACCACGCGGCCGTCGACTTCGCACACGTAACTGCCACCAGCGGCAATATCGGCAGCCAACTGCTCGGCCGAAGGCGTGCCCTCGGGCCACTGCGTGGCGTTGCCATGCGCGCGCATAAAGGCGCGGGCGGCATCATAGATAGCCATGACGGCGGGAATGTCGGTATCGAGGGTTTTTCTGATCATCACGCGGCGACCTCACGTTTATTGGTATCACTTTGATTGAGCAATGATACCAGCGTTTGGAAAGGGCACGAAGCAGATGGGGAGCAAAAAGCGAGCCGCCTGGTCAAAGGCCAAAAGCGAGTTTTTGGGCGCTGCCACCGGCGGCGATATGAGCGACCTGTTTGCACGCGAGGACGAGCGCCGCGACGCCCTGGACGCCGAGCGCGATGAGGCTTGGCGCTACAAGTCGTGCGAGCGCAAAAACCGCTACGACACACGCGCCGAGGCCGAGGCCGTTATGGCCGACTGCGAAAACCGCGGACGGCGCGGCCTGGCCTGCTACAAATGCGAATACTGCGGCGGATGGCATCTGACGTCGCACCCTTGGAAATAGGCTCCGCATCGGCGCGACGCCGACGCAGCGGCACGGCACCGACACATCGCCGGCCATCGCGCGCAGGCTACGGACGCGGCGGCACCAAAACATCGTAGCGGACGGCCTTGCCCGCAAGCTGATAGCTCGGCTTAACGCCGGCAAGCAGCGGCCCCTTCACCGGCCGCTTGATAACGACCTTGCGCGGGCGCGGCACAAGCGCGGCCTCGACCAGCGTCTCCTCATCGGCGCACGGCTGCTCCAAATGGTGCAAGAGCTGGAACTTCTTTTTAACCGCCGCGCTCTTGGTGCGCTCGGGAAACATGGGATCCAGATACACCACATCGGGAGCCGCGAGCTCACCACGCTCGACCAGCTCAGCCGCATGGCGAAGGCCGGCAACACTGTCCTCGCCCGCATGTAAGCGCATGCGCGCCACGGCAGCCGCAAGCGCCGGATCATCTGCCGCGCGATCCAGGGCATCCTGGAGCAGCGCCGCGATCACGCAATCCTGCTCATACAGATCGACGGTAAAGCCCGCGGCCGCCAGCAGCAGCGAGTCCTCGCCAAAGCCTGCTGTGGCATCAATCGCCCATGGTTGCTCGATGCCTTTTGTGCGCGCAGCCTTCACCAGTAGCTCTTGCTGCAAACGGCCCTGCTTGAGCCGTGGAAGCATGCGGCCAAAATCGGCACGCAACTCCATCGCACCGTCGGTGAGCGTGAGGCCCTCGGGCTTCCCGATCAGCTCAAGCCCCGCGGCCCGAGCAACAGAAAAGGGATCGACGACGCCCATGGGCACTCCTTAGCAAGCAAAACGAATACATGGGCGCCATTCATGTCGGCACCCAACCGTCCGTTATTGTCCCACATGCGACATGGTCCACAGCATCCCAATGCAAAGCACCGCCATCAATCCCGTGCACACGGCAGCGATCACAGAATCACTCATGCGCCTTCCCAGCGACCGCGGCTCATCCACTTGCTTGACTCCGTACATCATGGCTCCTCCTTCGGTCCAGCTCTTACCATGGCCTCATCATCGCAGCGCCGCGCATGCGCTGCCATCGATTTGACTTACGTCCAGCTTTCCTTTTTGAAAGGTTGAACCGTGCAGGCAAGAGACGCTTTCAGGCGCATGCATCGCCGCGTTGAACTACAATGTGCTTCACCATATGTGCAGCACATAGGGTACGCCAGGTTGGCGTACTCGTATCGAAAGGACCAGCCATGAGCTTCACTCGCAAGACACTCAAAATCCTTGCCCTGATTTATTTTGTTCTGGGCATCGCCAGTCTCGTCATTGGAATCGCCGGCATCGCGACCGGCAAGTTCGAGTCCACCTACGGGCCGAACGCCATGCTCGCCACGGTCGTGCTTGTCGCCAAGGGCCTCATCGATCTCGCCGCAGGTGTTGCGGGCATCAAGGGCGCCAACAAGCCCTCGCAGGTGGATGGCGCGTTTAAGCTCGGCATCGTTGCCGCACTCGCCACGATTGCGCAGGCCGTGCTCACGCTTCCCGCGTTTGGCGGCGACGCCATCAACTATGGCGCCTTTGTCATCGTGGTCTACGACCTGTTCTTTGTTCAGCAGGCGCACGCCGTTAAGGCCGAGAACAAGGACCGCCTGTAGTCACCTGTCCCCCCCCCACAATTCCCTGCAGCCAAGCAACTAAAAAGGGCCGATCGCGCAGCAACGCGGTCGGCCCTTTACGTTTGCCCAGGTAAAACCTGCCAAAATAAACCTGTCCCTTTTTGGTAGGTTAGTGGCGGTACTCGGCGATGATGAAGTCGATGTCGGTTTGAAGGGTGTCCAGGTTTGCCAGGCGCTCTTTGTCGGCGGGGCGCGTGCGGTAGTAGTACGGCGTCATCTGGAACACCGCCTCGATGTCAGCCTGGGTCTGAAGCGTAATGTTCGCAGACACCCGCTGCGTTCCGACCAACTCGAGCTCAGTAGTCTTCGGCAGCTTCTCGTCATTGAGATATGGCGTGTCGTAGAGCACCTCCTTGAGCCCAAACAGATGACGGGCACCCGGCACCACGGTATAGAGCGAGCCCTCGGGCGCCAGCACGCGGGCAAACTCGCGCTCGTTAAAGGGAGCGAAGAGCTCGGTCACCATATCGAAGGCGCCATCGGCCACGGGGATGTCCTTCATATTGGCCACAAAGTAGGTCGCATCGCCGCGCTTGGCGGCCAGGCGCACCATCTCCTTGCCCAGGTCGAAACCGTAAGCATCCACGTCCGGCACCGCACCCATGGCGCTAGTGTAGTAGCCCTCGCCGCAGCAAATATCGAGCAAGGTCATGGGGGTGCCGGTAGATGCCGCACACCCAGGCGCCTGCTCGCGCACCAGCTCGACCATCGCATCGCGCAACGGCGCGTAGTAGCCGCGGTTCAAAAAGTCGCGACGACTGCGCGCCTGCGGGTTGGGATCGCCCATGGAGTCGCCGCTCTTGGACGAGCGCAGCAGATACAGATAGCCCTCGCGCGCACGGTCAAACCGGTGTCCGCCCGCGCACACAGCACCGCGCTCGTCGTCCACCAAAGGCTCATGGCAAACGGGACACAACAACATGGCAACTCCTTAGCGCGAACAACACAACGCCCACCATTGTCGCACGCCTCCCCCGCCTCGTCATTGGGGGCGTTCTTGTTCGACTAGTCATTTAAGAACGTCCCCAATGACTAGTCTGAAGGAGTGTCCCCAGCTGCCGGCAGAAAAGGAACGTCCCTAAGTGCCGACTAGTCGATTAGGAGTATCATCGTCTGCGCAAATAAGCGCGAATGAGCATGTTAGAGATTGAGAGCGTATGGCAGACACCGCATCTAAGCACATTGACATGACCACCGGCTCGCTGTGGCGCAATATTCCCCTGTTCGCCTTTCCCGTCGCCGCCACGAGCATCCTTGAGCAGCTGTCGAACCTCATCGCCACGGTCATCATCGGTAACTTCTCGGGCGACCAGGGAACCCTCGCCATGGCGGCGGTCGGCTCCAATGTTCCGCTTACCAGTCTTATGATCAACCTGTTTATTGGGCTGTCGCTTGGCTCCAACGTGGTCATCGCCAACGCCATCGGCCGCAACGATCAGAACATGGTCAAGCGCGCCGTCCATACCTCGATTATGATGGCACTCGTGGGCTTTGTCGTCATCGCACTGGGCGAGATCTTTGCCGAACCCATGCTCGCCGCGCTCAACGTCCCTGACGAAACCATGCCGCTCGCATCGCTCTACCTGCGCGTCTTTTTGCTCAGCATGCCCTCAATCTTGCTCTACAACTTTGAGGCCGCAATCTTCCGCTCCGTCGGCATCACCCGCATGCCGCTGCAGGCGCTTGCCGTGTCCACCGTCCTCAACATTGGCCTGGACCTCATCTTTGTCCCCGTGCTCCACTGGGGCGTCGCGGGTGTCGCCATCGCCACCGCCATCGCCTATACCGTCAGCGCAGTCACGCTCTTTATCCGTCTGCTCAAGACCGATTCCGTCGTCCGCGTCACCCTGCGCGATCTGGCTATCGACCCCGTCGCCCTCAAGCGCATCGTCAAGATCGGCCTGCCCGCCGGCATCCAAAGCGCCGTCTTTGCCGTCGCCAACATCATCATCCAGTCCGCCATCAACAGCCTGGGCACCGAGGTCATGGCGGCATCGAGCGCTGCCATGAGCCTGGAGTACGTGTGCTACAACCTGCTCAACAGCTTTAGCCAGGCTTGCACCACCTTTGTGGGACAAAACCACGGTGCCCGCCAGATCGACCGCTGCACCAAAACGCTCAAGGTCTGCCTGGTCGAAGGCGGCATCGTTGCACTCACCACGATTATCGTCATCGTCGGTCTGGGGCGCGAGATCCTGGCGTTGTTCAACAGCGACCCCAACATCGTCTCGATCGGCTATATCCGCGTGTGTTCGATCTTCCCGGCGTACGCCTTTAGCATGTTCTACGAAAACATGTCCGGTTATCTGCGCGGCTTTGGCATCTCGCTCATGCCCGCCCTCATCACCATGATTTGCGTCTGCGGCATCCGCTTCTACTGGGTATTCTGCGTGTTCCCGCACTTCCGCACCTTTGCGAACATCATGATGGTCTACCCCATCAGCCTGGGCACCACGGCATTCTTTATGGTCGTGGCGGTACTGCTCTGCCATCCGGCACGCACCTATCGCGCCGCCCAAGCCAAAGCGACAGCCCGCTAAACACCGCACTCAACGCCATGCCAGTCATTAATTGACAATATGTGAGCTCATATAGTCGATAAAGTGCCTCGTGGCGATAGGCATGGTGTCCCAGCTGCGCCAGGCTGCCACTACGTCACGCGAGGGAGCGTGCACGATGGGACGCACGCGAATATCGGCCCTCATGCCCTCGACGGTACGGCGATACAGCATACTCACGCCTAGGCCCTCCTCCACCATCGCCATGATGGTGTAGTCGTCGGTCACCTCGCTCGTCACGTGCGGCGACAGCCCATGCGCCGCGAATGCATCGAGCACCAGGCTCTGTTCGCCCTCATCCAGCAGCACAAACGGCTCGGACGCTAGGTCGGCGAGTGTCACCTTTTCCTTTGCCGCCAGCGGATGCGCGGCCGGCAACAATGCTACCAACTCGTCATGATAGACCACGCGCTTCTCGAGCCCCGCGGTAAATCCGCGTGCCGTAAAGCAAAAGTCAACCACGCCATCGTGCACCCACTGGGCGTTGCGCGTGTAATCGCCCTGCTTGAGCGTAAAGTGAACGCCCGGGTGCAGGGCCCCAAAGTCGCGGATCACGCGCGGCAGCACGGTACGACTCACGTTGGTAAACGTCGCAATGCGAATGTCAGTCGACGAAAGCCCCAGCAACTCCTGACGCTTGCCCTCAAGCTCGGCCTCGGCAGTTACAATCTGGCGCAGATACGGCAGATACTGTTTGCCGTCGCGCGTAAGCGATACGCCCTGCTTACCGCGCTCGATAATCGTGGTGCCCAGCTCGCGCTCGAGCGCCTTGACGGCCTGGCTCACCGCGCTTTGCGTATAGCCCAGCTCGTCGGCCGCGCCCTTCAGACTGCCGCAATCGACCACCATACATACAATCTGATATCGCGATGCCATCGTGCCTCCACATCGATGTAGCCGTAAAACGTTTTGCCAGCGCTTTTTCTAGCAACATTAGTATTTCTTAATCATACTGAAGATACATTCGCTTTACTACATCCACATCTGGGAGCAGAATCCTTTTTGCGAAACCGTTCTGTAACAAAAGGAGTCCCATGGATCGCAAAAAAGCAATCGCGCTCTCATTTTCCGTTCCCGTCGCATGGGGCTTTTCGTACCCCCTCATGAAGATCGGCATGGACAGCATGAACGCCACGAGCATCGTTGCGCTGCGCTGCATCATCGCCTTTGTGGCCTGCCTGCTGCTCTTCCACAAGCACGCGCTGCGCATCAACCGCGACCTTATGGTTCGCGCCGCCATCATCGGCGCCATCATGGCAACCGAGCTCACCTGCATGTGCTTGGGCTCCAGCCTTACCTCCGCCTCCACCGCCGGCTTTTTGCAGAGCCTGACGGTCGTGATCGTGCCGTTTGCCAACGCCGCCCTGCTGCGTCGCGCCCCCGAGCGCAAGGTACTCATCGGCACCGCCATCGTCACCTGCGGTATGCTGCTGCTCTCGGGCGCCGACTTTACCAGCCTGAATCCCGGTGCGATCATTATGCTGCTCTCGGCCTTTATCTATGCCGGCCATATCATTGTGGCGAAGCGCTTTGTCGAAGATGTCGACCCGCTGGCCCTGGGCGTTTGGCAGCTTGGCTTCGGCGGCCTGTTCTCGGGCATCGCCGCATTCACCTTTGGCGGTTTCACGCTTCCCGGCACGCCGGGCGAGGTCGTGGTCGTCGTCGCACTCGCGCTCATCTGCTCTGCCTACGGCTTTATCACCCAAACGCTCGCGCAGCCCCACGTGCCCGCCGAGACCACCGGCTTTGCCTTCTCGCTCGAGCCGGTCTGCTCCGCTGTCTTCTCGTTCTTCCTGGTCGGCGAGGTCCTGAGCCCCATCGCCTTCTTTGGCGCCGCCCTCATCCTCACCGGCGTCATGGTGGCAACCGTCGAGCTCCCGCGTCTTCGTGCACACGGGCACGCTCACATGGCAGGAGCGCCCGAGCGCGTCTCGTAGACCCCACTCTTCATGCAGCCGCGGCATAAAGGCAACCGGTGCGCCTTTACAATAGATGCCAACAGAGCATCTGCCATAAAGGAGCCCCATGGACACCGCAACTCGCGACCGCAACATAACAACTTGGTTGGGCGATGCGCCACAGCCGGTACGTGACACGACGAACCAGCTGCTCGAGCGCATCGCCCTTTTGCGTGCCGAGCAGACTATCTACCCAGCACAAGACGACATCCTCAATGCCCTCGCCTATACGCCGGCCAACCAAGTCAAGGTTGTCATTTTGGGCCAAGATCCCTATCACGAACCCAACCAGGCCATGGGGTTATCGTTCTCGGTCCCCGCGACGCAAACCAAGTTGCCGCCGAGTCTGCGCAACATCTATAAGGAACTCAAAGCCGATCTGGACTGCCCCATTCCCGCCACGGGAGACCTAACCCCATGGGCACAACAGGGCGTCCTGCTCCTTAACACCACGCTCACCGTGCGCGAGCATGCCGCCAACTCGCACGCCAAACTGGGCTGGAGCGCGCTCACCGACTATGTTATCGAACGCTGCTGTCTGCTGCCCCAACCGGTCGTCTTTTTGGCATGGGGTCGCTTTGCCCAGCAGATGGTCGAAGGCAAGCTCGTCCCAACTGGTGCGGGCAAGGCAACCGGCAAGTTCTGCCTTGCCTCCACGCATCCCTCGCCGCTTTCGGCCAACCGCGCCACGGCAGAACTCCCCGCCTTTATGGGGTCGCGCCCCTTCTCCGCTGCCAATCGGCTACTCGAACAGCACGGCTCGACCCCCGTCAACTGGACTTGCCTCGGCTAAAAACCGATACATCAAAAACGCGCCCGACGGCTTTCCATCGGGCGCGTTTCCTATTCGGGCCAAATAAATTGTGTGCGGCCGGCCTCGCCGCCATCGATCAGCAGGCTCTGCCCGGTCATAAACCGGTTGGTCACGCCCACAAAGTAGATCCACTCGGCGATCTCTTGGGCGGTGGCCCAGCGTTTAAGCGGCGTGAGCTCCATAATCTGGTTCCACAGGTGTTCGTCTTCCATCACGCAACGGTTGAGCGGCGTGATAACGCCGCCCGGGTCCACACTGTTGGCGATGGCCTGCGGCGCCAAGCGGTTTGCAAGGTTCTTGGTGTAGGCGATAACGCCGCCCTTGCTGGCAGCATAGGCGGGAAACTCCGATCCCGTATGCCCGCTCGCCGACCCCACATTGACCACGGATGTAATAGCCGGCGCCGGCTTGGCGGCAAGCCCCTCCCCCACAAAGGCGTAGCGCTCGGTCACGTTGATGGTGCCGCACAGGTTGGCGGCAATATCGTCGGCCGAGTCCTGCGTACCAGCAACATTCACGATCACCTGGGGTTCAAGCTCGCCTGGAAACGAGTCCGGCTCGCGGACATCGACGATCAGATGGCGATAGCGCTCGTGCTCGATCGCTGCCGGCAGCAAATCAAAGCCCACGACCTCGTGGCCCTCGTCCAAAAAGCGCTGCACGCACGCGGCTCCGATACCGCCCGAAGCGCCCGTGATCAAAACCCGCATGCTTGCTCCTTAGGCGGTTGCGTGGCGCTCGAGATACTCGGCGCCCACATTCTCGCGCTCCCAGCCGCGCACGACCTTGTAGCCCACAGGGCTCAGGAAGACCTCGCACAGCAGCTCGGCAACAGCGCCGGTCAGCGAGCACATAAGGACCTGCACCCAGGTCCAACCAAAGAACGTGTGGCTCACCACAATGGCAAAGACCAAGTTGTCGATAAACTGGCCAACACCCGTGGACACATAAGAGCGGAAGGCAAAGCTCGCAAAGTTATTCTTTTTGAGCATACGGCCGAGCGACTGGTTGAGCGTGGAGTTAACGACGGCAGAGACGAGCATGGCGAGCGAAGATCCAAACACCACGTACCAGGTGCCGCCGATGGTGGCGTTAAGGGCGGTGTTGACCTCGATCATACCCGTGTCGTAGTAGGCGCCCCACATGCCGGGCGTGAGCGAGCATGCCCAAAAGCACAGGCTCACAGCCAGGTTGACCAGCAGTGCGAGGATAGAGATTTTGATGGATGCCTTGGCGCCAAAGCGCTTGCAGATCATGTCCTGGCACAAAAACGAAACCCAGCTCACCACAAAGCCGCAATCGAGTGCCAGATACGGCAGGCTGATGAGCTCTTTGTTGGCCAGCAGGTTCATCATGATAACGCTCACGATAAACAGCGAAACCGTTGCCGCGGGAATGCTCCGCAACAGGACCTTGTAGTCCTCCATGACCTTCTTGATCATTATGTACTCCTTTGGTTTTAGGTTTAACGAGCAGGATATCGGACCCGAACTGCTCGGCCGCCACGGTCTTGAGGCGACGGTGGGTATGATAGCCGCTCACGCGGCGGCAGGCAAGCAAACGGCGCGGCGGCCCCACAGGATCACCGCGCCGGTGCGCTAAAACGTTACGTTGCCGAACTCCGACAGGACAAGGTCGGGGTTGTGGTCGGTAGCCCAGTCCACGTTCCACGGGCTCGTGAACAGCAGCAGTTTGCCGCCGCGCATGTCCTCGACGCGCAGGGTATCGCGCGTGAGCGAAAGGCCCGGGATATCGATGGTGTCGGGGTCGTTTTGGATCCAGCGGATGTCCGTATAGGGCAGCGGCTGGCGACGAACCTCAACACGGTACTCGGCCTTGAGGCGGCGCTCGAGTACCTCAAACTGCAGCACGCCGACCACGCCCACAATGACGCTCTCCATGCCGGCGCCGAGCTCGCGAAAGATCTGGATGGCGCCCTCCTGGGCAAGCTCCTCCATGCCCTTCACAAACTGCTTGCGCTTGAGCGTGTCGACCTGCGTAATGCGGGCAAACATCTCGGGGGCAAACGTCGGGATCTGCGGATACTGCACGTGGCGCTTGCCGGAGCACACGGTGTCGCCGATGCTAAAGATACCGGGATCGAACAGGCCCACGATGTCGCCGGCGTACGCCTCGTCCACGATGGCGCGATCGTCGGCCATCATCGAGGTGCCCGTAGCCAGCTTGAGCTTGCGGTTGCCCTGCACATGGAAGGCATCCATGCCGCGCTCGAACTTGCCCGAGCAAATGCGCACAAAGGCAATGCGATCGCGATGGTTCTTGTCCATGTTGGCCTGGATCTTAAACACGAAGCCGCTAAAGTCGTTCTCGGCGGGCGCGACCGGCTCGCTGGTGAGTGTATCGGTATAGGCGCGCGGCGTCGGGGCCAGACGCAGGAACTCTTTAAGGAAGGGCTCCACACCAAAGTTGGTGAGTGCCGAGCCAAAGAACGCCGGGCTCAGCTTGCCGCAGGCCACGGCATCCAGGTCGAGCTCGTCACCGGCGCCATCGAGCAGCTCGATGTCGTCCATCAGGTTCTTGTGGTTCTCCTCGCCAATAAGCTCGTCCATGGCCGGATCGCCCAGCTCGGCCTCGACCTCGGCGACCTTCTTGGTGGCGTTGGCGTGGCCGTCGCCCTCAAAGGCAATGACGCGACGGGTCTGACGATCGAACACGCCGCGGAAGTTGCGGCCGCTGCCGATCGGCCAGTTCATGGGATACGTATTGATACCCAGGACGTTCTCGATCTCTTCCATGAGCTCAAACGGATCGCGAGCCTCGTGGTCGAGCTTGTTCACAAAGGTGAAGATGGGAATATGGCGCAGCGTACAGACCTTAAAGAGCTTTTTGGTCTGGGCCTCGACGCCCTTGGCACCGTCGATGACCATGACCGCGGCGTCGGCAGCCATAAGGGTACGGTAGGTGTCCTCCGAGAAGTCCTGGTGGCCGGGGGTATCGAGGATGTTGACGCAGGCGCCGTTATAGGTGAACTGCAGTACCGAGGAGGTAACGGAAATACCGCGCTCCTTCTCGATGTCCATCCAGTCCGAGACGGCATGCTTGGCCGAGCTCTTGCCCTTGACCGAGCCGGCAGTCTGGATGCTGCCGGTATAGAGCAGCAGCTTCTCGGTAAGCGTGGTCTTACCGGCGTCCGGGTGGCTGATGATCGCGAATGTGCGGCGCGACGAGATTTCATCCGACAGGCTTGCCATGCGGATCCTTTCTTGCATTGAGTGCATTACGTCGTTGTAACCGCATTATTGTAGCCGCCAAATCCCGCCATAGGGCACCTATCAGGACAAATTCATCAGTTGGGGCCTGGGTAGCCGGCCCAATCCGAATTTGTCTCTTGCGTAACTGTACATAGTGTATATATACTGTGCTTACCGGTTATATACACGTGTAGCCCAACAGCTAAGGAGCCGCTGTGGACATCATCCTATCCAATTCGAGCGACAAGCCCATCTACGAGCAAATAGCCTCGCAAGTCAAAGCTCAGATCCTTTCGGGCGCGCTCGCTGCGGGAGCCAAACTCCCCAGCATCCGTGCACTCGCGAGCGATCTTGGCGTGAGTGTCATCACCACCAAGCGCGCCTACGCCGACCTGGAGCAACTCGGCTTTATCTGCACCGTGCAGGGCAAGGGCTGTTTTGTCGCCGAGGGCAACCAAGAACTCTTGCGCGAAAACCAGCTCTGCCATATCGAAGAGCTGCTTGCGAAAGCGGCGAGCCAAGCCGAAGCCTTGGTCGTCACGCGCGACAAGCTGCACGAGATGCTCGACCTCGTAGCCCCCGAAACCATGCAGTAGCCATCTGCAAGAAAGGCTATACCATGCAAAAGTTGCTAGAACTCAAAGGTGTATCGCGCCGCGTGAGCGACCGCTTTTCACTGCGCGACGTCACGCTTGCCGTGGAGCCCGGCCAGATCGTTGGCTTTGTGGGCGCAAATGGCGCCGGCAAGACGACGACCATTCGCGCCGCGCTTGGGCTTATAAAGCCCGATGCCGGCGAGGTGCATCTGCTTGGACAGCGCTGCGACGCCAACGCGCCCGACGAGACGCAGCGCCACCTGCGCTCCCGCATCGGGCTTGTCCTGGACACGTGTCCCTTCCCCTCCACGCTCAAGGTGGGCCAGGTCGAGAAGCTCGTAGGCCCGGCATACCCCACGTGGAGCTGCGAAACGTTCGCCGGATTCATCGACCGATTTGGCCTCGATCCCAAGACGAAGGTCAAGGACCTCTCCCGCGGCATGGGCATGAAGCTGCAGCTCGCCTGTGCGCTCAGCCACAATGCCAAGCTGCTCGTTTTGGACGAAGCCACCGCGGGTCTCGATCCCATGGCGCGCGAGGAACTGCTCGACGAGTTGCTTACCTTTGTCGCCGACGGCCAGCACAGCGTGCTGCTCTCAAGCCACATTACATCCGACCTCGATCGCACTGCCGACCGCGTCATCTGCATCGATAACGGCTCGATTGTGTTTGACCTGCCGCGCGAGGACATTACCGACCGAGCCGGCATCGCCCACTGCACCCAAGCACAGGCCGCAGAGCTTATGGCTTGCGTCGAAGGCGCCCGTGCCGCCCACCACGCCTATAGCGTGGACGTGCTCGTGCCCAACCGTCGCGAGGCGCTCGAGGCCTTCCCCGAGATTCCCTGCGACCGGGCAACCATTGATGACTATCTTCGCCTCATACTGAAAGGGGCTTCGAAATGAAACGCGCCTTTATGTCTGAGCTCGCCATCGTCCGCACGCTTGTCCCGAGCATCGCGGGCGTCGGCCTGTTCATCTTCGTCGTACTGACCCTCGCCAACGCATCGGATGGCGATGCCAGTATGAGCGCCGGCGCCTGTGCGGTCAGTGCCATGTCGCCCATCGTGGTCATGAACTCGCTGGCCGGCTACGACAATCAAAACGGATGGGAGCGCTATCGGGCAACGCTGCCCCTCTCGCGCAAAGACATCATCTGTGCACGCTACCTGAGCATCATTGTCTTCTCGGCCGTCATGGCGTGCGCCGCCGCGCTTCTGAGCATCGTCTCCATCCCGCTCTTCAACAGCGTGGGTATCCCCTCGACGGGACAGACCGTCTTTGAGACCGCAATCGCTTCGACCGCGTCCATGCTCATTTCCCTCATGATGGTGTTTCTGGCACAGCCGCTGTTCTTTCGATTTGGACACATGGAGGCGCTGCGCCTTTCCGTCGGCCTGTTTGCCCTGCTCGGATGCCTTGCCATGGCCACACTGAGCTCCTCCGACCCCATCAGCAACTGGCTCATGTCGATTGCTGGGGCGAATCCCGATCCCGCCGTCCTCGGCTGCCTGTGCGCAGGAATTGCCGTACTGGCCCTCGTGCTCTTTGCACTGAGTTGCGCCATCAGTACCAAGGTCTATCGAGCACGCGACCTGTAGGCAAGCGCGGTATCATCGGGCATGCGCCGCAGATCTGGCGCGGTCTTTTATGAGGAGGCGCTCAACCCGTGTCGTGGGTTACAGCAGCATTTGCATCAGCTTTCTTTGCCGGCATCACATCCATTTTGGCCAAATGCGGCATCAGGCACACCGACTCCGACGTTGCAACCGCCATCCGTACTTGCGTGGTGCTCGTATTTGCCTGGGCAATGGCGGGCATTTCTGGATCCATCGGAGCAATCGGCGCCATTCCCGCCAAAGCCTGGCTATTCCTCACCCTCTCGGGACTCGCCACCGGTGCCTCGTGGATCTGTTACTTTAAGGCGCTCAGCATCGGAGACGTCAACAAGGTTGTACCCGTCGACAAGATGAGCACTGTGCTCGCCGTGCTTATCGCCATAGTGCTTTTTGGTGAGACAGGCAACCTGGCGGTCAAGCTCGTGGGAACCGCCGTCATCACGCTCGGCACGTTTTTGATAATCGAGAAAAAGCAGTCCATCGGCGCAGAGCAAAAGCAAGACCGAGCCTGGCTCGCTTACGCCCTCGGCGCCGCCGTGTTCGCGGCACTCACCTCCGTCCTCGCCAAGATCGGCATCGAAGGTGTCGAGTCAAACCTGGCCACGGCGATCCGTACCTGTGTGGTACTTTTTATGGCATGGGCAATCGTGGCTGCCAAGGGAAAGCTGGAGCAGGTCGCGCGCATTGACCCGCGCGAACTCGCATTTCTCGCGGCATCGGGCATTGCGACCGGCGCGTCGTGGCTGCTGTACTACTACGCCATCGCTGCAGGCCAGGTGAGCGTCGTCGTGCAAATCGACAAACTATCGATTGTCGTATCGGTGCTGTTCGCACGACTGGCCTTCAACGAAAAGCTGTCGCATCGAAGCGCCATCGGCCTTTTCCTCATCGTGCTGGGCACCGCCGCGCTCGCGATTTGGAAGTAGCGTCGGTGCCAGGCGAGATTCAGTCCACCCGCAAATCCGTGACACAGCGCCCACACCGGGCTTGAGATGTTTGTATTGCCCGCGCGCCACCGTGCTACTTGCGCAGCGGTTTGGGCAGCGGAATGCCGGCGGCGATGACGGCCGCGATGATCATGCAAACGATACCCTTGAGTGGGAAGCACATGAGCAGCAGGCCCACAACCATAACAGGCTGGCGCATAACGGCGCCCATCGTCGATGCCGTGCAGACGGCGACGCAAAAGACCGGATCTGCGCCGGTGAGGATGGCAAGGCCGTAGCCCAGGCTTACGCCCGAGAAGATAACCGGGAAGAAGTGGCCGCCGCGCCAGCCCATGTTGATGAGGGCGGGTGTCAGCATGGCCTTGAGAAGACCGGTCGCGATGAGCACACCGGCGGGGATGGTGAGGTAGGTCTCCATAAGTACGTCGGCCTGGGTCTCACCGGCAAACATGGTATAAGGCAGAACTGTGCCGCAGATGGCGAGCGCCAGACCAGCCAGCATGGCCTTGACGACGGGGCGCTCCCCTATTGCATGGGACAGCGCCTCACTTGCATGCTCGGAGACAAAGTACAGCCAACCGCATACGGTGCCGACCAACGCCAGCGGAATGAGCCAGACAAGTTCCAGGTTGCCCACCTCGGCAGCCTCGAACCTCGGCATGCCCATGCCGCCACCCATAAGCTGGCCGAGCAGCAGATAGGTGCCCAGGCCGCCGGCAATCGCGATGCCGTAGACCACGGTCTTTTGCGCCTTGGGCAGCTTGATGGTGATCTCGTCGGACGCGGAGTCCTCGCCAGCGCCCCGACCATCGGCGCTACCGGCGAGCGGCGCCACAAAGCCAAAGATGGGCGCGGTAAAGAGCGCCGTCAGGGCAGCCTGGGTACCCAGCAGCGTAAGCTCCCTAAACTCGGCGCCAAAGCGACGCATGCGGTCGCCGACCCAGCTGCACAGACCCGCGATAACGCCGGTCAGGCCGGCCTCCGGTCCAATGCTTCCGCCAAACAGCAGCGGCAGCAATGCCGCAAGCGAAAGCTTGCCGAGGTTGTCGTACGGGTAGCGACCGTCTTGCTTAACCTTGGCCATCACCTGGTTGAGGTCATCGGTCTTGGTGCCCGTCATCTTTTCGTACAGACCGATCAGCAGGCCGCCCAGCAGGCAGACGAAAAACGGGTACGGCAAAAAACCGAACGGACCGCTCGCGAGCTCGGGCGAAGCGACGCCCAGCATATGAGGGATCTCGGTCCATAGATAGTCGATACCGTGCTCCATCGCAAAGAAAAACAGCCAGACCGCGGCGCCCGCAAACGCACCGGTCACGGCCACGCTCACTAAAAACAGCGCACGGTTTTTGGGTTTTGCAAGGTTATCCATCGGGACCTCCCGTGGTCAAAATCGACAAAGATACGTTTTATTGTAGAGCGAGCGTTGCCCGAACGAGCCAACCATCTGCGCCGCAAACGGCACCATTGGGAGTCATAGTGGGGCAGGCTCAAGACTTATCCGGTAATAATCGAGGCAATCTCGCGCAAATCGTCGGCAAAGTAGATGCCGTGCTGGCGCTGCGGGCTCGATAAGCCCTTATCAATCATGTGTCCGAGCAGCGCCTTGAGGTCGTTGTAGTAACCGTCCAGGTTATACAGGATGCACGGCGCACTCAGATGCCCCAGCGACACGGCCGACATGACCTCGGCAATCTCCTCGAGCGTACCCGTCCCACCGGGAAAGGCGATGAACGCGTCACCGAGCTCAATCATCTTGGCCTTGCGCTCGGCCATGTCGCTCGTCACGATGAGGTCGTCGATGCCATCGTGCTGAAACTCGGCCTCGATAAAAAAGCTCGGCTCCACGCCCGTCACGTGTCCACCGGCATCGAGTACGCTATCGGCGAGCGCACCCATCAGGCCCGATTTGGACCCGCCGTATACCAGCGCGTGCCCGTTGGAGCCAATCCAGTTGCCCAGCTCTTGCACCGCAGGCAAAAATGCTGGTTCGTTACCAACGCTGGCGCCCAGGTATACCGTGATATTCATATTTAGTCCCCCTCATCGTGACGCGCGGCGCCCGTTCTAGCGTTGGCGTCGGCGATATTCGCGCACACGGCGCGATAGGTCGGCAAGCTCGTCACGATCGAGCTCTTCCAAATGCTCAAGATCGTCCATAAAGCGCGCCATGGTGTCCTTTTGGCGCATCTTGATGAGCGTATTGCAGTAGTTCACCGCCACGCCCGTGAGCATGGCGATGTAGAAGATGCTGATGACGCTCAAAACGACAGTGATAGCGCGGGCAACCGGCGTCTCGGCCGGGATATCGCCAAAGCCGATGGTCGATACGGTCTCAAAGCTAAACCAGAGGCCGTCGCCAAACGTAAGGGTCGTGGGCTCGGACAGCCAGACGGCCGTCGAGCACAGCAGATAGAAGACGAGAAACAGGCCCGTGATGCGTGCAAAGCCAGCCTGGCGCAACACGTCGGCAAGCGTCCTCAACTTGTTCATCGCGACCCCTTTTCCAGACGCCCAATCACATTCGCTCGTTATTGTCCCACACCCGGCAGTTGGGGACGTTCCCTTTCTGCCGGCAGAAAGGGACTGTCCCCAACTGCCGGGAGTGACCGTTTAGCGGTGCGGCGGCTGAATGGGCAGGCTGAGCTGGTATCCTTATGCGAAACTGTCTCAACTCGATAGGATTTCATGTGAAACCTTCCGCCGTCCTTCGCTTGGCTCTATATCGCACCCTGGCCGTCGCGCTTGCCGCGCTCGCCATACTGAGCGCCGTCATGCCCGCCCCCGCCTTTGCCGCCGACTCCGACCAGCAGGTCAAGACGGTCCGCGTTGGCTGGCTCGTCAACAACAAAGGCTTCCAGGAAGGCATGCCGGGCGAGCGACTCTCGGGGTGGGGCTACAAGTACCTCCAGACCCTCTCGTATTACACAAAGGGCTGGCAATACGAATACGTTAGCGGCACCTTCTCCGAGCTTATGGACATGCTCGAAGCAGGCGAAATCGACCTCATGCCCAACATCTCGTATTCGGCAGAACGCGAGCAGAAGCTGCTCTTTTCCTCGAACCCCGAGGGCACCGAGCGCTACTACATCTACGCCAGGCCCGACCGCGACGATCTGGCCAAGGGTGACCCCCAGGCGCTCCAAGGCCTCACCATCGGCTGCAACTCTGGCGTTATGCAAACTATCGTCGGCCAGCAGTGGCTCGCCGACGAAGGCGTCACCTGCACCTATAAAGAAATCGACACCGGCAGCGCCCTCTTTGAGGCGCTTGCAGACGGCGAGGTCGACGCCGTCATCATGAACGATACCATTTCGTCGCCCGATGCGTCACCCATGTTCTACGTAGGCTCGAGCGACTACTATTTTGCCGTTCCCAAAAGCCGCCCCGATCTGATGAACGACATCAACGCCGCCATGACGACCATCGCCCGCGATAACCCGCGCTATAACGAGGAAGTCAAATCGAGTTACTCGACCCAAAACAGTGGCTCGTCATCGCTCACCGGCCCCGAGACCACCTGGCTCAAAGAAAACGGCAATACCATCACGATCGGCTATCTTAAAAACCAACTTCCCTACTGTACGCAAAATGACGACGGCGAGATGGAAGGGTCGCTCGCCTCGCTTGCAACGACGTTGCACGACAAGTTTGGCATTACGGTCAAAGCAATCGCACTCTCGAGCAACAAGCAAATGATCAAAGCCCTTTCCAACGGAACCATCGATGTCGCCCTGCCGTTGTTTCGCGACTACTGGCTCGCCGAGCAGACAGGGGTCATCCAGTCAAACTCGATGGGAACGGTTTCGCTGACCGCCATTCACAGTGGCAAAAACCTGAACAGCGACCTTAAGAACATCGCTTGTACAAAGAGCACAATCGTTAACCGTTTTGAGCTCGAAAGTCTCTTCCCGAACGCAACGGTAAACGAGTACTCGAATGACGGCGAGGTGCTCAAAGCCCTCAATGAGGGGAAGGCACGTTGCATCATTGTCCCCAGCACGCGCCTGGAAACTCTCCGCGACACCTACGACATCGAGGATTTCGAAACACAGGAACTCACCAGCACGGCGCAACTATCGTGTTTAATTTCGCGCGGCAAGCCCGAGCTGCTGGGAATCATCAATAAGGGCATCGTCAATGCAGGTGAATCGCTCTCTGCAAACAGCTATTTCCCCACATCGTACTCGGCGCAAGAATCGGACACGTTCCAGTTTTTCTATCGTAACCGCACCGCCATTGCGTCTGTTATCATCTGCATCTTGCTCACCAGCATCGCCATCCTTGTCTGGTCGCTTTACCGCGCACAGACAGAACGGCAGAAAGCTGATGCCGCCAACGCCGCCAAAACCGCTTTCCTCACGCGCATGAGCCACGACATCCGCACGCCGCTCAACGGCATCCTGGGTCTTATCGAAATTGAGGAATTGAGAGAAGGCGACATGCAGGTCGCCCGCGAAAGCCGCGCCAAGGCGCGCGTTGCCGCCAATCACCTGCTGTCACTGATTAACGACATCCTCGAGATGGGCAGGATCGAGGAGCGCAAAGTGACACTCGAGCACGAATCATTCAACCTTAAAGAGCTGTGCGACAATGCGCTCGTACTGTGCAAGCTCCGCGCATCGGACCGCGGCATAACCATGCTCGACACCAGCGAGCCCTACGCTGTCGACCAATATATGATCGGCAGCCCCACCCATATTCGGCAGATCATTGTCAACCTGCTCGACAACAGCATCAAGTACAACAAGCACGGAGGCACCGTCACGTTCTCATCGACCATCAAACCGGTCGACGACGAGCACGCCGCGTTTTGCTTTAGCGTCTCGGATACCGGCATTGGTATGACATCCGAGTTTTTGGCACACATTTACGAGCCGTTTGCCCAGGAAGGCGACGATGCGCGCAGCAAGTTCCAAGGAACCGGCATTGGCATGTCTATCGTCAAATCACTCATCGATATGATGGGCGGCACGATTGAGATTTCGAGTGAGGTTGGCGTGGGGAGTACGTTTAACGTCCAGATTCCGCTCGAGATCGACAAGAACCCTCAGGCAAAAGAACGTACGGACGAGCAGGCATACAGTTGCTCGCTTGCAGACATGAACGTTCTTTTGGCAGAAGATAACGAGCTCAATGCCGAGATTGCCCAGGCTCTGCTCGAAAGCGAGGGCATCGTCGTAACTCGCGCCGCCGACGGCAACGAAGCGGTCGACCTATACGTTGGCCGTCCCGCGGGTAGCTTCGATGCGATTCTTATGGACATCATGATGCCGGGCATGGACGGCTACGAGGCAACCCGCGCGATCCGCCTGAGCGAAAAGGCCGATGCGGCCGACATCCCCATCATCGCGCTCACCGCCAACGCCTTTGCCGAAGACGCCAAGGCGGCACACGACGCCGGCATGAACGCCCATCTGCCCAAACCGCTCGACTTTAACAAGCTCAAAAACATACTCGCCTGTATCAAGAAAAACGGGGCTGTTTCGCTATAGTTTGTGCTCAACCACCATGCGCAGCAGAAAGGAAGCCAACGATGTTTAGGCCCTTACGTCGAAAGAAACGCGCCATCACCGACGAGGAAGCGCGCGAACTGCTCGCTACCTGCAAGCGCGGCGTCTTTGCCGTCAACGGCGATGATGGCTACCCCTATGCCATTCCCGTCAACTACTTCTTCGATCCCGAGCACGACAAAATTTACTTTCATGGTGCCAAAGCAGGGCACAAGGTGGACGCACTCAAACGAAACGACAAAGTCTGCTTTACCGTTTACGGCAACGAGTGGTATAAGGACGGCGACTGGGCTCCCTACGTTATGAGTACCGTTGTCTTTGGTCGTTGTCGTCTGGTAGATGAAGCGCCCGCGTTTATCGAGGACAAAGTCCGCCAGCTCGCGCTTAAGTACTACCCTTCCGCCGAAGAAGTCGAGGAGGAAATCGCCAAAGACATCAAGGGCGTCCAACTCTACGAGATTTCGATTGAACATCTTTGCGGCAAGCAGATTCACGAAAAGTAGCGAATGCGGAAAACGCGCTCGCTACCCTCTGTGCCCCATGCGTCCACGCATTTTGACGGCGTGGGCGCATGGGGCAGCACTCGAATCGATCGCCCCCTATACCCCAAAAACGTAGCGGCCCAGGCGGTCGCACGCTTCCCTTACGCGCGAAAGCGGCAGCGCCAGATTCACGCGAATGTGGCAGGGCCCGTGGAACGGGCGACCGTCCTGATACCCCACGCCCACGCGTGCCCCCTCGTCGAGCAGCCACTGAATATCGCGGCCATGCTCGCGGCACCACTCGGTGCAGTCCAGAAACACCATGTAGGTGCCCTGCGGACGCGAATAGCCAACGCCCTCAAAATGCTCGTCAACGTAATTGCAGAAGTACTCGATATTGCCGGCAAGCACCTGGTTGAGCTCGTCCACCCACTCGTAGCCTTGCGGCTGGTAGGCACCGATAAGCGCATGCATGGAGAGGACGTTCATCTCGTTGTAGTGAGTCTTGTTGGACACGGCGCACACGCGGTCGCGCAGCGTCTCGTTATAGATGATGTGGTAGCTGCCGACCAAGCCCGCCAGGCTGAACGTCTTGCTCGGCGCATAGAAGGCAACCGTGCGCATGCGGGCATCCTCGCTCACCGACTGCGTCGGGATATGCTTGTGACCGGGTAGGATGATGTCGGACCAAATCTCGTCCGAGATCACCACGCAATCGTGCTGGCGATAGATGTCCATGGCGCGCTCGATCTCATCGCGCTCCCATACGCGGCCGCAAGGATTGTGCGGCGAGCAGAACACCGCGGCATGGATGTGGTTTTGGACGAGCTTGCGCTCCATGTCCTCAAAGTCCATGCGCCACACGCCCTGGTCGTCGAGCTTAAGCGGGCTGTGGACAATGCGATAGCCCGCGGCCTCGATGGACTTGGTAAAGCCGATGTAGGTGGGACTGTGGACCAGCACCGCATCGCCCGGCTGGACATACGCGCGCAGCGTCGATACGACGCCGCCCAGCACGCCGTTCTCGTAGCCGATATGCTCAGGGAGCAGGCCCTTAACACCGTTGCGGCGGTTCTGCCATTCGATGATACGGTCGAAGTACTCGGGGCGCGGATCGAAATAGCCAAACATGGGATGCTGGGCGCGCTGAATGATGTGCTCCTGGACCGTGGGCACCGTGGCAAAGTTCATGTCCGCTACCCACATGGGGATGCGGTCGAAGCCCTCGTCGGGTGCGTTCGGAGCCATACCGGGAATCTCACCCCAAGAGTCAACGGCGATGGCGTCCATGCCGTGGCGGTCGATAAGTGAGGTAAAGTCGTATTTCATGCTGAGCTCCCGTGCAAAGCGGATTGTTTTGGTAGGCGTTATTGTCCACCAGCGCGGGCGGTTTTGGCATGGGGTTTGCTGTTGATTTTGGTGGGTGCAGACGAATTGCCGGCTAGTCCTGCGCGTCGTTGATGGCGGTCACCGTCAATCGGGCTCCATCGACCGTAAACGATATGTCGAGCCCAGCGTAAGCCAAATGGTAAATGCGGTTTGGCTCGTGTTTGCTGCCCGCGCGGCGCGGATCCTGGTGAAGAACCTCAACCAAGCCGGGGAGCTTTGCGGGCGGGACCATGTCTTGAAGCACTTGCGGGAACTCAACATCGAGCTCTTGCCACGGAGCATCCTCAATCCAGCCGCCGGTCGCATCTGGGTGACAGTCCGCAAACGGAATGTAGGGCTTTATGTCGTAGATAGGCGTGCCGTCGCGCAGGTCGGCCCCCAGCACATGGATGATGGGGCCGTCGTCGGTAAGCTCGACACGATCGAGCTTAACGCAGGTGAGCCCGATGGGATTAGGGCGAAACGGACTGCGCGTGGCAAAGACACCCACGCGCTCGGCTCCGCCCAGACGCGGCGGGCGCACGGTCTTCGACCACTTGACGTTGGTGCCAGGCCTGTCCTGCGACTTGGCATCGGCAGCTATGTCGTTTGCCGTGCCGCCGGGCGTTCCGTTTTCGAAGCGCCACAACAGCCATAGGTGAGAGAAGGAGTCCAGGCCCTCAACCGCTGCATTGGAGGCAAATTCCGGCTCAAAGACGATGTGTCCCTGCAGATGAGGCGCCAAAAAGCTGTTGCGCGGAATGCCGAACTTCTGCGGCAGGTCGGTATGTATGTGTGCGATAGGTTCCATGTCGGTCATTGTACGGCATGGAGATGTAGGGCGTTGCGCGCAATTCTCCGCCGCGGTCCCCCGTCGCGCAACCAACGGTTGCTTGGAAGGGCACCTGCTGCCGCGTATGCTTAGGCCATCAACCAGCAGAAAGGAGCCGTTATGGCCTTCGCAGAAAAGCTCATCGCTGTCCGTCGCGCCCATCACCTAACCCAAGAGCAGCTCGCCGCCAAGCTCTTCGTCACACGCCAAGCCATCAGCCGTTGGGAGCGCGGTGAGGTCACACCGGGCATCGACATGATGAAGCTCATTGCCGCTGTGACCGGCGAGCCCCTGTCTCACCTGCTCGAAATGCCCAAGCACTACTGCCAGAGCTGCGGCATGATACTCACGCCCGACGACTGCGGTACCGATGCTCACGGCGCCACGACCGACCATTACTGCAAGTGGTGCTACGACCACGGCAAGTACACCTACGAGACCACGATGGAGGCAATGATCGAGGACTGCGCTCCGCGTCTGGCGCAAAACACCGGCATGTCGCTCGACGAGGCCGTCTCGCTCATGGGCGCCGTTCTGCCGCAGCTGGAGCGCTGGCGCACCGTGCAGGAAAACGAGGAGCGCTACGGTGCCGAAGCGCGGGCGCGCTATGGCGATGAGGCTATCGATGCAGCAAACGAAACGTTACTGGATATGGATCCTCAGACATGGAACGACATGAAGGAACTTGAACGCGCTATTCTGGGCCAGCTCTCGATTGCCATGAGCGACGGCGAACCGGATGGAAGCGAGGCTCGCAAGCTTGTCGCGATGCATCGTCGCTGGATTGCTCTCAACTGGGGATGCGAGCCCCAAGACGAGGCGTACTTGGGCCTCGCCCACGGCTATCTTGCCGACCAGCGCTTTGTTGACTACTACGACAAGCCCTGCGGCACCGGCGCCACGGCGTTTCTAGTCCAGACGATCGAGTCGTCGTCGGCTCACGCATAGACTGCAGCGGCTTTGGGTATTTCAATCGAAACCTCAACCGATTGGAGACCCATGGCTACTGATCACGAGCTCGCGCTGTACGTTATGACCGGCTGCCCGTATTGCATAAAGGTCAAGCGCTTTTTGGCCGATAACGGCGTGACCATTCCCGAACGCAATATCTCGACTGACCCCGATGCCGAGCAGACGCTCATCGCCGTCGGCGGAAAACGCCAGGTTCCCTGCCTGTTCATTGACGGAGAGCCGCTCTACGAATCGAGCGACATCATCGCATGGGTGCAGGAGAACCTGCTCTAGCACTCATTGGGGACGTACTTAAATGAGTAGATAGGGATTCACTTTCTCAACTATATAGAACATGCGTTTGCTTTTATGCTATACTCGCTTCAAGGCATGAGGCTGGTCGAGAGCTCCTGCGGAGGTCCCCAATGACACGCTGGAGCGAGCTCGGTAAGTAAGATCGGTGGTTGCCGCACTCGTCCATCTCAGACAGGCTGCGCTCCTGTTCGTCGTCGCCATCAAAGAACGGCACTCACAACCAAACGTTTCCGTTATCCGTGAGTCACACAGGAGTGCATCGTTATGGCAAAAAAGATTCCAACCTTTACGTCCGACACCGTATCAAGCACCTGTTCAGATATCAGCAGGATCGTTGAAGCCAAGAACCTCAATCAAAAGAGCATCGATCATGGGACTTCGCTAGAGGGGGCATTGCTCATCGGGCGTCGTCTCGAACAAGAAACTGCCGGATATTCAATTTCCAACCTCAAAGGACTGCTCTCCCCTGTCGGCAGCCATCTGCACAAGCGCTTTGGTCCCCGCGTGGGACAATCCTATCTCACGCGCTGTATTAAGCTCGCTCGCGCGGTACCCAAGGGCGTGCCTTTTCGGTCAGAGCTTGGCCTAGCTCACTATGAGTCACTCGCTCGCGTCGCAAACGAGAACCTGCGCCTAGAGCTCATGAACGTCGCGGCAGACAACAAGTGGTCCTCATCGCACATCGCGCTTCACGCTAGATACCAGAGTCCACAAGATGCTCCTAGCAACAGGGAATTCCGCGAGCTCATATCGAACCAAGAAGTTTGGCGCTTTGCCCGCGCTTATACAGATGCCTGCGGAATCATTTCACTCGAGAAATTTGTTGAGCTTTACAATTCTTGCGCCCCCAAACCAGTCTCGATATTCGAAGTAAACGAAACCATTTGGAAAATCAGAGACGAGTCGGGGCGCATCGACAACCCCTGTATGTTATCCAAGGACGGAGAGCTGTACCTCATAGCGCCGGAACTAGACGACACGGTCGAAAATAACCCTTATTACTACGACGACTACGGATACTCTTATCGAAAATACGAACGCCATAGCGAGTACACCGAGGAAATGCGTTCGCTACGCGAACGACGCGTTCAGAGCAGGAGAGCAGCTATATTCGCTGGTCATGAACAGCATCCAATCGAAAAACTCGATTATGAGGACGTCGTCTGCGGATATGCCAGCTACACACGGCCTGTTAATAATCTCAAGCTGTATATCTTGAATGATTCTAAGCTGAGCGCCGCAAGCCTTCACGCAAGAGAGGCCGAGTTCGATTTCATCGTGGCAAAGCTCTTGCGTTCTATTGGTCTCAACGGCATGCCGACAGCGCAACAAACAACCGAAGATGCCGAATTTCTATTGATCGTCGTACGACCCGATTTTTACGAACAATCGAAGATATACAAGGTCTCCAAGCTCCTCGCAATAGTCTATGAAAACGCTCCTCTCTGGGAGTTCAACGGACGCTCGCATGCCGAACTTAAAAGCGATGAAGTAGCAGAGCCTCCGGTGCCGACGTTACATCAAAAAGTCCAACCAAAACAGGCTGCTTAACCCTATTAACTGCTTGCATTTTTGTTTACAAAACTGTATACAAAAAGAGAGGCCCTTATGGAGCTCATCGCAATCCACCCCCATGCCCTCAAACACGGGCTGACGGAGACGGATATTACCTGCGCCTGGAACTCCGCTTTCGCATGGTTCAGGCGTGATCTTGAAAATGGAGGCATCGATTACGTTCTCGTTGGACTTGATGGAAGAAACCGTCTTATGGAGCTCATCGCTCGATGTTGTCCCGATCGAGATGGCTACATCATTTACCACGCCCTTGTCCCTCCTACGCGCAAGGTGCTCAGAGAACTTGGGATTGATCGATAGGAGGCGCTATGGACGCTCAGCAGCTCGAAAAGATGATGGGGTTTGCTCCCGGAGAACTAGAAAAGGCCGCGGAGGCATACGAAAAAGATGAGTGGCCGAAGGGTCGCACCATCAAGCTGGGAAGGCCGCCAATCTCCGATGAGCCCAGCGTTGTTTTATCGGCACGTGTAGGTGAGTCGGTTCTCGAGGCGTTTGACGCAAAGGCAAAGCGCCACGGACAAACACGCACGGAGCGACTCAGAGAGCTCATTACGCTCGACGCAATGATTGCCTAGTCCCCCCCCCGCCGAGCCCAAACATGTACGCCAGCATCCAAAAGCGTCATTTTTCGACATCATTGGATGCTGGCGTACAGCTTTTAAGAGGCAAGCGGGGCATAGTCATTGGGGACGTTCTTTAATGACTAGTCGTTTAAGAACGTCCAACGACTACATTTAGCCGCAAAAGCGGGCGGCAGACGCGAGCGGCTGCTCGCGAAAGACGCGATCGACGGCGGCGCGGTATTCGTCGACCTTTTTGGTCTTGCGCACGATCTTGTGAACGTTAGCGGGATTGGCGAAGGCGCATTTGGCGTAGAACCACCACTCCTTCATGCGAAAGACCGCATTGCCGCCAATCTCTTCCGCATATGCCGTAAACAGCGTGTCGTGGAAGCGCTGCAGCTCAGCAGCCGTGGCAGTAGGGCCGCCCTTAACCATGCGAGCCAGCGCGGGGTTCGCAAGCAAGCCGCGCCCCAACATTACGTGACGCGTTCCGGGATAGGCCTCCACCAGCGCATCCATCTCCTCAAGATCAAAGATGTCGCCGTTGTAGGCCACCGAGAACGGCGCCCGCTCCAGCGTCTCGCCGTAAAACTCTTTGCGCGGCGAACCCGCATAGCGGTCCTTTTGCACGCGCGGATGCACGATCAGCTCTGCCAGCGGCATGCGGCAATAGAGGTCAAGCACACGCTCGTATTCGTCGTCGCTTTCCAACCCCAGCCTGGTCTTGACCGACACCGGCAACGGCGAGCGTTCGCACACGTCGCTCAAGAACACCTCGAGCTCGTCGAGATTACGCAAGAAACCCGAGCCCTTCCCCTTGGCTACAACCGTGCCCGAGGGGCAGCCAAGGTTGAGATTGACCTCGTGATAACCCATGTCGGCGAGCACCTGCGCCGCCCACACAAACTCATCCGCATTCTTGGACATCAGCTGAGGCACCACGTTAAGTCCCTGGTTATTGGCGGGATCGACCTCTTTAAACGCCTTGCCGCCAAAGCGGTTGCCCACGCGCGGCGGCGGCAAAAACGGCGTGTAATAACAATCGAGTGCGCCGAAACACTCCGCATGCACGCGACGGAACACATGCCCGGTAATCCCCTCCATAGGGGCCAGCGATAAATACATCAACATCCACTCTCAGATCAATGCGGCAAAGGGACTGCCCCCTTGTCACATCCTATTCAAACGGTTCAGAAACTCTTCGCAGGCGCGGGAACGCAGGCGATATTTTTTCCATACCAGATACGACGCAATGGTAAGCGGCGGTTCAAATGGGACAAAACGTAAATCGCTGTCTTCATCTATCTGCAGCAAGCTTCCAATGCTAACCGCACACGCAGCGCCCGAACGCACCAGATGTGACGCGTTGCCGATCAGGTCGAAATGCCCCACGATGTTGAGTTCATCGACGCTAAGGACGCCACTCGACCACGCTTCTAGGTCCAGCGCTCGATTCGAGGTGCGCGAACTCACCAGCAGCGGCATATTCGCCACGTCCGCAGGCGCCAGCACGTCCCGGCCGCCCCATGGACCGCTCGCGGCAACAACAGCACCGGCTCGATCCGCCTCGGGCATACGAATCCATTCGTATTTCTCGACGTTAACGGGCTCCAGTAACAACGCAAAGTCGAGCAGGCCACGCTCCAAACGCTCCTCCACCGCATCGGCATTACCGGTGTAGAGCTCAATCGTCACTCCAGGATAATTCCGATGCAGCTCTGCAAAGGCATCGAGCACCAGCCGCATCGATTTGGTTTCGCCGGCGCCAATGCGGATAACGCCCGCAATGCCGAGCTCCCGATCCGCCAACTCTAGCTCGGTCTGTTCCACCAGCAAGACAATCTCCTCGGCGCGCTGGCGCAGGCGCATGCCATCGCTCGTGAGCACACACGATCGATTGGTGCGCTCGAACAGCTCCACGCCCAGCTCGCGTTCCAAATCGGCTATCTGGCGCGAGAGCGTGGGCTGCGTCACATGTAGCACGTTAGCAGCTTCGGTCATGTTTTCCTCGCGGGCCACAGCAAGAAAATAACGCAGTGTTCGCAGCTCCATGCTTGCTCCTTCGTGCACAACGGAGAACCTCATTCGGTCCAATTCGTTTCACATACATAATCCGTATATCTAGCTAGTTGCTATAGGCAATATACATTATCAAATCTCGAAACTATCGTTACAGAAGAGAACCATCGAGAAAGGAAGCGCATGGAATACATCACGCTCAATAACGGCATCAAAATCCCCCAGCTAGGACTTGGCACGTATCTGCTTAAACCCGACGATGCCCAATCGTCGGTTACCTCCGCACTCGGCATGGGGTATGAGCTCATCGACACTGCCAATGCATACGTGAATGAGCGAGCAGTGGGTCGTGGCGTGCGCGAATCAGACTCGCCGCGCGAAAACGTGTTTCTCGAAACCAAGCTCTGGCCCTATTTTTACAATAGCGACACCGCCGTCGACGAAACGCTCGAGCGTCTGAACACACCTTACATCGACCTCATGATTCTGCACCAACCCGCAGGCGACTACTTGGCGGGCTATGAGAAGCTTGAGATCGCGTACAAGGAAGGCAAGCTCCGCTCCATCGGAATCTCCAATTTCGACGAGAACGAAATCGAGAAGCTTCTCGCAAATTGCGAGATCGTTCCATCCCTTATTCAGGTCGAGTGCCATCCGTATTTCCCGCAGACCGAACTGAAGAAGTTGCTCGCCCAGCACGACATTGCATTGCAGGCGTGGTACCCGCTCGGCGGGCGCGGTAACAGCGACATCATGAACGAGCCCGTCGTGCGCGACCTCGCTGTCAAGTATGGCAAAACGCCTGTTCAAATCATTATGCGCTGGCATATCCAAGAAGGAAATATCGTCATTCCAGGCTCCAAGAATCCGACGCACATCGCCGACAACATCGATGTCTTCGACTTCGAGCTCACGGACAGCGACATGACCGCCATGGCTACCCTCGATCGCGGGAAACCCTTCTATGAGCGCACGCCCGAGAAGCTTGCGCAATATGCCGCCTGGCACCCCGACGTTGAGAACCAGAAATAGGAGCATCATGCAGTACACAACCCTTGGCCATTCCGGCATTAAAGTCTCTAAACTCTGCCTGGGAGGCATGAGCTTTGGCGAGCCCAGCCCCGACTTTCATCAGTGGACCATCGGACCCGACGACACACGCGCCGTCATCAAACGCGCACTCGACACCGGAATCAACTTTATCGATACCGCGAACTGCTACAGCTTTGGCACGAGCGAAGAGTACATTGGCGCCGCCCTGCGCAATCTGGGAATCGCTCGCGAGAGCGTCGTGCTGGCTAGCAAGGTTCACTTCAACGAGGGCGGCCTTTCCGCCGACGCCATCAAACGCGAGATCGAAGGCTCGCTCAAGCGCTTGGGCACCGATTACCTAGACCTCTACATCATTCACCGCTTCGATTACGACGTTCCCACGGAAGAGACCATGGAGGCGCTCAACGACTTGGTGCGCGAGGGCAAGGTTCGCGCGCTCGGCGCCAGCGCTATGTATGCTTACCAGCTGCACAACCTGCAGATCGTCGCGCGCGACCACGGATGGGCGCCCTTTACGAGCATGCAGTGCCACTACAACCTGCTGTACCGAGAGGACGAGCGGGAGATGATTCCGGTGTGCCGCCAGTTTGACATGGCTCTTACGCCATACAGTCCCATGGCGTCGGGACACCTCTGCCGCCCCACGTGGGAAAGCTCGAGCACACGTGGCACCACCGACACGACCATGGCCAACAAGTATGACCATGACCGCGCCATCGACATGCCCGTCGTTGAGCGCGTGGCCAAGGTCGCCGCCGATCATGACGTGCCGATGGCGCAGATTGCGCTGGCGTGGCACTGGGCGCGTGGGGTCGAGGCGCCCATCGTGGGTTGTTCCAAGCCCGAGCGAGTCGACGACGCCGTAGCTGCACTCGACATAACGCTCTCCCCCGCCGAGATCGACTTCCTCGAGGAGCTTTATCAACCGCACGCGCTCGTTGGTCCCAAGGCCCGTCCCGGCGAAAAGCCGCTTGCCGGCACTACCAAAGTCAAAATCGCAAAGTGACGACATGGACGACAACATCATCGACGGCCTACACGACGCCGGCTGCAGCGAAGATCTCATCGAGCTGTACAGCTCGGCCGCCAGCGACTGCGCGCGTATTTGTCTACTAAAACGGTATCGACGCGAATTGCTCGACGATATCCACTCGGGACAGCAGAAACTCGAGCGCCTTGACTATCTCATCTACCGGCTACGCAACGCTTCAACCGAATGCAGGACAAACCGCACGGCATCGCGGTCATGAGACAGCGCCAAATGCACCTCAGCATAAGGCCCAAACCACAGCAACGAAAGGAACTCCATTGGCTAAGACACTTGTGACATATTTCAGCGCAACGGGTACCACGAAGGACGTTGCATGTCGCCTGGCTCGTGTAGCGGACAGCAACCTGTTCGCCATTGTACCCGCCAATCCATACACAAGCGCCGACCTTAACTGGTGCGACAAACAGAGCCGCAGCACACTCGAGGCAGCCGACCCCTCCTGCCGTCCTGCCATAACCTCCAGAGTCGAGCACATCGAAGACTACGACATCATCTTTTTGGGATTTCCCATCTGGTGGTATGTGGCGCCGGCGATTGTCAACACATTCCTTGAGTCTTACGACCTGACGGGCAAAACGGTCGTCCTGTTTGCCACCTCGGGCGGAAGCGGAATGGGCAAAACGGCGTCGGTCCTTAGGGCAAGCGCTCCAGGCGCAAAGATCGTTGACGGCGGCATTCTCAACAACGCAAGCAACACCAGCCTCGAGAAGTTCGCGGCAAGGTACCTCTAACGCGACAAAGGTGCGAATGGCGAGCACGTCGCGCCGTCGCGCCGTCGCGCCGTCGTGGCACTTTTGCCGTATGACCATGCGCTCATCGATGGCGGGATTCTCTATACTGAGTCACATATGACGGCATCGCGCCACAACGACCGCCACGACACCAAGGACCCGCCATGGCAGCACTCTCCGAACAAGAACGCAAGCGCATCCAGCGATACTGCATCTGCCCCAAGGTTGCCGGCGCGGCGCTTGCCATGGCATTCGTGCTGCCCTTATCGATCATTCCCTTCGAAATGATCGACGACATCGTCTTCCATCACGAAGGCTTTCAAGAGACGGGCATGATGACCGCCTTGGTGCTCACCGCCATCGAGCTCGTCATATTCTGCTATTGCGCTCTCGCCCCGCGCTTTGGCATGCGTGGCAAGCAATGGAAGGAAATGCAGTACCGGCTCGCCGCCGAGCAGAACGAGAAAGACCGCTCGGCACAAATCGCAGGCGTTGTTGGCACGCAGGCCGCCGCGCGCCTGCTCAGGAACAGTGACAACGAGACCGCGCGCAACCTGGGCGGCGCGGCAGAGGTCGCCGCTGCCGTAGGCGCCGTCGCCACCGCGGCAGATGTGCTTGCCGAGAGCTTCGCCAACGCAAAGGCCGCGGCAGAGGCCTGTGGCGTGCCTATCCCCCGTGCAAAAAAGTGGATCGTCGCGCTTGTGGCGCTGCCCCTCGCAATCGTGTGCGGCGCCTATATCCCGCAGCTGGCGCAGGGAAACATCGAGATGCAGGAGAACGCCGCGGCTGCAGCCGAGCAGATCGCCATCGCCCGCAAGGCGCTGGAACCCTCATGCGAGTACGTATCCGCCGATGACCCCTACGAGCGATACCAAGATTACGGCTATCACGTCCGAGGCTATCTGCACGACGGCGACTCCGATGCCCAAAAGACCTATACGTACCTGGATTTTGACAACAAGGGAACGCTCGCGGAAGTGAGCTACGCGGCAGAGGTCGACCCCGATGCGAACCTCGAGGACAATCTCGCCCGTATCGAGCTCGACCTTGACGAGCTTTCCTCTGTCGTCCAAACCATAGACGTCAAAACCGCAAGTCCCGAGCTCCTAGCACCGCAGAAGCTCCCCGAAGAGTTTAGGCAGGCTTTTTTGAGCGGCTCACTCTACGAGAGAATCTCTATCAGGACGAGTGACGGCCCCGTCAAAGCGTATTACTCGTTTGATACGGATCCCAAGGACGAGTTTGACGAGTACACCCATCCAACCATCCGCATCACGCTGATGGGCAAAACAAGCTAGACGCAGGAGAGAAATGTGACAAAGGGGCTGTCCCTTTGTCACATTATTCGGAGCGTAGGGCTTCCACGGGGTCTTTCTTGGATGCGCTACGGGCCGGCAGCAGGCCGGCGACAACCGTCAACAGCACCGAAATCGCGATGAGCACCAGCGCATCCTGCACGGGCAGGCTCATCAGGTTGGGGACCTGCTTGGCCGCAAGCGACCAGGCATTGACCGGGAAGCTCACGAACACCACGACGACAATAGCAAAGACGCCGGCAATGAGGCCCTCGATGAAGGTCTCGGCATTGAACACGTTGGCCACGTTGCGCTTCGACGCGCCGATCGCGCGCAGGATGCCAATCTCCTTTTTGCGCTCCAGTACGCTGATGTAGGTGATGATGCCGATCATGATGGAGCTCACCACCAAGCTGATACTCACGAATGCGATGAGCACCAAGCTGATGGTATTCACGATATCAGTCACCGAACCCATGATGATGCCCATGTAGTCGGTGTACGAGATTGCCTGCTCGTCGTGGCCGGCGGCTTTGACCCGCTTGTTGTACGCATCGATATGGTCGAGTACGCGCTCCTTGGCCTCAAAGTCACGCGGGAAAATCTTGACCGAGATGGGATCCGCCTCGTCCGCATAGCCCAACGTGGTCAGGTTGTTGTCGTAGGTGAGCTTTGACGCCTTGGCATAGCTCATCATGAGCGAACTCAGGTCCTCGGCGTCCATGTTGAAGTGAATGGCACGCGCAAAGGCGCTCGCATCCACACGCATAGCGCTCGCCAGGTTGGCAAAACTCGATGACATCTGCGTCGCCATCTGGCCCATGAGCCCTGCCGCGCCCGCCTTGAGCTGGGACGATACCGTCGACGCTATCTGCTCGCTGATTGCCTTCATCACCTGGTCCATAGCCTGCTGCAGATACGGAGCCAGCTGCTTTTGCACATAGTCGGTCATCGCCTGCTGCAGGCGCTCGGCCAGGGCATCGCCGCCCAGTGCCCTGAGCTGAGCCAGGCATTGCTGGGCTGCGGCATCATTCTCAAGATACGACGAGAATGCGGCAGCAAGCTTTGACGCGTCCTTAAGATCATCGGGTGTCAGCGCCTTAAACTGATCAGACTGCAAAAAGCCCTCAAACAGCTGGTTGGCAAGCGTTCCCACCTGCTGCATTTGCTCGGGCGTGAGTTCCAGACCGTCAAAGATGCCCGAGAAATCGGGAGCCGGCGCTTTGGCCATGATGTCGCTGAAGTCGATGTCCTTACCAACGCCCGAAAGGTCAATGTTCAGCCCGGACAAATCGATACCAGAAAGGTCGATACCGCCCGCCACGCCCGAGAGCGCAGATGCATCGAACGAGAACGCACTTTTGAGCGCTGCCTCGTCCACGCTGAACATACTGCCCAGATCCACGCCCTGCTTGGCCTCGCCTTGCAGTTCATCGAAAGACTTGCCCGTAAAGATATCCGTCTCGGAATGCGTAAGCTGCTCTTTTACGATCTGCGAATTGGCGGCGCGCTCCATAAGCTGGCGAGTCAGCGCATGCGTATAGGCAATGCCCGGAGACAACGCGCTCGCATTGGCCGTCTCGTTCGGTCGCACCACGCCCACAATGCGCACGTCAATACCGTCAGTAACCTTGGCGGCCATAAAGTCGGCATCGCCAGACATGTCGGTCCACATGCCGGTCTCTTCGTTTTTGCGATAGGCATCGGCCGGCGACAACACTTTAAACGCCGTGGACAGCGCGTCGTCGTAGGTAAAGTCGCTGCCGGTCTTGGGCGTCTCGACCTTGCCGTCGGCCGTCATGGCGCTGTTAACCAGGCCGTTGAGCTCATCGATTTCCAGCGCACCGATGCTGTAGAGCGTGTAATCGCCCACCGTGCCACGGCTCGAAAGCACCATCACGGCTTCGTTAGCAGACGTAGGCCAATGCCCCGCCACGACATCGTACTGGCTGTCGAGCAAGCTCTGGTCGTCAATCATCTCGTTAAAGACCGAGGTTCCCATGGACTCCATGCTCACCGTTGCTGCCGAGCTCGCGCCTCCGCTCATGGCCTCGGTCATGGCGTTGGGCACCAGACGCACGGGTTTCTCGTCCCCCTTGCCCGCTCGATAGACAACCGGCGTCACGCCATAGCCGTACTGAATGGCGTTGACCTCTTTATCGATGCCGTCGCCACCGGCATCGAGCCATGCCTTAAAGCTCGTCATGTCGTTGGACTTAACGCTCGCAAACATATCCTTTACGGCCGTGACCACGGGGATTTTATCGGTTCCCTGAGCCTTGCCGTCGGTGCCGTCGTCGGACGAATCCTCGCCGTTGGACGTATTGTCATCCGTGGCCCCCTGTCCGCCCATCATGGCCGACAGGTCGTAATCCTGTTTGGAAATCGTGAGCGGGTAGCTCGAGAGCGTATCCTCCTCGACCTTTTTGATGTAGCCGTTTACGCCGTTGGACAGCGCCAGAATCGCCGCGATACCGATAATGCCAATCGAGCCCGCAAAGGCCGTCATGGCCGTACGTCCCTTCTTGGTCATAAGGTTTCGGGCAGAAAGCCCCAGCGCCGTCACAAAGCCCATCGAGGTTTTGCGCGTAGGCTTAGCCTCGCGACGCGCAGCATTAGCAGCATCGAAGGGGTCGGAATCGTCGGTGATCTTGCCGTCCGCCAGGTTGACGATGCGTGTGGCGTACTGGTACGCCAACTCGGGATTGTGCGTGACCATGATGACCAGGCGGTCGCGCGCCACGTCTTTGAGCAAATCCATGACCTGCACGGATGTCGTTGAGTCCAAGGCGCCGGTCGGCTCGTCGGCCAGCACAATCTCGGGATCGTTGATTAGGGCGCGGGCGATGGCCACGCGCTGCATCTGCCCGCCCGATAGCTGGCTCGGGCGTTTTTTAACGTGCTCGCCCAGGCCGACTTTCTCCAACGCCTCGCGCGCACGCTGGCGGCGCTCGGCATGGCCCACACCCGTGAGCGTAAGCGCCAGCTCCACGTTTTCCAAAATGGTCTGATGCGGAATGAGGTTATAGCTCTGGAACACAAAGCCGATGCGGTTATTGCGATAGGCATCCCAATCGCGATCGTGAAAATCCTTGGTCGAAATACCGTCGATCAGCAGGTCGCCGGAATCGAAATGATCGAGCCCGCCGATAACGTTGAGCATCGTAGTTTTGCCCGAGCCCGAGGGACCCAGAATGGCCACGAACTCGTTATCGCGAAAAGACAGGCTTACGTTATCGAGCGCCACCTGCGTAAACGACTGCGTAGTGTACCTTTTGCAAATTCCTTTGAGCTCCAGCATGGACGGCAACCTCTCCCGCGCAGGCACCCTGCCCGCTCTCCCCCGCCGTTCGTATTCGACGCGTTTGTCCTACTCTATCCCCATTTTTTGCCGGAGCCAGTGAGGAATGTAGGGAACCGCATCAAAAAACGAACGGGACGGCGCCCAAAAGAAGAGGTCCCGAGCGGGACCTCTATATGGTGGAGATTATCTTGAAAGGCAGCGGACTACTCCGCACAGCGGCGCGCGATCCTCGCCATGCTTTACGCGTTTTCTACTGCTCGCTCTTAGCAAGCGCCTGATCGATCAGCTTGTTGAGCGCCTCTCGCTGCTCGGCGGAGTTGATGCCGCCCATGATTGGCTCTCCCACGATGTTGCCGTTCTGGTCGATCACGTAGGTGGTCGGGAACGAGTACAAGTTGGAGGTGAACTTGCCGGCCTCGCTATCCGACTTGAACCAGATGTTCTTGTACGTCACGCCCTTCTTGGAAAGTACGTCCTTGGCGTCTGCCACCTCGTCTTTGTTGCCATCGAGCGTAAAGGAATTGACGCCCACGACCTGGCCGCCCTTCTCGGCAAGCTCCTGATTCAGTTTCTCAAGATCGCCCAGCTCGCCCACGCACGGCTTGCAGGTGGTAAACCAGAAGTTCATGACGGTGACCTTGTTCTTGGAGAACAGCTCGTCGCTGTTTACATCGTTGCCGTCCAGGTCCTTGCCCTTAAAGCTGGGGAACTTCGTCTCCCCGCTCTCGTCGTTGGTCATGCCTGCGGTCGAGGCATCGACGCTCTCCCCCTCGCCGGGCGTGCTTCCACAGCCGGGGAACTCCTTCTCCAGGCTCTCGAGCTTGTCCTCGATCTCCTTGATCTGCTGTGCACCGGCCTTGAGCGTCTTAAGCTCATCCGCCGTGAACTCATCCTTGGCGCCGTCGATGGTCTTGAGCAGAAAATCGCCGTAATTGCTGCCATCCTCAATCATTGCCGAGTCTTTATTTGCCGCATTGAATACCTTTTCCCACAGCGCGTTATCACTCGAAAAGATCTCGTTCTCCTTCTGCATGAGCTTCGCATACAGCTCGGCGGCCTCGTCGGCATTGGCCGGCTTCTGCGCAGTGAGCTCTGCGATCTTAGGATCGGAGCTCGCAGATTCGCTCGCATTGCCACCGGGCGCCGAACATGCCACAAGGCACAAGGCCAATACCGGCACCATAAACAGGGCCGCAATCTTAGAAAGCTTCATAGTCATTCCTCCGTTTTGTCGAAGCTTGTTTACTTTTTATCGGCGGTCAAGGGAAGCTTTTCCGCCGACACATCCAGGCCATAGCGATAGCTGATGGCATCGACAGGACAGGCCCCGATGCACTTTCCGCACCGGATGCATTCGGCATGATTGGGCGCGCGGACCACATCAACGTCCATCTGACAAACCTTTGAGCACTTGCCGCACGAGACGCATTTGCACGCGTCAACCTGAATCCCCAGCAGGGACACCCTATTCATGAGCGCATAGAATGCGCCGAGTGGACAAATCCATTTGCAGAAGGGGCGGTAGAACAACACGCTCAGCACCGCAACCGCAATGAGAATCGCGAGCTTCCAGGTAAAGAGCTTTCCCAGCGCGGAGCGGATTCCCGTATTCATGATGGACAGCGGAATCGCACCCTCGAGCACGCCCTGCGGGCAGATGTACTTGCAAAAGAACGGGTCGCCCATGCCCACATCGTTGACCACCAAGACGGGCAGCAGCACCACGGCAAACAGCAGCACGGCATACTTGATGTACGTGAGCGGCTTGAGCTTTTTCGTTGATAGCTTTTTGCCGGGAATCTTGTGTAGAAGTTCCTGCAGCCAGCCAAACGGGCACAAAAACCCGCATATAAAGCGTCCCAGCAGCACGTCAAGCAAAATGAGCGTACCGGTGACGTAGTAGGAGAAGTTGAACTTGGATGAACCTACCACCGACTGGAACGACCCAATGGGACACGCACCTGATGCCGCGGGGCACGAATAGCAATTAAGCCCAGGTACGCAGACTGTTTTTCCCGCGCCCTGATAGATGCCGCCTTTGGCAAAGTTTGGCAGGTGAATATTGGTGACCAGCGTCGCCGCCGCCTGAATGAATCCGCGAAATCGGGCCAAAACATGCGACGCAGTGTTTTCTCTTTTATCCAATTCCGATACACTCCAAGCACAGCCTAATCGCTTTGGCCAGCACGGCATCCGCCTCGCCACGCATAACACCAAAGCACACCATGGTAATTCCGACGATCAACAAAGCGACCTGTACCACGGGTTTTACCGCTTTGAACAACACGACCACTCCTTTCGTTACGCGACCATTGGACCATATCGGCTATAAAATCCGTGTTAAGCGCGATATGGAATGTGCAAGGAGACTGTTATGCGTATTTTGATCGTCGAAGACGAGCGAGCACTGTGCGATGCAATCGCGCGCAGCTTGCGAAACTTGGCGTACAGCGTCGACTGCTGTCACGATGGACAGGAGGCGCTCGACCTGCTGGGCGTCGAAGTCTTTGACCTCGTGGTGCTCGACCTCAATCTCCCCCGTATCGACGGCATGACCGTGCTCAGGGAACTTAGGAAAACCGACTGCGAGACCAAGGTACTGATTCTGTCCGCACGTGGCGAAGTATCCGATAAAGTTGCCGGACTCGATGCCGGCGCCAACGATTACCTTACCAAGCCGTTTCATCTGGACGAACTTGCGGCAAGGATCCGCAGCCTTACCCTCAGGCGCTTCGCACAAAGCGACATAGTATTAACCTGCGGAAAGCTCAACTTTGACACCAAGGCGCGCATCGCTTCCGTGGACAGTGAGGCTCTATCTCTTACACGCAAGGAAACGGGAATCTTGGAATACCTGATGCTTAATCAGGGGCGACCGGTAAGCCAAGAGGAGCTTATAGAGCACGTTTGGGATAGCACCGTGAACAGCTTTAGCAACGCAACCCGCGTTCACATCTCGTCGCTCCGAAAAAAGTTGCGCGGCGCTTTGGGATACGACCCGATTCGCAATCGGATTGGAGAGGGCTACGTTATGGAGGATGGCGAATGAAAGGGCTTTCGCTGCAATGGCGCATAACGATCATGACGGCACTGCTCACGTGTGCGGCGTGCGTGCTGACGAACTGCCTGGTCGGCTATACGGGTATGCGCTACATGGATGCCATCGGCAGTGACATCTCGGCCTTTAACGCAACCGGTGAAGATTCGCCCCAAGCGTTCGACCCAACGAAAGCGACCCTCGATGAAAAGGTCACGATCGTCGTAAACGACGCACAGGAGTCTTTTGGCACGACAACCTGGTACATCACGGCTGGAGTCACACTCCTTGGCGGCGCGCTGGCATACTTTGTGAGCGGCCGTGCACTCAAACCGCTACGGGCTTTTGCAGCTCAGGTTGAGCGTGTGCAACCTGACAACCTAAGCGAAATCAGACTCAATGAAGATGTGCCCACCGAGCTACAACGATGCAGCGCCTCTTTCAACGACATGATCGCTCGTCTTGGCGAAGGGTTCTCTGCACAGCGTCAGTTTACCGGCAACGCCGCACACGAGCTTCGCACCCCGCTCGCCCTTATGCAAGCACAGATTGAACTATTCATCTCCGAGCACTCCGGTTTGCAACCCGAAACAGCCGAGCTGCTCGGCCTGCTACAAGAACAAACTGAGCGGATGTCGCGGATGACCAAGGTGTTGCTCGAGATGAGTGAGCTCCGCAGCGTTCCTTGCGAGGACGATGTTGAACTTGGTCCCTTGTCCGAAGAGGTCCTCACCGACCTTGCGCCACTTGCCGAAAATAAGGGCATAGCCCTCAATTGTGCTGGAGACGCTTTAGTAATCGGGAGCGACACGCTCCTCTATCGGCTGGTGTTTAACCTGGTCGAAAATGCCATCCGTTACAGCCGCCCCGGCTCGACTGTCAACGTCTCCATCTGCGACAACAACAGCCGCGTGTTCCTGCGAGTCGAGGACCAGGGCCCGGGAATACCCAAGCAGTACCGCGAGAGCATCTTCCAACCGTTCTTTCGCCTGGATAAATCCCGCAGCAGGGCATACGGCGGCGCAGGACTCGGACTCGCGCTCGTTTGGGAGATTGCAGCGCTTCACGGTGGCGCTGTAGAGGTCGAAGCAAGTTCCGAGAACGGGACCACTATGCTCGCAAGCCTTCCAAAACGATCCGCAGCATTAACCGAACAGTAAAACGAAAGGGGTCCCGCACACGTTTGCGCGGGACCCCCTCCCTGTCAATGCAATTCGCCCAAAAGAGTAGAAGCCTACTCCCACTCCACCGTGCCGACGGGCTTCGGCGTGAGGTCGTAGCACACGCGGCAGATGCCGGGAACCTCGGCGGTGACGCGGGCGGTAATGCGCTTGAGCAACGCCCAGTCGAGCTCAGGCACCTCGGCGGTCATGACATCGACGGTGTTGATGCAGCGGATGATACAGGGCCAATCGTAGGCGCGCTTGCCCTCGCGCACGCCGGTTGCGCGGAAGTCGGGCACGACGGCAAAATACTGCCAGATGGTCAGACCGGCCTTGTCGATCTCCTCGCGCACGATGGCGTCGGCTTCGCGCAGCGCCTCAAGACGGTCGCGGGTGATGGCACCAAGGCAGCGGACGCCCAGGCCGGGACCGGGGAACGGCTGGCGCTCAACCATGTTCTCGGGCAGGCCGAGCTCGCGACCCACGACGCGGACCTCGTCCTTGTACAGCAGTTTGACGGGCTCGCAGAGCTCAAACTGCAGGTCCTCGGGCAGGCCACCCACGTTATGGTGGGCTTTCACGCCGTCCTGGGACTCCAGAATGTCAGGATAGATGGTGCCCTGGGCGAGGAAGCTGACCTCGTCGCCGACCTTGCGGGCCTCCTCCTCGAACACGCGGATGAACTCGGCGCCGATGATCTTACGCTTAGCTTCGGGCTCCTCAACGTCCACGAGCTTGTCCAAGAAACGATCGGTGGCGTCAACGTAGACCAGGTTGGCGTCCATCTGATTCTTAAAGACGTCGACGACCTGCTCGCTCTCGCCCTTGCGCATAAGGCCGTGGTTCACATGCACGCAGATGAGCTGCTTGCCGATGGCCTTGATGAGCAGCGCCGCGACAACGGAGCTGTCAACGCCGCCCGAAAGGGCCAGCAGGACCTTTTTGTCGCCGATCTGCTCGCGGATTGCGGTGACCTGCTCGTCGATGAACGCCTGGGCAAGTTCGGGAGTGGTGATACGCACCATATCGTCGGGACGCTTGTTGGGATCCATGCAGGGCTCCTTTTCGGGTCGATGGAACGCGCCGCGCATATGCAAACGCGCTGTCATATGACCTCATTATATGCAGAGCGAGGTTCGTTTCCCATCGCTGCGACGGAGCTTTTTGCAGGGGCGGCAGTTTTTCCTTATGCCAAGGTTAGCTCTACCTCGACAACGACCTTAAGAGCATCGCCAATAGACTCTTCCATTATTCGTTCGGCATAATCGTAGGCGATAACCACAAATTCCAGTCCCGAGCAACAGGGGTAAAATGGCTGCTAATGTTGCCAGCTGTTGGGAGATGGAAGATGGACTGCGATGGCTACCCGCGCATTCCCATGCCGTTGATGTGCACCGCCTTTGTGCCGGGGCAGATTGACGCTGCGGTTGCAGGCATTTCCGACCCCGATTCACGCACCATCGCCACGGCGGAAGCGCTGTACTTTCGCGGACAGGCCACACTCGCCGCCGAGACAGCACGCCCCTATCTTGACGTCACCGACCCCGCACTGCGCTATTCCGCATGCCTTATCTGCGGATATGCCAGTCTGTCGCTCAACCGTATCACCGATGCCCGTCGTTGCCTTGCGGGCATCCTCGATACGCCAACTGACGAGGAATCGTCCGCCGTCCACGCCACGCATATCCTGTTCGCCTCCGCCGCGAGCGTCCTGTTGCACTTGCCTTCCCCGTATTCCACCGAAGAGTTTAATCCGCTTGCGGCGCATCTGCCCGAAGGCCTGCGCCTGTTCGCCAGCTACGTGATGGCGCACGCCTTGTATCTGCGCGGCGAATACGGCCGCAGTCTGGGCATGGCGGAAAACGCCCTGATCATGAAACAGGGAAGCTATCCGATCTCGGAACTGTTCCTGCACCTGTCGGCTTCCATGGCCTGCATGAGCCTCAAAGACGTCGACGCCGCAAAGGCACACTTCGGAGCCGCTTGGGACATTGCGCGTCCCGACGGCCTTATCGAGCTCATTGGCGAGCACCACGGCCTTTTGCAGGGGCTCATCGAGGCGTGCCTAAAAACGCAATACCCTGACGACTTCGCGCGCATCATCGAGATCACGTACCGCTTCAGCTACGGCTGGCGGCGCATCCACAATCCCGATTCGGGCGAGGACGTGGCCGACGATCTAACGACCACGGAATTCACCATGGCCATGCTCGCCTGTCGTGGGTGGACCAACGCCGAAATCGCACGCCATATGGGAGTATCGCCGGGCACCGTCAAAAACCGCCTATCCGGCGTATACGCAAAGCTTGGCATCGGCACACGCGCCGAGCTGGTCGCGCATATGTTGCGTTAGCGACCGGGCTGCCAAGCGCATCGAACGCGTTCCGGAACCCGGCGCTTCGCTCGATCAATTTGGACATTTTGACCCTTGAACGGCACTACCGCCACGAAGCTCCTTCTCGCAAAATTGGATTATTTCCTCCGATATTTGCGGGATGGGAGCCCAAAATGCTTGATCGCCGTTCGTTACTTATCGCCGGAGCATCCTCGCTGGCAGGCATCATGCTGCCTCGCGTGCCGGGAAGCGAAAATGCCTTCCTGCTGCCGTTCGCCCCCACCGCGGCCTACGCCGACGAAGAAGACCCCTTCAAGGTCTTGGTGCTCTCGCGCACCATGTTCGGCGTGGTAGTGGTCGACGTCGCCAACAAGAATACGCCCATCGCGGATGCCCAGGTTACGCTCGCATCGCGCTATGCCGCAGGCAAGCAGCTCACCGCCACTACCGATGACGAAGGCACGGCCATCTTTGAGGTCGCGCCGCTTTCGGAAGGCTATGTGGACGAGGCAACGCTTCTCGACGCGTACGACTTTAACGGCGGCATTTCCATTAGCATGGCGGGATACCGTGATGTCGAGATTCCCCTTGCGCGTATCCAGGGCGGCACCGCCATAACCGCGCCCACGCGTCCGCTTTCCGACGGCGAGCCGTACTTCCGCCAGCTCACATTCGACGAATGGGACATCCAGTACGCTGAAGCCACGTTTATGGCAATGCCAGCGGACGAAGCAGCAAACGACCAACCCGACACGCACGCCTTTACCGTGCAGGCACATCTGCCACAGGGCGGACAGGCAACGCTGCACATCAACAAGGTAATGCCCGCCACGAGTAGCTCGCCCGAAACCGTCACGCAGATTGGCCAAGTCAAGGCCAGCGCATCGGGTTCGGATAATCTGGCAACGTTCACGCTTGAAGACACGTTCCTCGATGCAGCTTCGGGCCTTCTGGAGGAAGGATGCAAGCTGCGCTTTGTGCTCGACTACCAGGGCAAAACCTACACGCTCTCGTCCCCCATGGCCGTTGTTGCCGCGCCGGCGGCAAAGGCGGAATCCGGATCGACCACCATCGTCCCCACCACCATGGACCAAGAGATTACTCCGTTTGATTTCCCAGCGGCGTTTCCCGGCATCGGCGGCAACAAGTTCACTTGCTGGATGCCCACATTTCCGATCCTCTTCGATTTCTCGTTTGCTGGATACGTGCTGTTTGGCGGAGGATACAAACCAGCCAGCTATATGAACGATTCGGGCAATCCGGATCCGGAATACTGGAAGAAATCGCCGCGCGAGTCGGGCGCCAAGCAGGCAAACCGCTACCTCGACGAGATGGAGGGGAAGTGGAATCAGTACAAGAGTATGAGTGCCGGTTCGGGCACCGATCCAAGAAACACCAAGCTCCTTCGCCACCATTGCACGCCGCTGTTCACGATGGATATCGCCACACAGCTGTACGGCTCGCTCGCCTACGATTGGGTGGGCAAAACCTGGGGTGACAACAACGACCCCGCATACGGCAATATTAAGGCCCTCTTCCAGGTAAGAACCGACCTCAACTGGACCGAACAGTTCACCTTGGGACCGGTGCCGTTTTTCCTAAACGTCAATCCCTGGGTGCTGGCAAAACTGGCGCTCGCCGTGGGTGCCCACACGCACGGCAGCGGCGCGGCGTTTTTTAAAAACATTTCGCTCGACTATTCAAACACGTCGGGCTCGTTCACCATCCAGATCGGGCTTGCCGTCACCTTTGGCGCCGGCGTTGCAGGCGTCGCTTCGTCCGCCGTGCGCGGTGCCGCGTCCCTCACACTGTTCATTGGGCACGAGAAGGCGGACGGCCACCAGCTTCCGCGACTGCGCGTAGGTGCAGACGTCGATGTCGATGTGATACTCCAGTTCGTCATGTTCAAGTGGACCACCAAAGCTTGGTCGGGATCGTGGCCCACACTCCTCGATTCGTGGAATATGTCAGTGAACAATGGCGATCAGTATGTGCTCCAGCGCTCTGAGCTGGCCTTGGGTGGAGATACGCCTTATACGCTGGATGCCCGCTTCGGCTCAGCCGGCAACGCCGAGGCAGGTGGTGTGCCGCAATTTATCGCATCGGCCACCATCGTCACCAACGCCGAGCTGCTCGCACGCGCCGAGGTTAAGGCCACTGCCGTAAACGTCGCGTCTGTCGTGCGCGATTGGGATCAAGCGGTTACGCACATTGAGCTCGAGGCGGATGCAGAAAGCGACGACACGGGACAGATCGAGCATTTCGTCCATGCACTGATAGAGAACGACGAAAACGCCGCGCCAATGTATGAGTACACCTATATCGGGCAGGCGACGAACGCCGTTGCGGACCCCAACGCCAATTCTGCTGGTGTATCGGAGGACGAGCGTGGCGGCATCAAACCATCGAGCGACAGTGTGCTGTTTTCCGGCGTGCTCAGCGAAGCTCACATGAAGCTGGCAATGATTGCCGGCGCAGAATGTCTGTTCCGTATCGCCTCGGTGCGCTACGGCGACAATGGCCGCTCGCGCCTGGTGGTGCACACAAAGGCAAACGGCACGTGGTCCGCTCCCACGCCCGTGGACTTTCCCCTTGGGTTTGGCGAGAACGACGTGGAGCGCGACAGCATATACGATTACGACTTCGACGTGGTGGAATATACGGACGGTAGAGGAAACCAGGATGCCTACGTGCTGCTGGTCTCGGGCGAGCGCCCCGCCGGCGACAATACTCTTTTCGATACGGCAAGCACAGCCGGTATGCTGTCCGTTGTGCGCCTGCGCATAAGTAATGACGAGATCCGCGTGGTGTCGCATGCGTCATGGCGCAGCATCTCGCGCGGCCGCCTGCAAGAGGATGGCTACCATTGCCTTCAGTGCCCGCGTATCACGGTGGGCAAGACGCTGGTCGACGGGCGCCTGTCGGGTGCCTACCTCCACCGCCGCGGAACCACCGCAGAAAAGGCGCTCGGCAACGGGGCTGAGGTTGCGCTGGAGTGCTTTACCCTGTGGTCGGACGTTTCGGGCGACAGCCTGACGTTCTGCCAAGTTCTCCGCTTTCCGCAGGCACCTTCGAGTATCGAGCTGGGCGAGCCCGAAAACATCAACGGCAAAATGGTGGTGCCCGTTGCGTACGAGACCGCAGACGGTTGCGGCTGCGCATCGTACGCCGTGATCGGCCGGTCCATTGCGGGCTGGGGCGTTATGCCGCCGGACGCCGCGGTGCCCCGTGCGGTGCCGTGGCCGCAGCACACGGGCTTTTTGGCAACCGTCAACGAGCAACTGCAGCATATTACTTGGACGCGAGGCGCATCGGCATTTGCAACGCGGCCCGTGGGCGCGGCAGGCTGTGGCCCGGCATCGTTTAGCGTGAGCAACAACGGCAGGTGCGTGCTCTATGTAGAGAACACCGATGGCAAGGTGGGACAAACCTACGACGAAGAAGGCAACCCGGTAGCAGTGATGGGCAAGCACTTCCGCATCTTCGCCAGCACCTTGGCAGGCGATCTGTTCACGGAGCCGTTCGTGATGTGCGAGCTGGACCATCCCGTCGATCAGATAACGGCATTTTTGACGTCGGGAGGCATTCTCTCCGCGCTCGCCACGCACATTGTGAGCGCGGAGCAGAGCGAGGCAGAGCTGCACGGCATCGAAGTGCCCTTGGTGGCGTGTGCCACTCCGACGGGCGCGGTCGCTACCTCGGGCGCGGTGGTGCCCGGAGCAGCAGGCGAGTCCTTCATGGTCACGGTGCGAAACGACGGCAACACTTTGCTGATCGCCGGCACGATCGATCTGTACCGAGAGGGCTCCAGCCAGCCGTTCTCCAGCGCATCCATCGGATTCGGAGCGAACGCACGCATGGCTTCGATCTACGATCCGGAGCTTGCCGAGGACGCTTCGGCCAACGACATGGCACGCGCGAAGTACGCACTCGAGACGCTGGGCGCACTTTTTGCGACGCACCCGCTGGTAGCCGACAACGGCAACGCCGTGCTGGCACCGGGCTGCACGGCACAGTTCCGCATGAGCTTCGCCATCCCCGAGAGTTGGAGCGACGAAGTTGGCAAACGCGTAACGCTGTATGCGAAGGCACGTAATCTGGTGGCGCTCGATCCCATAACGCTCGAGGAAATTCGACCGGGCGCAAACTCGGCGCTGGGCGCCGTACTGCACGAGCTTCATGTGCCCGACGCGGCATGCGAACGCTCAGAAGCTCAGGTCGGTGTATGCGACAGCGCGGATACGACAGGACTTCACGACGCCCCGATGACAGCAGACGGCGATGGTGGTTCGAGTGGCGGCGATGGTGGTTCGAGTGGCGGCGGTGCTGACGAGGGCGGCGGCTCCGGCGGAAGCAGCTCCGGCAGTGGCAAGGACCACGGCAATAACAAGCGCTCCGGAAAAGCGGGTGCGCTTGCGGGCACGGGCGATGTCAACGCTCCCCTTACGGCAGCCGCTGCAGCACTCGCCGCGGCAGGCGCCGGCCTCGTCGCCTACAGTGCCCGCCGCACGGCGCTCGAAACCGACACCGCCAATGAGGTCAATTCGGATAAGCCTCGCTAGCTCCTAGTTACTTTTGTGAGAGGCGCCGACTCGGCTCATCGAACATCAAAATGGGCTGGTTCTGGATACCCAGAGCCAGCCCATTGCGCATTAGATGTCGCCAGCGGAGTCGAGCTCTGCCTCGAGCTTGGCACGGCGTCTTTTCGTCGTGAAAAACGTTGCACACAGGACAGCAAACGTGGCCGCGAAAATCGTCGCACCGCAGAACACGCTCGTGGCCAGGTTCGCCAACCAAAAGACGCTTTCGAGCGGTACGATCTGCGCCTCAGCGACACAGCGCATTGCGGCAATAACAAGCGCGAACGCGGCGCTTATGGAAACCATGTTCGCCATCGCCATGTGGACATAACAATTTCGATTCGCTATTCAAACTTACTCGGACAGAACCGACTCGGTTTTGTCCGAGTAAACTCGAGCATAAACTTGTTCATGCGATACAATTAACTCGGACAAAACCGAGTCGGAAGGAACCGAGTAAGTGGAATTCATTGGCAGGGAGCTTGAACTCGCCCGTATTAAGAAAACACTCAATGCGCCCGAGCAGCGCAATGTTCTCATTTACGGAAGGCGTCGCGTCGGCAAAAGTGAGCTCATCAAGCAGGCGCTAACCGATTTATCGGACGTCGCAACGATCTATTACGAGTGCCGCCAAACCTCCGAGGCAGACAACCTCGAGAGTCTGTCCGCCCTTGCTGCTGAAGCGCTAAGCTTTCCTCCGCTCGCCTTCACGGGCATCCGCGAGCTCATCGAATTTCTGTTTGCCCAAGCCAAAGACAAGAACATTACCCTCGTTCTCGACGAATACCCCTACTTGAGAGATGCGGTTAAAGGCTTAGACAGCATTCTCCAGACCTCAATCGACGCTCACAGGGAAGACTCACGTTTAAACATTGTCCTGTGCGGCTCCTATGTTGAGATTATGAAATCTCTCATCGAGCATGAAAGCCCCCTCTACGGGCGAATTGATCTCGCGCTTGAGCTTAAGCCCATGGATTACTTTGACGCTGCAAAGTTCTATCCCGCGTTCTCACCCGAGGACAAGGTGCGGCTCTATAGCGTTTTTGGCGGCATCCCCTTTTACAATCGCCTCATCGATCAGTCCCAAAGCGTACGCGACAATATCATCGAGCTCGTCACAGAACCTGGCGCCCGCTTAGAAAGCGAAGTACCGTCCTATCTCAACGCCGAGATCTCGAAGATGACCAACGCCAACGAAGTTTTCGGGGCTCTCGCACAAGGTTACTCCCGTTGGGGGGACGTGCTGGCACAGTCGCACGTCTCGAGCGGTCCGGCCATGGCAGACGTACTCGACAAGCTCATGTCACTCGAAATCGTCCAAAAGCGTGCACCCATCAACGACCCTACGAATAAGCGCAAGTCTGGCTACTTTGTGGTGGACCCACTTTCGCTCTTTTACTATCGCTACGTCTTCCGCAATGCTTCTGCGCGTCAGCTGCTCGACCCGGAAGTCTTCTATGATCGTCACGTCTCCCAAGACTTCGAGGAAAACTACACTCCACATATGTTCGAGGAGATCTGCCGTCAATACCTCGTACGGCAAAACAGGACTGGCAAGATCGAACCGGCTTTCGATGCCATAGGCAAGTACTGGTACGACGATCCCGCAAACAAAACGAGCGGCGAATTCGATGTGGTAACGCAAGACCCCGAGGGCTACGCATTCTACGAAGCAAAGTTCCGCAAATCCCCCGTCACGCAAAAAATGGTCGACGAGGAAATCACCCAAGTCGAGGCAACGGGGCTCAAGTGCCATCGCTACGGATTCTTCTCCCGTTCGGGCTTCGAAGCTGACGAAAGCGATCGAACCGTCTTCATCGACCTGCCGCAGATGTTTGAATAGGACAGACCCCACCCGCATCCCAAGCATCCATTATCTAATCGAACTATTGTTCGATGGAATTCGTGTTGGTTGGAATCGCCCAAGGCCTGGGCTATGCTACCTTGACTATCTATATGACTAAAACGCAGCAAAGGAGCACCGAGAGAGCGAGTATGGCAAAAAACACCGCAAACTATGGTAACGACAGTATCCGCCAGCTCAAGGACGAGGAGCGCGTACGCCTGCGCCCCGCCGTCATCTTTGGCTCGGACGGACTCGACGGTTGCGCGCATGCCGCCTTCGAGATCCTGTCCAACGCCGTTGACGAGGCGCGCCAGGGCTACGGCAAGCTCATCACCCTCACCGCCTTTCGCGATGGCTCTATTCAGGTAGAGGACAATGGCCGTGGCTGCCCGCTCGACTGGAACCCTTCCGAGAAGCGCTTTAACTGGGAGCTCGTCTTCTGCGAGCTCTACGCCGGCGGCAAGTACAACAACAACCAGGGCGGCGACTACGACTTCTCGCTCGGCACCAACGGCCTGGGCTCGTGCGCGACCCAGTACGCTTCCGAGTACATGAACGTCACCGTCTGGCGCGACGGCAACAAGTACTCCCTGCACTTTAAGAAAGGCAAGGTCGTCGGCGCCAAGAAGAAGGCACTCGAGATTGAGCCCAGCGACGAGAACCGCACCGGCACCACCATCAAGTGGCGCCCCGATCTTGAGGTCTTTACCTCGATTAGCATTCCCCACGACTGGTATCGCGAGACCATGCGCCGTCAGGCCGTGGTCAACGCCAACGTGACCTTCCGCCTGCGCATCGAGGGCGACGACGGCGAGTTTTCCGAAGAGGATTTTTGCTACCCCAAGGGTATCGAGGACTACGTGCTCGAGAAGGTCGGTGCCGATTACCTCACCGAGCCCTTCTTTATCGAGGCCGACCGCCGCGGTCGCGACCGCGAGGACCTGCCCGACTACAACGTAAAGATCACCGCGTGCATGTGCTTCTCGCGCACCTTCATGATGCAGGAGTATTACCACAACTCATCGTGGCTAGAGAACGGTGGCTCGCCCGAGAAGGCGGCCCGTAGCGCTCTGACCAGCGCCATCGATGCCTACATCAAGCAACAGGGCAAGTACAACAAAAACGAGAGCGGCATTAAGTGGCAAGACGTCCAGGACTGCCTGGTACTGGTGACCAACTGCTTCTCCACCCAGACGTCCTACGAAAACCAGACCAAGAAGGCTATCAATAACCGCTTTATCCAGCAGGCCATGACCGCCTTCTTTAAGGAGCGTCTCTCGACCTACTTGATCGAGAACAAAGATGCCGCCAACAAGATTGTGGAGCAGGTGCTCATCAACAAGCGCTCGCGTGAGAATGCCGAAAAGACGCGCCAGAGCATCAAGACCAACCTGCAGCAAAAGACCGACATGGCCAACCGCGTGCAAAAGTTCATCGATTGCCGCTCCAAAGACAAGAGCCGCCGCGAGATCTACATCGTAGAGGGCGACTCGGCAGCAGGCGCCATTCGCACCTCGCGCGATGCCGAGTTCCAGGGCGTCATGCCCGTCCGCGGCAAGATCCTCAACTGCCTGAAGGAGGACTATCCGCGCATCTTTAAGTCCGACATCATCATGGACCTTATGCGCGTGCTGGGCTGCGGTGTGGAGATCAAAGACAAGCGCATCAAGAACCTTGGTGCCTTTGACCTGGACAACCTCAACTGGAACAAGGTCATCATCTGTACGGACGCCGACGTAGACGGCTACCACATCCGCACGCTCGTGCTCACCATGCTCTACCGCCTGGTGCCCACACTTATCGACGAGGGCTACGTGTATATCGCCGAGTCGCCGCTCTACGAAATCAACTGCAAAGAGAAGACCTACTTTGCCTACACCGAGCTCGAGAAGAACGGCATCCTCAAGGAGATCGGCGACCAGAAGTGCTCCATCAACCGCTCCAAGGGTCTTGGTGAGAACGATCCGGACATGATGTGGCTCACCACCATGAACCCCGAGACGCGCCGTCTGATCAAGGTGGAGCCCGAGGACGTCACCAAGATGGAAACCATGTTCAACCTGTTGCTGGGCAACGACGAGGCGGGCCGCAAGCGCCATATCTCCGAGCACGGCAAAGAATACCTGGACCAGCTGGACCTGCAATAGCAGCAAATCGATAACGACGGCCCATAAGAAGTTCAAGAGGAAATCGTGGCAAAGAAGAAGACGAAGAACCAGCCCAAGAAAAAGCAGGTCAACGCCGAAAACGTCATCGGCCTGCACTCCGAGGTCACCGACCAGCCGATCACGCAGACGCTCGAGGTCAACTACATGCCCTACGCCATGAGCGTCAACGTCTCGCGTGCATTCCCCGAGATCGACGGCTTTAAGCCCTCGCACCGCAAGCTGCTCTACACCATGTACAAGATGGGTCTGCTCAAGGGTGAGCGCCAGAAGAGCGCCAACATCGTGGGCCAGACCATGAAGCTCAATCCGCACGGCGACGCCGCGATCTACGAAACGATGGTGCGCCTGGCGACGGGCAATGAGGCGCTGCTTGCCCCCTTCGTGGAGTCGAAGGGCAACTTTGGCAAATACTATTCGGGCGACCTGAGCTACGCCGCCTCGCGTTATACCGAGGCCAAGCTCTCCCCCATTAGCGCCGAGATCTTCAAGGACATCGACAAAGACCCGGTCGACTTCGTCGACAGCTACGATGGTGCCATGAAAGAGCCGCGTCTGCTGCCCACCACGTTCCCCAACATCCTCGTCTCGGCCAACAAGGGCATCGGCGTCGCCATGGCATCCGATATCTGCGGTTTCAACCTCAACGAGGTCTGTACCGCCACAATGCATTACCTGCAGGATCCCGACTGCGACCTGCTCGAATATATGCCCATGCCCGACTTCTCGACCGGCGGCGAGATCATCTACCGCCGCGAGGAGATGGAGAAGATCGTCGAGACCGGCCTTGGCAGCTTCCAGATCCGCTCTCGCTGGCGCTGGATTCCCGAAGAGCGCATCATCGAGGTCTACGAGATCCCCTACACCACCAAGACCGATGTCATCATCGAGCGCATCGTCAAGCTCTCCAAGGAGGGCAAGGTCAAGGAGATCGCAGACATCCGCGATGAAACCGACCTTTCGGGTCTGCGCATCGCCATCGACCTTAAGCGCGGCGTCGACCCCGACAAGCTCATGGCGAAGCTCTATCGCTCGACCACGCTGCAGGATTCGTTCTCGTGCAATTTTAACGTGCTCGTCGACGGCTATCCCCGTGTTATGGGCGTGCGCCAGATCCTGCACGAGTGGGTCAAGTGGCGTATTGAGTCCACGCGTCGCCGCATTAACTTTGACCTGGGTAAAAAGTCCGAGCGCCTGCACTTGCTGCACGGCCTTGAGGCAATTCTGCTCGACATCGACAAGGCGATCGCCATCATCCGCGGCACCAAGCTCGAGGCCGAGGTCGTGCCCAACCTTATGAAGGGTTTCGACATAGACGAGACCCAGGCAGAGTTTGTTGCCGAGCTTAAGCTCCGCAACATCAACGAGGAGTACATCCTCAACCGCACCAAGGACATTGCCAAGCTCGAGGGCGAGATTGCCGGGCTTGAGGAGATCCTCTCCAGCGAGAAGAACATCAAGAAGGTCATCAGCGACGAGCTGGCAGCGGTCAACAAGAAGTACGTGATGCCGCGCCGCACGGGCAGGATCGAGCCCCATGAGGTTATCGAGGTAAGCTTGGAGCCCGAGGTCGAGGAGTACCCGGTCACCATCATGCTCTCGCACGATGGCTACCTTAAGAAGATGACGGACCGCGTGCTCAAGAAGGCGACCACGCTCAAGTACAAGGACGGCGACAAACCCTTTATCGAGTTCCCGTCCTCCAACACCCACGAGCTGCTGGTCTTTACCAACAAGAGCCAGGTGTACAAGTGCAAGGTTGCAGCGTTTGAGGACACCAAGTCGGCCCAGCTGGGCTCGTACCTGCCGACCGATCTTGAGATGGAACCCGACGAGAGCGTCATCTGGGTCATCGACCCCGAGGACTATAAGGCCGACGTGCTGTTCGTCTTTGAGAACGGCCGCGTGGTGCGTGTCGCGCTTTCTGGATACGTTACCAAGACCAACCGCAAGCGCCTTAAGAACGCCATCTACGGCGGCAGCAAGCTGCTGTATGCGCAGGTGCTCAAGGAGGACCGCGACCTCGCGCTGGTCTCGAGCGACTACCGCCTGATGAACTTCAACACGTCGCTGCTCAAGACCAAGACGACCACCAACACGCAGGGCGTCCAGGCCTTTACGGCCAAGAAGGGCCGCTCGGTCACCACCGTCGGCACGACCGAGGAGATTCTTGGCGCCGGCGTCTCGGCCGAAAAGTTCACCGCGCAGAGCCTACCTTCCGCCGGTGCCCTCATGAAGGAAAACGACATGCCGAGCCTGTTTGACTAAAACAACGGCGACCAAACCGTCATGGTTGTACAAAGCAGCGGGGCCCGGAGCGCAGTAAACGCTGCGCCCTGGGCCCCATGCATTACACCAGCATCATCCCTATAGACAAAATGCCGCATAAAGTGGAACAGACATAAGCCCATCATTCATTCCAAAGGGCTTAGTCGATAGCCTGATAAGGCGTACGCCCGGATGGGTCTTTTTAAGTGAGGACAGGCTTCGAGATCTTGTGTTCTCTCCCGCCTTGACTTCAATCGCAGACAAGCATCCCTGCTTCTCTACTACAAAGTCGATTTCCGCACGATTATCTCGCGCCCAATAATGCAGCGGATAGCCCATGGCTGAAAGCTGTTGGGCGACGTAGTTTTCGGTAAGTGCACCCATGAATGTGCCGCCGATGCCGGCAAGAATATCGGCGCGTTGAGCACCGGCCTTGGAGACGAGCAGCCCTGTATCCGCCTGATAGATTTTAAAAGCAGAAGGGTTAACGAAGGCCTCTAAAGGGCTTTCGATCTGCCCGACTAGGCTGCAGCGCGCCACCGTACCCGACAATACAAGCCAGTCGAGAGCATCTCCAAAGAGAGACGCATTGCCCCCCGCTCGCACTACCTTGTATTGAAATTTGCGATTCTCTTTGGCAAGCTGCTGTGGAATGGAATCGAAGCACGCACGCGTCTTTGCGCTCAAGCGTTCATCAGCATATTTATTGGTGTCGGCGGAATATCCGTCGAGAATAATCCGATGCTTTTCGGCCACATCAATGATTGACTGATCATCGATATACGTTTGGACCGCCTCGGGCATTCCGCCAACAACAAGATACTGTCGATAGAGCCTAAGCGCCTTTTCATGAAGGCTTGGCGCAAGAGGACCCATTATCTCGAATGATGAGCGTATCTCGTCGACCAGCTGATCGTGCCCCATCGCCCAGAGAAACTCCTCGAAATCGAGTGGAGTCATCTCAATCAAGTCGGTCTTTCCGACGGGGAACGAATACGACTGATGGTTAATGGCAACCCCAAGAAGCGACCCGGCAGCCGCAACGTAATACTCAGGAGCATCTTCGCAAAAGTATTTAAGGGAAGTGAGCGCTTCCTCGCATGCCTGGATCTCGTCAATGAACAGTAAGGTTTTGCCAGGCACGATACGCTGTCCCGTACGAGCCTCGATCGCACGTACGATCGAATGAGGGTCAAGACCGCCCGAAAAATCCGCTCGCGCCGACCGGTCGTTCTCAAGATTAACGTAGACAACCGATTCGAAAAGATCCTGGGCGTACGTTCTGAGCAAATAGGTCTTGCCACACTGGCGCACGCCTTTGACCAGCAAAGGTTTTCTATCAGCTCTGTCTCGCCATTCCCTAAGGAGCTCGTCTGCCTTGCGACGCATACGTAACCTTCCCTCATGAACTTCTATTTGACAATATTTTAACGCGGATTAATTTGTTTTTAGTTATTTTTCTGCGTTTAAAAATTGTTCTATACGGCACTTGAGGGAATGCGCCCCTATCTCTCGGTAAGGACAGCAAGCATTTCCACCAACACCGATTGCCATGCGCTCTTCTTGCCCTTAGGCGAGCTTGCGAGCGAGCTCTCGCACCTCTTCCAGCTTGGGCGAGGAGGCCATGCTGTCGCGCTCGGTCATACCGCTGATGGTGACAATGCCCTGGTCCGCCCACTTGCAGTAAGCGCAGGTTGACTTGTACATGGCGATCGCCGCGTCATAGACGCCCTGGCTGTGGCTATCGAGCAGAAGGGCCGTCTTGGTGAACGGGAATCCCGTGGCACCGAAAGCGTACAGACGGTCGATGGCGGCCTTTTCCTGCGCGGTGATATCGAACCAGTAGATAGGCGAAGCAAAGACGACCATATCTGCGTCTTTCAGCGACTCGATCACGTTGACCATGTCATCCTTCTGCACGCAGACGCCCTCATGGGCGAAGCAGTACTGGCATCCCAAGCAGCCGGCGATCTTCTTGCTGGCAACGCGGACGACCTCGACCGTATTGCCGCCCTCACGCGCGGTCTCGGCAAACGCCTCGACCATGGTATCGGTATTGGCGCCCTTGCGCGGGCTGCCGCTCAATACAACGATATTCATAGGATTCCCTCTCCTTCATGCTGCAGGCGCGCGGCATGTTTTTTGTAACCAAAACGAATGGAGTTAATCAATCGCCAGCAGACCATATCTCTTGTTCAAGTTCCCTAGAGAAGCTCAAAACGATTGCGATTGCCTCATACAACATCGAAAACCAAAGAGGGGCCATAGCAACGTCGCCTGCCTGAAATGACCTGCGGTCAAAATCAACTACAGGGGATCGTGACGAGCCGATACCGCCCGCATGCCCCCTTCGGAATAGGCGCTGAGCAGCTCCTGAGCGTGGGCAAACTCGGGCCCTCGCCTCCAACCGAGCAGGCGGTTGACCGCGAGATTTCCCTGGACGTTGTGGACGAAGAGCAGATAGGCGTCCTCGCGCGAAAGCCCAGTCTCCTCCATGATCGAGGGAACCATCTGCTCGGCGCCGCGCTCGACGACGCGCTGTGCCACCCGGGCGTACGCGTCGTCATCCGAGTAGAGCAGATAATAGTCATCGTTTGCCGGCGGACGCTGGCAGAGGGCACCCGCCTCCGTTCCCTCGAGCGGCGGCACCGCCGCCAAGGCCTCGTCGATAAGCGCGTCGAGCAGGGCGAACTTGTCCTCGTAGTGCAGATAGAACGTGCCACGGTTGATATCGGCGCGGCGGCAAATATCCGCTACCGTCATCTTCGCGAAGCCGACCTCGGCCAGCAGCGCGAAGAACGCCTCCCGTATGACCGAGAGTGTATAGCGTCGGCGACGATCGATCTTCCCCGCTTCCATTACCCCTCCAATTGCAACGCTCGACAATGCCCGGCAAACGCTCGTTTATCGACAGCAGGCCGAAGCTGTTCATTGCTCTTAAGCAAATCGACATGGATACTTTTTATAGACACCTGTTTATAATAGCTGAAAGAAGGTATCCAGTGACCCTGTACGAGCAGCTCGTTATCGAGCTCACCAACCAATCGTTTTCCCTTCAGGCCGCCTACCGCAGCGGCGGCACGCCCTATGAGCTGAGTGACCGCGAGCCCGAGCCCTACGACCAGCAAATCAGGGACTTCGCCCGCATGATCGAGGAAGCCGATTGCGTGCTGGTGGGCGGGGCCTCTGGGCTCTCCGCGGCGGGCGGCGGCGACTTCTATTACGAGGACAACGCAACCTATCGCAGGCATTTCGGCAAATTCGCCGAGCGCTACGGTTTCAAGGGCGCTTTCGAGGGGTCGTTCTACCGCTGGCCCACCGCCGAGGCGCGCTGGGGATACCTCGCCACCTTCCTCGACACCACGCTCAACGCCCCGCTGCGCAAGCCCTACAGGGACCTCGACACCATTATCGCCGAGAAGGATTTCTTCGTGCTCACCACCAACCAGGACACGCAGTTTGTGAAGCTCTATCCCTGGGAGAAAGTGGCAGAGATCCAAGGCGACCACCGCTTCTTTCAGTGCTCCCACTGTTGCACCGACGAGGTGTGGAACGCGGTCGAGCCGGTCTCCCACATGGTAGAGGCCATGGGAGACGGTCTGGAGGTTCCGACAGAGCTCGTGCCGCGCTGCCCGCACTGCGGGGCAGAGGCGTTCCCCTGGGTTCGCGGCTACGGCAACTTCCTGCAGGGCGAACTCTACGAGGAGCAGTACCGCAAGGTGTCCGAATGGCTCGACGCGCACGCACGGCAGAGGATCCTCTTCCTCGAGCTGGGTGTGGGCCGCATGACGCCCGCGTTTATCCAGGAGCCGTTCTGGGCCCTCACGGCGCAGTTACCGCAGGCCAGCTACATCGCCGTAAACAACAAGACGCAGTTTCTCCCCCGCGCGATCGAGGATCGGGGGCTCGCCGTTCGCGCCGACATCGCCGACGTGCTTGCCGACGTGCGCAAGACGCTGGGGAGGTAGCGCATGGAGACGGCGAAAGCAGTTCGCATAGGCAGGGCGCTAGCCGAAGCGGATCTTGTCATCATCGGCGCTAGCAACGGACTCGACATGGCGGAGGGGCTCAACCTTTTCTGCGCCGATGCTCATTTCCAAGAGGCGTACGGGGACCTCGCCCAGGCAGACGGCATCGGCTGCATACTGCAGGGGCTCGCTTCCCCGGATGCCAGCGTGCGACGCCGATGGGCCGAGCGGTTCCATCAAAAGGAGTATCTCGAATATGAGCCCGGCTCGCTCATGAACGGGCTGCGGCGTCTTACGGAGCACGCCGACACCTTCGTGGTCACATGCAACATCGACGGGCACTTCGCGCGCGCCGGGTTCGACGAGAACCGCGTGCTCGAGACGGAGGGGGGCATACGCACGTCGATCGACGAGCGGCGTCTCGCCCATCCAGACGCCCTCGCCACGGCCCAGCTCGAGGAGCTCGAGCGCCTTGTGCAAGCCCATCGCAACGGCAGGGTCGCCATCCTCGAACTTGGCGTGGGGCTGCGCAACGGCATCATAAAGCACATGCTCGCCCAGATCGCGAACGTCTGCGAGCACGCCACCTACATCGTGTTCAACTACAGCCAGGCTATGGCGCCCGATGCATCGTGCGAGACGATTCTCGTTGACGGCGATATGGCCCCGGCTTTCGAGGAGATTGCCCAATGCCGTCTCTAGAGAGGGAAGCGTATAGGCTTCGAAGCCTTATCGACGATGCCGACGCCATCATCGTCGGCATCGGCTCGGGCATGTCAAGCGCCGCCGGGTTCAACCATTACAACCGCGCAGGCATGGCGCGCGCCGGAATGATGGACTGGCAGCAAGCCTTTGGCTTCAAGAGCCTTTTCGACGGCTTCTACCACCTCTACCCCAGCCTCGAGCAGCGATGGGCATACTATGCGCGATACATCGACTTCATGCTGCGCGAGCCGACCTCGCAGCCCTATCTCGACCTACGGTCCCTCATCGGCCATAAGGACTACTTCATCCTGAGCACCAATGTGGACACCCAAGTCGAGAAGACGTTTCCCACCGAGAGGATCTGCAACTATCAGGGAAGCTTCGCGCACCTTCAGTGCAAGCAGCCATGCTGCGACGAGCTCTTCGACGCGAGCCCCTACGTCGAGCGCATGCTCGCGGGCATGGCGGGGTTCGAGGTCCTCAGCGAGGATGTCCCCCGATGCCCGCACTGCGGCTGGCAGCTTGTGCCGTGGGTGCGCGACGACACGTTTCTGCAGGGTGCGGCCTGGCGCGAGAGCCTCGGACGATACGAGCGCTTCGTGCGCGAGCGCAGCGATCGCCGCGTGCTGTTGCTGGAGCTCGGCGTGGGCGAGATGACCCCCGGCATCATCACGCTCCCGTTCTGGAGCATGACCGCGAAGCTGCCGGATGCGCACCTGTTGAGCGTCAACATCTCGAACGGCTCGGCTCCGCTGCAGCTCGGAAGCAAGGCAGAGGCGATTCAGGCAGATTTGGGCGCGCTGCTCTCGGCGGCGCGGACGGGCGACGGTGCTTAAGCCTCCTTGTTGGTCGCTTTAAGGTATGCATCGTCGCCCACGGGCTCCAGCCACTCGTTGGAGGTCTCCTCGCCCGGAACCTCCAACGCGAGATGCGAGAACCAGCTGTCGGGCGCGGCGCCGTGCCAGTGCTTCACCCCCGGGGCGATGTTGACCACGTCGCCGGGGCGCAGCTCCTGTGCCGGCTTTCCCCACTCCTGGTAAAACCCTCGACCAGCCACGCAGACGAGGATCTGCCCACCGCCGCTTTTGGCGTGATGGACGTGCCAGTTGTTGCGGCAGCCGGGCTCGAACGTCACGTTGTGGACACCGACCTGCTCGGTGGAAAGGGGCGCGAGGTAGCTTTGCCCGATAAAGTACTTCGCGAAGGCGTCGTTGGGGGCACCGATGGGGAAAACCATCTCGTTTTGGTGCTGAGCCCTTGCGTCGGCGGCATCGTCGGCCGCCCAGACCTCCTTCGCCATGCGGAAGGCAGCCCACGCCTTGGGCCAACCCGCATAAAACGCCGCGTGCGTAAGGATTTCCGCTATCTCCGTCCTGGTCACTCCATTGTTCTTTGCGGACATCAGGTGATATTTGAACGAAGAGTCCGTCAGCCCCTGCGACATCAGGGCAACCACCGTCACCACGCTGCGGTCGCGCTGGGAGAGCTCACTCTCTCGGCTCCACACCTCGCCGAACAGCACGTCGTCGTTGAGCTGTGCGAATTTGGGAGCGAACTCCCCCAGGGCGTCTCTGCCTGCCGTCTGTTTAACTGCCATGATCGATTTCCTCCTGTCGATAGTTTTGGCACAAATCTGTTTCCGCGCGGCCAAACAGCCCGGCTAGATTCCCATGCCCATTCGCCGCGCCTGCTCCAGAGCGGGATGCCCGGCGATTTCGCCCACGCCGTTCACGCCGCCGGCGAAAACCGTTCCAGCGAGCGCGCAGCGGGAGAAACAGTCAACCCATCCCTGCATCGCCTTTTTCGCCCCGTCGAAGGTCGAGCGCCCGTTCTCCGCCGCCGTCGCCAACAGATATGCCTCGGTGAATGCATAATCGGAGCCAAAAAGCGGGTTAGCGCGGTCCAGCATGGTTTTGAGCTGGCCGCAGACGCTGTAGTAGTAGACGGGCGTTGCAAACACCAGCACATCCGCATCGTGCATTTTGGCGGCAATTTCCACGGCATCGTCTTGGATGACGCAACGCCCCAACTTTAAGCAGGCAAGGCAGCCCCTGCAGAAGCCCATTTGCTTCTCGCGCAGACGCACGGTCTCAACGCTGTGACCTGCCTCCCGCGCGCCGTTGGCGAAAGCCTCCGCCAGCGTCTCGGAATTGCCATTCTTTCGTGGACTTGAAGAAACTATCAAAACCGTTTTGCCCATTACGGAATACCCCTTGCGCTCCCGATTTACATTGACGAGAATGAAGGTAATACCTAAACCTGACTTTAGGTCAAGGAATGAATTCGACATTGTTTCGGAGGAGCCATGTACACAATCGGACAGGTGGCGGAAATGTTCGGTTTGCCCGCTTCAACGCTGCGATATTACGACAAGCAGGGATTGTTCCCGGGGCTGGAGCGGGCATCCGGCATTCGCCGATTCAGCGATACGGAACTCGAAGCGCTTCGGGTCATCGAATGCCTAAAGAAGGCTGGAATGGAGATCAAGGACATCCGGCTGTTCATGGAATGGTGCGCAGAGGGTCCCTCAACATACCCCAAACGCAAGGCCATGTTCGAGGAGCGCAAGGCCCACATGGAGTCGGAGATCGTGAACATGAACCGCGCGCTCGACATGCTGAAGTTCAAATGCTGGTACTACGAGCAGGCAATCCAAGATGGCAACGAGGATAGAGTGAAGGCGCTGATTCCCGATAATTTGCCAGAAGAAATCAAAAATACCTACGATAACGCCCACACTCAATAATGCCGCCCGATGCTCAAGGGGCTTTGGCAAGGAGTCGTTTTAGGCAGATATGCAAAAAGATAGCCTCCGAACCAGAGGGTCCGGAGGCTTTTATTCCCGTTATTTCGCTGGTGGCTTTACTCTATGGCGGCGCCGAAACAGCATCAGGCGGTACTCGACGGTATCAAAACGCGAGTTCAAAAGCCAGTTCCCGCTATTCCCGCTCAGTGACTAATCCAGGCCGAGTGTTGTCGATGCGTGTCGCGTCGTACCGCCTAAGGGCCAATTCGTGCGCAATTTGGGCGAATCAGGCCCTTAATTCGCGATTTTGTGAATGACTCAATTGATTCGCAAAACCGCAGGTCGCCTTTTTAATCACTCCCTAGTTTCCGCCGGGGTTCGTAGCGGGTGGCGTGAAAAGGGGTGATTCAAAGGGTCGGAGAGATGTCTATAGCGCAATCTTCTGGTATTGGCGCAGTGAGGGACTTCTCACCTCCATCAGTCCAAATCGTCAAGCTCCGAAAGACGTCGAGCTAGAGAAAAGGACCTATTTCCCGTCATGGATTGGGTTTACCTGCATGACTAGAGCCCTGGTGTAATTGGCTGGATCACCGTTCCGGGAACCGGTATCGACCTACCTGTCCGCCAAGCTCCTTCTTCAGCTCCAGCTTAGTATCTGACTCACACCGTTATAAGCAAAACCGAAGAGATGCGTCTCGGCCAAGAAATAAGGTTAGCCTTATCTTACTGCATGATTCGTGTGTTATAGTTAGATTGCTCTAACTGTTTGGGGGGCGATAGCCATGCACGAACGCAAGGGCTTCTGGGACAAGAATGCCGGTCGGTACGACCGTTTCATGCGAAAGGACCGGGCGGCGTATGAGAAGATGTATGAGCTGATCAGGCCGGTGGTGAAAGCAAAAACCGTACTGGAGGTTGCCACCGGCACGGGGCTTATCGCAAAGAGCATCGTGGATGCGGCGGTGCACATCGAGGCTACGGACGCTTCTGCACAGATGATCCTTGAAGCAAAGCGGGACAATCAATCCGCAAAGCTGCACTTTTCCGTACAAGATATGTTCCGCCTGCCCTATGCACAGAAGTCCTTCGAAGTGGTGATCGCGTCCAACGCGCTTCACATAGTGCCGCATCCGGAAAAGGCACTGCAAGAAATCAGGCGGGTACTGAAGGACGACGGCGTGCTCATCGCGCCAACCTTCACCCACGCGGGGAACTCGGTTTCCGGCAAGGCAAAAGCCTTTTTCATGAGTATGGCGGGATTCCCCCTCCCCAGCAGGGGGACAAGCGAGGAATACCTGCGGTTCCCGCGTCAAAACGGCTGGGCGGTGCAGAAAAGCGCGGTGCTGAAGGCCTCGTTCCCATTGACCTATGCGGAATGCACGAAATCGGAGGGGCCAGATGTCGTTCTTTGAAAACACCCGCAAGCCCGTGGGCCTCGGCGGAAAACTTATGGTTGCCATGATGAATCTGGGCCACAGCCCTGTGGCGCGGTGGGGACTTCGATTTCTACGACTTGCGCCAAATGCCAAGGTGCTGGATTGCGGCTGCGGCGGCGGGGCGAACATAAAACGGCTGCTGAAAAAATGCCCGCATGGCGTCGTCAAGGGCGTCGACTATTCGCCCGTCAGCGTGGAGAAGACTAGAAAGCTCAACCGAATTGCAATTCAGGAGGGGCGTTGCGCCGTTCTGCAAGGCAGTGTGGCGGATATGGTGTTTGAGGATAGCTACTTCGATGCCGCCACGGCCTTTGAGACCGTCTATTTTTGGCCTGATTTGCCCCGATGCTTCCGTGAGGTCTGGCGGACGCTGAAGCCAGGCGGGACAATTCTTATCTGCAACGAGAGCAATGGCGATACGGACAAGGACGAGAGGTGGACGCAGATCATCGGCGGCATGACCATCTACAAGGACATTGAATTAAAGGCATGTCTGGAGCAGGCGGGTTTTCACGAGGTGCAGATACACAAAAAGAAAAAGTGGCTCTGCGTCACGGCGCGGAAGTAGGGGTATCAAGCACGGGCATTTTTGCATCCATCCTGCACATGGCGATAGGCATGACGGTCATAGCGGCTATGCTGGCGGCAATTATGACAGTTTTTATTCACTGAGGAAGGAACCTATGAAATACAAAATCGAGAAAAACACCGTGCAGGAGACGCTGA
>UQPT01000002.1:0-89737 GCA_900543045.1 uncultured Collinsella sp.
CGGGGTGCGCTCCATTATGCCCATGTGCCTTTGGCGTATCGCCATCTGGCAAATCCAACTATCGAAAGGATGCCAATGAGAACCGTCCTCGTGCTCATGGATACTCTGCGTCGCGACGTCCTGTCGTGCTACAACCCCGCAACCGACGTCCAGACCCCCAATCTCGATGCCTTTGCCGAGCGTTCCTGCGTGTTCGACAACCACTGGATCGGCTCGGCTCCCTGCATGCCTGCCCGCCGCGACATCCTCACCGGTCGCTACAACTTCCTCGAGCGCCCCTGGGGCCCCATCGAGCCCTTCGATGTGACGCTGCCGGCCTGCCTGCGCGCGAACGGCAACTTCTGCCACATCACCACCGACCACTGCCACTACCTACGCACCGGTGGTGAGGGCTACCTCCAGGAGTTCAACACCTGGGATTACTACCGCGGCCAGGAGGGCGACCCGTGGGTCAGCCGCATCGATGAGCCGAATAACATGCCCGAGACCTTCTACGGGCGCGTGCGCGAGCAGTACCAGAAGAACCGTCAGCTCTGGCCCAACGAAGAGGACATGCCGAGCCCCAAGACCTTCCAGTCCGCCTGCGACTGGATCGACGGCAATGCTGGGGCCGACGACTTCTTCCTTATGGTTGAGGCCTTCGACCCGCACGAGCCCTTCGATGTGCCCGACAAGTACATGGAGATGTACGGCGGCACTGGCGAGCTCGACCGCGACTACTTCGAGATTCCTGAGTACAAGCGCGTCTCCGCCACCGACGTCAACAAGGGCGCGGAGGACTACCTGCAGCGCCGCTACAAGGCCCTCGTCACCATGACCGACCGCTGGTTTGGTAGGCTCATCGACAAGCTCGAGGAGCGCGGGATGCTGGACGATACCATGGTCATGGTCACCACCGACCACGGCTATTTCCTGGGCGAGCGCGACTACATGGGCAAAAACTACATGCACCTGTATAACGAGCTCGCGCATCTGCCGTTCATTGTGCACTTCCCGGGTAACGCCCGCGCCGGCGAGCATGCCCGCCAGCTCACTCAGGCAATCGACATCATGCCCACGGTGCTTGAGGCCCACGGCTGCGAGATTCCCGCAGATGTGTGCGGCACCTCCCTCGTGCCGCTCATGACGGATGCTGACGCGCCCACGCGTGGCTACGCCCTGTACGGCGTGCACGCCATGACCGTCAACGTCACCGACGGCCGCTACACCTACTTCCGCGCGCCGGTCGCCGGCAACCAGCCGTGCTTCGAGTACACCGCACTGCCGCACACCATCCGCAAAAAGATGGGTTCGGACTGCCCGGAGGAGATTGAGTGTGGCCGCTACTTCAAACGCACCAAGTACCCGCTGTTCAAGATCCCCTGTAAGAAGCCGGCCCAGATCGAGGGAGCCACGCCGCTCGCCGAGGTCGAGCAGACGATGCTGTTCGACCTTGAGAGTGACTACGGCCAGGTTAATAATCTCGCCGGCAAGGACGACCACGCCGAACAGCGCATGATTGACCTGCTGCTGCGCGGCCTGGAGGAGCATGAGTCCCCGGCCGAGCAAAAGGAGCGCCTGGGCTTGGCCTAAGATTCATGCGGTGATTGTGCGGGCCGGATGCGCCGCCTCGGGTAAGGAGGTGGTTTCCGGCCCGATGAGTGAGGGCTAGCCTGTGCGAAGGGGGGGTATGTGCCATGTGCGCGAAGCATATTGGCTTTTTGATAAAACCGGCATCGAGTGCTTGCAACATGCGGTGCAGGTACTGCTTTTACTGCGATGTCGCTGCTCATCGCGAGGAGCGGAGCGCCCGCGTCATGGGCGAAGACGTGGCAAGTGCCATCATCGACCGTGCACTCGCCGTGGCGAGTGATGCGCACATTTCTTTCGCCTTCCAGGGCGGCGAGCCCACCCTGGCCGGCCTTGACTTCTTCCATTCGTTCGTCGCGCGGGTGGAGGAGCGCCGTGAGAACCAGCGGGTGAGCTGGGCGTTGCAGACCAACGGCTACCTGATCGAAGAGGAATGGGCCGAGTTCTTCCGCGAGCACGGGTTCCTCATCGGAGTCTCGGTTGACGCTTATCGCGACCTGCACGATTCGATGCGTCCCGATGCGCACGGTGCCGCTACGTACGCGCGCGTCATGAGCGGCGTTCGCCTGCTGCGCGAGCGCGGCGTGGACGTCAACATACTCTCGGTCCTCACCTCGCAGATGGCGGCGCATCCACAGCGCGTCTTCTCCTTCATCAAGCAGGAGAAGATCACCCATATCCAGTTCATCCCGTGCCTGCCGGGCCTCGACGATGAGCGGGACACGTTCTCGCTCGACCCGCGTGCCTTCTCCTCGTTCTACCGCCGCTTGTTCGACTTGTGGTGGCGCGAGCTCGGTGCTGGGCGCTATGTGAGCATCTGGCTGTTCGAGAACGTCATGCAGATGGCGCTCGGGCAGTTTCCGTCGCAGTGCGGTATGCTCGGCCGCTGCGCTCCGCAGTTCGTGGTGGAAAGCGACGGTTCGGTGTATCCGTGCGACTTCTATGCGCTGGATGAGTACCGCGTGGGCGATATTCGCGTCGATTCCCTTGAGGCAATGGCGACCTGTGAGACCATGCGCATGTTTTTGAACGAGCCGCGTCGCGATTGCGCGCGGTGCGCCGATTGCCCCTTTGAGGGCATTTGCCATCGCAACTGCAAGCGCCTGAACATCGCCTATTACGATGCGGGCTACTGCGGGCTGCGTGAGTTTTTGGAGTACGCCTATCCCGGCCTGCAGCGCGTGGCTCGCATGTTCACGCGGCGCTGATCCTGCCCGGGTTTTGACTCGTCGTAGTTGTGTGGGGCTCTGCGCCCCTCCCGCCTTGACCACTCAATCTTCATCCCGTTCCCGTGAGTTTGGAGTTCCCTATGCCCCAGCAACCCAACGTTCTCCTTATCATGTGCGACCAGATGCGCGGCGACTGCCTGGGTATCGACGGCCATCCGGACGTGCAGACGCCCTACTTGGACACGCTCGCCGCCGACGGCATGCTGTTCGAGAACGCCTACTCCGCCTGCCCGAGTTGCATCCCGGCGCGCGCCGCCCTCTTTTGCGGCAAGACGCCCGCGGGCACGGGCCGCGTGGGTTACCAGGACGGTATCGCGTGGGAGTACGACCATATGCTCGCGCAGGAGATGCGCGACGGCGGCTACCAGACCGCCGTGGTAGGCAAGATGCACGTGCATCCGCCGCGTTTGGGCTGCGGCTTCGAGCACATGCGCCTGCATGACGGCTACATCGGCCACTACCGCAAGGCGAACCTGCCGTACTGGATGCACCAGAACGTCTCCGACGACTACATGCGCTTCCTCAAAAATGAACTGGGCGAATTCGCCGACGTGAACGGTTCGGGCGTTGAGAACAACTCCTGGATCACCCATCCCTGGGCCTACGAGGAGCGCCTGCACCCCACCAACTGGGTGGTGGACGAGTCCATCCGCTTTTTGGAGACCCGCGATCGCACGCGCCCGTTCTTCCTCATGACGAGCTTCGTGCGGCCCCACCCGCCCTTCGACGCGCCGCAGACCTACTTCGATCTGTACCGCGACATGGAGCTGCGCGCGCCTGCCGCTGGCGATTGGGATGACGCCGATGCCACCGAGCGCGATGGCATGATCTTGGACAGCGTGCACGGCTGCCGCGACGCCGAGCTGCGCCGCGAGGCCATGGCGGGCTATTATGCCTGCATCACACATATGGACCACCAGATCGGCCGGCTCATCACGGCGCTCGAGAACGACGAGACCTACCACGACACCGTGATCGTGTTCTGCTCCGACCACGGCGAGATGCTCTTTGACCACAGTCTCTTTCGCAAGGTGTTGCCCTACGAGGGCTCCGCGCGCATCCCCTTCATCGTGCACGTGGGCAAAAACGTCGATGTGCCGGGCGGCGAGCGCGTTCGCGGCGTGAGCGAGAGCACGGTGGAACTCATGGACCTTATGCCCACCATCCTCGAGGCGTGCGACCTGCCCGTGCCCGAGGGCGTGGAGGGCGCCTCGCTCATGGGCGAGCTTACCGGCGCCGCGCCGCTGAACCGTGCATACCTGCACGGCGAGCACAGCGGCAGCCGCGAGCAGTCCAACCAGTGGATCGTGACCCCGCATGACAAGTACATCTGGTTCACACGGACCGGGGTGGAGCAGTATTTCGACCTGGACGCCGATCCGCGTGAGGAGCACGACCTCATCGACGCTCCGGAGCGCGCCGCGCGCATCGCCGTGCTCCGTGCCTGCCTGATTGAGGAGCTCGCTGGTCGCGAAGAGGGATATGTTCGTGACGGCGAGTTGGTGGCGGGACGTGCGCCCGCCGTTATGCTTGAGCGCCCCCGGCCCTCGCGCCTCCAACGTTAAGAGAAAGGCCTATCCATGGATATGAAGACGATCGGCATTGTGGTCGTAGTGGTTGCGGTCGGGTTCACCATTTACATGGAGGTCCAAAAGCGCACAACCTTCGCCAAGCTCGAGGCGTACCTGCGCGAGGGCGACCTCAACAACTACCTCAAGGTCCTGAACCGCCCGCTCACTAGCGTGCTGTACCCCAAGTACAACGTGCTTTTCATGCGCTTGAACGCAGCTCTTGCCATGGATGACGTCGAGGCATCCGAGCGCATCATCCGCGAGATGGGTTCGCTCAAGATGAGCGAGGAGCAGACACTCGCGCTGGCGGCAAAGGCGTTCTCCTTCTACGTGGAGATCGGGGATGAGCCCCACGCACGCGAGGTGCTCTCCTACCTCGAGGAGCACGGTGATCGCGAGGCTGCGCGTGCCGACCGTCGCACCTATGACGTCTTCCTCAAGGGCTCGTATGCCTATATCGACGAGATGGAGCGCGCGTTGTCGGAGGCGGCTGGCATGGAAGAGGCCCTGCTCTGCCAGATGCTCTCGGTTCAGTACGAGAACAAGGGTGACGAGGGGCGCGCCGCGTCCTATTGCGAGCGCGCTGAGCGGACGCTCGCAGCAGCCATGCCTGACAAGTAGGGAAGAGTCTAGGCGCTTCATATGCTAGCAATCGTATTCGCCATTGCGTTTTTCGCCTCTACCATCAGTGCCATCTGCGGTGTCGGCGGGGCATCATCATTAAGCCCGTGATGGACGCCGTGGGTGTCGCTGACGTGGCGACCATCAACTTCCTGTCCGGATGCACCGCGAGGACAACATCGGGCACTTCGCCATGAGCGTTTCCACCGCGCTGCTGCTCGACGTCGTCTACGCGTGCATCTTCAACCAGGATTACTTCGCTAACTACTAGCGGCGTGTCGAGACGGTGCGCGGGCCATTGATGGACTCGGCAGGCAGATTGGCGGGGACGCCTAGCCCTTGGCGCAACGGTGCTCCGCATGAGCGGCGTAAATAGGGACATATCGCGCAGCAGCGTTCGAGATATGTAAAAGTCCACAACCATACGCTGCGGTTTTGAATGATACGAACGCTTGCAATTCGTTGCATAGGGTGTTGCTCGATCGATAGGAGCTTGTTCGGATGGGTCCTCAATACATCTTGGTCTTCGCGGTATGCTTCCTGGCGTCGCTTCTGGGGCCGCTCTGTGGCATCGGCGGCGGCGTGATCATCAAGCCCGTGGTCGACGCGATGAACGTCATGAGCGTGAGCACGGTGAGCTTCCTCTCGAGCATGTCGGTGCTCATCATGTCGCTCTCCACGCTCGCGCAGAACGCGGCGAGCGGGCAGTCTGATATCGACGCGCGGGCGATGTCGCCCATCGCCGTCAGCTCCGCGGTGGGCGGCGTGATCGGCAAGATGTTGTTCAACCGGCTGGGGTCCGTGTTCCCCGACGCCGAGCTCGTCGGCGCGGTCCAGGCCGCCGTGCTCATCGTGCTCGCCGTCCTCGTGCTGGCCTACACGCTCAACAAGGCGCGCATCAAGGGCCTCAAGCTCGAGAATGCGTGGGCGCAGGCGCTCATAGGGTTCTGCGCCGGGGCGTGCTGGTCCTTCCTCGGCATCGGCGGCGGCCCCTTCAACCTGGCCATCCTCGTCTTCTTCTTCGCCATGGAGAGCAAGCCCGCCGCGCAGGCGTCGCTGTTCATCATCGCGTTCTCGCAGACGGCGAGCCTCATCTACACGCTGGCCACGGGCAGCGTGCCCGCGTTCCTCCCCGTGGTCCTGCTGGGCATGGCGGCGATGGCGGTGCTTGGGTCGGTCGTGGGGCGCCGCCTGCTGCGCCGGATGGACTCGGCGGCGGTCGATAAGCTCTACGTGTTCGCCCTCGTGCTCATCATCGTGATCTGCACGTACAATTTCATCCGGTTCTCGGTGCTCTAGTTCTTCGCCCCGAAACGGGATGCCGCGATAATGGAGCTGGAGCGCGGGCCTTCCTCTTCTGCCTTGAGGAGGTCGCCGTGTCCCGCTCGTCTCATGAGCGCCGATGGTGTTGAAGTCCTCTTGGCAATAAGTCGCGGCAGCGTCAGCCGCCAATTCAAAAAAGCCACAGGCGGAAGGCAAACCGCTTCAAAGCAAATTCACCCTCCAACAAATAGTGGATCCCCAACAAAGTCTTTAGCCTGAGCGAGCAGAGTTAAGCAGGCGTCAACGTGTCGTCTCCCAAGCCCGGCAGAGCAGCAACCTTAATATATTTCGCCGCCGCTCTGCCGGCCCTAGGCGACTCCGCGCACTTTACCTGCGTAAACAATGTGAGTGAAATATGAATCTCGATGGATACGCCCGCAGCCGTGTATACTAAACAGCTGTGTGTAACTAGGGGAGTATTCTGGCTGGACAAAATGCCTGCTTAATAGGGTTGTCAGGTAGTCCGGGCGAAATACAAGGCTGGGGAGCACGTCGTGTAAGTAGTGGTCCTCTAGGGGCGTACGCTCGGTGGTGTACGCATTGTCCCAAGACCACGCGAGAGTTGGGATCATATCTTGATCAGCATGATTCTCGGCCGCAAGATTGGCATGACCCAGGTTTGGGACGAGGACGATAACGTCGTTCCCGTCACGGTCATCCAGGCTGGCCCCTGCGCTGTCTCGCAGGTTAAAACTCAGGCAACCGACGGCTATGACGCCGTCCAGATCGGTTTCGGCGACATCAAGGCCAAGAACGTGAACAAGCCCATGGCTGGTCACTTCGCCAAGGCTGGCGTCGAGCCTGTCCGCTTCCTTCGTGAGGTCCGCGTCGAGAACGGCGAGGAGCACAAGGTCGGCGAGGTCGTCACCGTCGCTGATTTCGCTGATGTCGAGAAGGTCGACGTCATCGGTACCTCCAAGGGTAAGGGCTTCCAGGGTCGCATCAAGCGCTGGGGTCAGCGCCGCGGTCCTATGACGCATGGTTCTCACTTCCAGCGTCACCCCGGTTCTATCGGTCAGTGCGCCTATCCTGCGCGCGTCCTCAAGGGCGTCAAGATGGCCGGTCACATGGGTAACGAGCGCGTTACCGTCAAGAACCTTTCCGTTGTCCGCATCGATGCCGAGCAGAACCTCATCTTGGTCAAGGGCGCTGTCCCGGGTGCCAAGAATGGTCTCGTCGCCATCCGTATGGCCTAAGGGCCCAGCCCATTTAGCCCAGCGTCATACCAAGGAGAACACTTAAATGGCAAAGTTTGAAGTAAAGAACAGCGAGGGCAAGAAGGTCGCCGAGGCCGAGCTCGCCGCTGAGGTGTACGGCATCGAGCCGAACATCCACGTTATGCACCACATCGTCAAGTGCCAGATGGCCTCTTGGCGTCAGGGCACCCAGTCCGCTAAGGGCCGCTCTGAGGTTTCCGGTGGCGGCAAGAAGCCTTGGCGTCAGAAGGGCACCGGCCGTGCCCGCCAGGGTTCCATCCGTGCTGCCCAGTGGCGTCACGGTGGCGTTGTCTTCGCCCCCAAGCCCCGTTCCTACGCTAAGCGTATGAACAACAAGGAGGTCAAGCTGGCTATGCGCTCCGCGCTGTCCGCCAAGCTGGCCGATGGCGAGCTCGTGCTCGTCGACGACTACGGCTTCGAGAAGCCTTCCACCAAGGCTGCCGTTGCCATGCTCAAGGCTCTTGGCCTTGAGGGCAAGCGTCTGACCATCATCGTTCGCGATGAGGACGTCAACGCCTACCTGTCGTTCCGCAATATTCCCAAGACGTTCATCATCACCGCTGACGAGGCCAACACCTACGATCTCGTCAACAACAACGCTGTGCTGATGCCCGCCGACATCGCCGCTCACTTCGGGGAGGTGCTTGCATAAATGACCGCCCACGAGATCATCATCCGTCCGATCGTGTCCGAGCGTTCCTTCTCCGGCATGGAGCAGAACAAGTACACGTTCGAGGTCGCCAAGGATGCTAACAAGTATCAGATCAAGGACGCTGTCGAGGAGATCTTCGGCGTCAAGGTCGTTCGCGTGAACACCTTGACGGTCAAGCCCAAGACCAAGCGCGTGCGCTATGTCGCCGGCAAGACCCGTTCTTGGAAGAAGGCCATCGTCACGCTGGCCGAGGGCGACACCATCGAGGTCTTTGGCAACCAGGCCTAAGACTCGCTGCTGTTGAGTGAGCTCATGCCTCCCAAATAGGGGAGGCGAGAGCTCAAGGTTTCGGGCGTATAAAATGGACACGCCCGGAACCGTGTATACGTCCGGTGTCATCGCACCCGAGGCAGAACCTCGAATCCCTGTCTGCGATGGCTAACGGATTCCTATTGAAAGGGATTGTAATGGCTGTAAAGCACCTTAAGCCGACCTCCGCTGGTAGGCGTTGGCAGACGATCTCCGATTTCTCTGAGATCACCTGCACCAAGCCCGAGAAGTCCCTTCTCGAGCCCCTGCCCAAGAAGGCCGGTCGTAACAACAACGGCCGCATCACCACCCGCCACCAGGGCGGCGGCGTGAAGCGTCGTTACCGCGTGATCGACTTCAAGCGCAACAAGGACGGCGTGCCCGCCAAGGTTGCCACGATCGAGTACGATCCGAACCGTTCCGCTCGCATCGCTCTGCTGCACTACGCTGACGGTGAGAAGCGCTACATCCTGGCCCCCAAGGGCCTCGAGGTCGGTCAGACCATCATGTCCGGTTCTGACGCCGACATCAAGCCGGGCAACGCTCTGCCCCTCGCCGACATCCCCGTCGGTACGCTCATCCACGCCGTCGAGTTCCAGCCGGGCAAGGGCGCTGCTATCGCCCGTTCCGCCGGTAACTCCTGCCAGCTGATGGGTAAGGAAGGCAAGTACGCTATCGTCCGTATGCCTTCCTCCGAGATGCGCCGCATCCTCGTTACCTGCCGCGCCACCGTCGGTGAGGTCGGCAACGCCGATCACGCCAACATCGTCATCGGCAAGGCCGGCCGTAAGCGTCACATGAACGTGCGCCCGACCGTCCGCGGTACCGTCATGAACCCTGTCGACCACCCGCACGGCGGTGGCGAGGGCAAGAACCACACCTCTGGTCGTCCCTCTGTTACCCCCTGGGGTAAGCCGACGAAGGGCCTTCGTACGCGCAAGAAGAAGAAGGTCTCGAACCAGCACATCATTCGTCGCCGTAAGAAGTAATTTTGGATACCGAGTTTTAGGAGAAAGCACTTATGAGCAGAAGTCTCAAAAAGGGCCCGTTCGTGGAGACTCGCCTTCTCTCGCGTATCACCGCGATGAACGAGGCTGGCAAGAAGGACGTCGTGAAGACCTGGTCCCGCGCGTCCACCATCTTCCCCGAGATGGTTGGTCACACCATCGCCGTCCACGACGGCCGCAAGCATGTGCCCGTGTATGTTACCGAGTCCATGGTTGGTCACAAGCTCGGCGAGTTCGCGCCGACTCGTACGTTCCGTGGCCACAAGGCCAAATAGGGGGTTAACCGTAAATGGCAACTAAGTCTATTGAAACTGAGGCCACCGAGGTTCGCGCCGTCGCTAAGTACGTGCGTGTTTCCCCCAGCAAGGCCCGCCTGGTGGTCGATCTGATCCGCCGCAAGCCTGTCGCTCAGGCCTTCGACATCCTCCACTTCTGCGACCGCGCCGTCGCCGTGGATGTCGAGAAGGTTCTCCGTTCCGCCGTTGCGAACGCCGAGAACAACAACGGTCTGCGTGCCGACAACCTGGTTGTCGCCGCTGCCTATGTTGACGAGGGTCCGACGCTTAAGCGCATCCGTCCCCGCGCCAAGGGTTCCGCTTCTCGCATTCTGAAGCGTACTTCCCACATCACCGTCGTCGTTGCTCCTCGAAAGGAGGCGTAAAGCTGTATGGGTCAGAAAGTCTACCCCACCGGCTTCCGTCTTGGCATCACCGAGAACTGGCGCTCCCGCTGGTTCGCAGAGAAGGATTACGCTAAGACCCTCGGTAACGATCTCGAGATCCGCAAGTACCTCGAGAAGCGTCTTTCCCGCGCAGCTGTCTCCCGCGTCGAGATCGAGCGCGCTGGCGACAAGGTGAAGGTCATCATCCTCACCGCTCGCCCCGGCGTTGTCATCGGTAAGAAGGGTGCCGAGATCGATACTCTCCGCACCGAGCTCGAGAAGGTCGCTGGCGTCTCCAAGGGCCAGCTCTCCGTCGACGTTGTCGAGATCAAGCGCCCCGAGCTCGACGCCAACCTCGTTGCTCAGTCTATCGCCGAGCAGCTCGAGGGCCGCGTTGCCTTCCGTCGCGCTATGCGCAAGGCTGTCCAGTCTGCCCGCAAGGCCGGCGCTAAGGGCATCCGTATCCAGTGCTCCGGTCGTCTTGGCGGTGCCGAGATGGGCCGTCGTGAGTGGTACCGCGAGGGTCGCGTGCCTCTGCACACCCTCCGTGCCAAGATCGACTACGGCACGGCTGTCGCCAGCACCACCATGGGCGCTTGCGGCGTGAAGGTCTGGATCTACCTGGGCGAGAAGCTCCCGGGCCAGCCTGTTCCCAACCCTGCACTCGAGGGCTCTTCCCGTCCTCGTCGTCGTAACTCCGAGAGGAGGGGTCAGTAGTGCTTGCCCCTAAGCGTATTCTTCACCGCAAGGTGCAGCGTGGCTCCATGAAGGGCCAGGCCAAGGGTAATACCGAGCTGCATTTCGGCGAGTTTGGTATCCAGGCTCTCGAGGCCCATTGGATCACCAACCGTCAGATCGAGGCCGCTCGTATTGCCATGACCCGCTACATGAAGCGTGGCGGTCGTGTCTACATCACGATCTTCCCCGATAAGCCCATCACCAAGAAGCCTGCCGAGACTCGCATGGGTTCTGGTAAGGGTAACCCCGAGGAGTGGGTGGCCGTCGTCAAGCCCGGCCGCATCATGTTCGAGGTCAAGGGCGTGCCCGAGGAGGTCGCTCGCGAGGCTCTGCGTCTTGCACAGCACAAGCTTCCCATCAAGACCAAGATTGTTGCTGCCAAGAACGCTGAGCAGCGCATCGAGAAGGAGATGGCTGAGGAGGCCGCTCTCGAGGCCAAGTGGGCTGCTGAGGACGCCGCCGCCGCCAAGGAGGAGAACTAATGAAGCCCGCAGAGATTCGTGAGCTCTCGGACGCTCAGCTCGTTGAGAAGCTGAAGGAAATGCGCGCCGAGCTCTTTAACCTTCGTTTCCAGATGGCCACCAGCCAGCTGGACAACACCGCTCGCGTCAACACCGTGAAGAAGGACATCGCTCGCGTCCTCACGGAGCAGCGCGCCCGCGAGATCGCAGCGGAGAAGTCCGCTGTCGCCGAGTAGGACCTAAGGAGAGAACATGACTGATTCGCGTAACTCGCGTAAGGTCCGTACGGGTGTCGTTACCTCCGTCTCCGGTGCCAAGACCATTGTTGTCACCATCACCGAGCGCAAGCGTCACCCCAAGTACGGCAAGATGATGACCAGCTCCAAGAAGCTGCACGCTCACGACGAGGAGTGCACGGCTGGCGTGGGCGATACCGTCCGCGTTATGGAGACCCGTCCTATGTCCAAGATGAAGCGTTGGCGCCTCATCGAGGTCGTCGAGCGCGCTAAATAAGCAGTCGCTCTTACGACTTGTACGTTTCCGAAGATGTGCGTATGCCTGGCTTGCATACCACGGGCCGTATAAAGGCTGCGCACCTCTCTTCGGTTCTTAGTTCGGAGGAACATCTACCATGATTCAGATGCAAACCATGCTGAACGTCGCCGACAACTCCGGCGCTCGCAAGATTCGCTGCATCAAGGTGCTTGGCGGTTCCAAGCGTCGTTATGCAGGCATCGGCGATGTGTTCATCGGTGCTGTCCAGGAGGCTACCCCTGGCGCCAACGTCAAGAAGAAGGACGTTGTCCGTTGCGTCGTCGTTCGCACCGTTAAGGAGATCCGCCGCAAGGATGGCTCCTACATTCGCTTTGATGAGAACGCCTGCGTTGTCATCAACAACGATGGTTCGCCCGTCGGCACCCGTATCTTCGGGCCCGTCGCTCGCGAGCTTCGTGACAAGAAGTACATGAAGATCGTCTCGCTCGCTCCCGAGACCCTGTAGTTAGGGGAGATATATGTATATCAAGAAGGGCGATAAGGTCCAGGTTCTCTCTGGTAAGGATCGCGGCAAGCAGGGCGTTGTCCTGCGTGCTCTCCCCGCCGAGAACAAGGTCGTTGTCGAGGGCGTTTCGGTCGTCAAGAAGGCCGTCAAGCCCAACGCTGCCAACCAGCAGGGCGGCATCGTCTCGCAGGAGGCTCCCATCGACGCCTCCAACGTCAATCTCGTCTGCCCCGAGTGCGGTAAGGTTACCCGCGTCGGTCACGAGAAGGACGGCAAGAACAAGCTGCGCGTCTGCAAGAAGTGCGGCCACAAGTTCTAAGCTGCCCGCAACATCAAGTTGCTAGCAAAGGCCCGGATGCCACGGCACCCGGGCCTTTTTCTATCCCCACTCGATGGCTTCGGTTCTGCCGTCCCGTCATTCCGGTTGCATCCAGTTTTCGGTGCCGTCTCGAATCGAGTGCCGCCAGGTGACACCCTGTCGCGTTTCGTCGGCTTCGGGGACAAAAGTCGGGACAACTCCAAAAACTATTTTCGAACTCAGGGCTTTGAGTTTTTGTTTTTGTCCCAAAGGGCGCGGCGGGATGCCTTTGGAGGCTCGATAGCGCCGAAAAAGCCCGTTTTGAAACTTAAATGCCTTTTCGCGTGCAAGCCGCCAGCTGCAATAGGAAGTGAATCAACGCAGGTGGCTTTCAAGCAGTTTGCAAAACTGCAGGTCGCAGGTCTTCATTGCCAGTAGGAGAAATGAGTAGTCTCAGGTGGCTTGCCCATGAGTTGACGAACGGGATTTGAGATTACGCTGACGTCCGGAAACGCTTCGAGCACGGCGTTACGTTTTTGGGGTTTGGGCGTAGCCCCTGCACCCGCGAGCGCGGGCCTTAAGCCCGCCGAGAGGGTGACGCGTCGAAAACGAAGGGGAAAGAGAGAAGGGGCCGTCCCTATCATTCAGGTTGCGACCGAAGAAGACAAGGAGACCCCCTGAGCCTGAATGATGCCCCACAGACCGCGTCCGACCGAGCTCAAGCCGAGCTTTTCCTGACGTCCGCCTTCGCGAAGATGATGGCTGGATTGGCTATGGATTGGCAACACTTATTTGGACGATTCCGGGAGGGACGGCCCCGCCTCCCTGAACTCGACCGGCGACATGTAGCCCAGCGTCGAGTGGATCCTGAAGTTGTTGTACCAGTGCACGTAATCCAAGAGCTTGGCTCGGAGCTCGCGCGTCCCTCCTCGGTCCTTCGGAGTGGCCGACGATCTCCCCGTTGCAGAGGTCGACGAGCAGGCAGACGTAGTTCCACGACGCCCCGACGCGCACGCAGACCAAGTCGCTGCATATATGGGTGCACGGCGCCCTGCCGCCGAAGCCGCGCGCGACGACGTTCGACACGTCGGCCTCGTTGACCGCCCCGGGGTGCACCTTGAACCTCTTCCTGCCGTATGCGCCGGCCAGGCCGTTCTCCCTCATGATGCGGCAGACGCGGCGCCGGCTGACGGTAACGCCCGACCTCCCGGGCGACGCCTTGATCTTGCGCGATCCGTTCCGGCCCTTGCTGGCGACGTGCGCCGCCGCGGCCGCCGCCGCCCCCGACATTAAGGTCCTCAAGGGCCGCGTCGTCTCCGGCGACCAGTTCGTCTCGCCCGCGGAACAGAAGGAGCGAATCCTCGCGACCTTCGGCGACCTGTGCTGCGAGATGGAGGGCTGCACCATCGCGCAGGCCGCTTATCTCAACGGCGTGCCCCTCGTCGTCGTGCGCGCCATCAGCGACAAGCCCTGCGCCGAGGGCCGGGTCGTGACTACAACACTTTCGAGAAGAAGGCCGCCTGCGACTGCGCCCGCATCGCCGCGCGCATGGTTAAGCTTTAGGCCCTGCGCGCCGGGGCCCTTCTTTATGTTGGGACCCCGGCGCGCCGGGCCCTTTCCAAAGCGAAGTGTCGAGCCGAAGTGTTGAGCGTCGGCCCTGAATGTTCAATGGCCGTTGTTTTCTGCCCCTCAAGTGGTGGACTTTTCCTCGGAGCTGTTGATTCCCCCACGCGCCCCCTTCCGTTCTCTGTTCTCCCCTTATACTCCTTGTACGAGGAGGTAAGAAGTCATGGACAAGACCACACAGGACAGCTTGGCAAAGAAACCCGTCGACATGAGGGACAGGATTCTCGAGCATCTCGAGGCCCTCACCTCTGCCGTCTCGCTCGACGACCTTGCCCGTCTGTCCACCTCCGACATCGCCGAGACGCTCATCATCTCCAGGAGCCTGGCGAGCCAGTACCTCAACGACCTTGTTCGCGCCGGTCTTGTGGTTAAGGTGGCGGGCAGGCCTGTCCGTTATTTTCATCGCCGCGCGTTCCAGAAGCGTTTTCAGGTAAAGCTCTCTGCAAGCGAGTACGCCTCGCTCGCCGACCTCATCCAGGCGACGGGAATCGCCGATCACCGCGACTTCGCGCGTGCCGTGGGCTTCGACATGAGCCTCAGCTCCGTTGTCGAGCAGTGCAAGGCTGCGGTTCAGTACCCTCCGTTTGGCCTGCCCATCCTCTTGAGCGGCGGCGTGGGTGTCGGTAAGTCTTTCCTTTCTCGCCTTGTGTACGAGTACGGCAAGAACCAGGGCTTGCTGTCCCGCGACTCCTCCTATGTGCGCATCGACTGCGCCGGGGTCCCGGACGCCGCCTCGTTCAACGGGCTTCTTGACGAGTCGATCGCGAAAGCGCGCGGGGGTGTGGTCTTTGTCAACGGCATCGAGGCACTCTCTCCCTCTGCGATGGAGCACTGCCTTGCGACGGCCCTCGGGCTCGATGCCTCCCAGGATGCGCCGCGCGCTCGCCTCGTTCTTTCGACGACGCTATCCGCCGATGACCTGAAGGTTTCCTCGGCCTACAGCAAAATGCCCATCTGTGCCCGCGTCCCCTCACTCAAGGAGCGGACCCCCGAGGAGCGCGAGGATCTCATCTTGAGCTTCCTGCGCAGCGAGGGGTGCCGAATCGGTTCTGATGTGAAGATCAGCCGCGGCGCATACCGTTGCCTCGTGAACGCGGACTTTTCCGATAACATCGCCGGCTTGCGCGCCTGCGTGACGAACTGCTGCGCCAAAGCGTTCCTCAATCGCGAGGGCGACTACGTCGTCGTTCGCCCGTATCTTCTTCCCAGCGGGCTCCTCTCCTCCGCGCAGATCGATCAACAGCCCGACGATGGCGTTCTGATCGACGCGTCTCTGGATGCCGCCGAGAGCACAGGGCCGGTCGAGCAGGCGCTCGATGCCCTGTGCTCCCTCGATGAGCGATTCTGCGCCGGGGAGCTCTCTGTCTCCGAGCTTGTCTCGCAAGCTGTCTCCGCTGTGCGCGGCGTTGAGGATCACTTGATCTTCGACCACGGCGTCGCCTCCTCGAGGTCGCGCGCCTTCGAGCGCGTCGTGGGCGCGGTCCTTGCCGACGCAGGCTCTTCTTATGGCATCGAGCTTTCGAGGAAGGTCGCTTTTCTACTGGCCCAGGAGATTTGCCTGCAGTTGTGGCCGGGTATCGGCCTGGCTAAGCGAAAGTCTGCCTGTGCGGAGCAAATCTCCCATCTCCTCGGTGCCGTGACCTCCGAATTGCCGTTTGCCTCGAGTGTCTCCGATCAGGTCGCCGCAGACGTGGAAGGGGCGCTGGGAATCTCGCTCGATCACTTCACGAAGACGCTTCTGACGCTGTGCGTCGCATCGGAGTCTCGCGATGCGAAGGCCCTTCGGACGCTCTGCGTCATCTTGTCCCACGGCTACTCAACGGCGACGAGCATCGCCGACGCGGCGAACCGTATGCTCGGCATGCATGTGTACGAGGCTGTCGACATGCCCTACGACCAGCAGCTGAAGGACATCGTCGGTCCGCTCCAGCGCCTCGTCGACCGCCATTCCTACTGCACCGGGGTCGTGTTCCTCGTCGACATGGGCTCCTTGGAGGAGGCCTATAAGGCCCTCGAGAACGTTACCGACTCCACTATCGGCGTGGTGAACAACGTCTCTACCGGTCTTGCGCTCGAGATCGGGGTCGGGCTGCTCGGCGGCAAGTCCATCGCCGAGGTTCTTGGCGATGCGACCGCCGCGTGCGTGACGCACTGCAAGGTGATCGAGCGCGTCAACCGTGAGGACGCCATCGTCTTCTGCTCCGAGTCCGGGGTCGACGCCGCGGAGAGGATACGCCAGCTCGTCTCGCAGAGCCTCCCGCGCACCATAGGCGCGCGCCTGCTCACGAGGCCCTTCAAGCAGCTCGTCGCGAACGGGTCGAACGACGCCGTTTTCTCCGAGCACCGCGTCTGCGCCGTCATCGGCACGGGAGACCCCGGGGTCGCCTCCGTCCCCTTCGTCGCCCTCGAGGACATCATGTCGACGGCGTCCGCCTCTAAGGTTGATGCCGTGTTCGGCAGGTGGCTTGACGCTTCCGAGCTCTCTTCTTTCCACGAGAAGCTGCTCTCGAACATGACGCTGCAGAACGTCATCCGCTCCATCACCATCCTCGACCCGGAGCGGCTATTCCATGAGATCGAGAGCGCCGTGCACGAGCTTCAGCGCAGGACAGGCGAGAAGATCGGCAGCAACGCCATCATTGGGCTCTACGTTCACCTCTGCTGTCTCGTCGAGCGCCTTGTTACCAGAAACCCCATTGAGACCTACGTTGGCCAGGGCCGCTTCGAGGAGGAACGCGCCGATTTCATCGAGTCCTTCAGGCAGAGCTTCTCGAGCATCTCGACGCGTTATCGCGTAGAGGTTCCCGTAAGCGAGATCGCATATGTCTTCGACTACATAAGCGTGAGCGCCGCCCCGGCGCGAGAAGAGCGCCTCGGCTCCTCGGACCTCCTGCTCGACGAGTGACCTTCCCCGCGCCGCCGCAAGCTGACCGCGCGTCCTCAATAATCCGATAACCCCTTGCCCGGCGCGAATCCGGATAGCGCCGAGGCAGTACCGAACGCAAAACTTCATTTGATAGGAGCAAACATGAGTGTTGTTATGGCACGAATCGACAATCGCCTGCTTCACGGCATCATCGTGACGCAGTGGGCCCCGGTGTCGGGCGCGACCCGAGTCATGGTCATCGACGACAAGGTCGCCGGCGACGAGGTCCTGAAGTCCACCATGAGGATGGCGCGCCCCGCGGGCATGGCCGTTTCGATCATCTCCGAGCAGACCGCGCTCAAGAACTTCGCCGCGGGCAAGTACGACCGCGAGAAGGTCTTCGTCATCGCCAAGGAGCCCGAGACGATGCTTCGCCTGGTCGAGTCGGGCGTCGAGCTCCCGTCGCTGGTCGTCGGCGGCTCGCTCGTCAAGGAGGACGGCATCCAGCTCACCCAGCGCGCCTACGCCTCCGCCGAGAACGTCCAGAGCTACAAGGCGCTCATCGCCCGTGGCGTCAAGGTGACGGCCCAGTTCGTGCCCGCCGACAAGCCCGTCTCCGTCGCAGACCTCATCTAAGGGGGGAAATATGGTCAACTTCACTATCCTGCAGGTCGTCCTTTTGACCCTGCTGGCCTTCATCAAGCACGTGGACTACTACGGCATCCCGATGATCTTCGTCAATTACGCCGTTTTCTGGGGCCTCATCACCGGAGTCGTCATGGGCGACTGGAAGACCGGCCTTGTCATCGGCGGCACCATTCAGCTCATGCAGCTCGGCGTCGCGGGCTTCGGCGGCTCCTCCATTCCCGACTACGGCACGATGGCCATCATCGCCACCGCCTACGGCGTGACCCTGGGCTCCGACACGGGCCTCGCCATCGGCCTGCCGGTCGGCATGCTCGGCATCCAGCTCGACGTCGTCGCCAAGATCCTCAACGGCTTTGTCGTCGAGAAGTCCCAGAAGTTCTGCAACGAGGGTAAGTTCAATCAGATGAACGCCATCCTGTGGGTCTGCCCCGCGCTCTTCGGCCTGTGCGCCGCCCTGCCCGTCTTTGTCTCCGTGACGCTCGGCCAGCCCGCCGTCAACTGGCTCCTCGAGGTCATGCCCCAGTGGTTCCTCTCCGGCCTCACCCTCGCCGGCAAGATGCTCCCGGCCGTCGGTATCGCCATGCTGCTCCGCTACATGCCAACCGCCAAGTACTTCCAGTACCTGCTCGCCGGCTTCTTCCTCTCGGCCTTCCTGAACGTGCCCATCATCGGCGCCGCCATCGTCGGCGTTGCCCTCGCGATTGCGTTCTACCAGCGTGCCGAGAGGGACACCGAGTTCGCCGCCCACGCTTCCGCAGACGCCTTCATCGGAGAGGATGAGTAACCATGGAAAACGAGAACATCACCGCCATCGCCGAGGGCAAGCCCTCCGGCTATAAGGTCACCAAGAAGGACCTGCGCAACGCGAACTGGCGCTGGCTCATGAGCGTGTGCACCTTCAACTACCAGACCCAGCAGGGCGCCTCAGTCGCCTACGCCCTCTCGCCGGTCCTGAGGAAGATCTACACGAACGACGAGGACTATAAGCAAGCGCTCAACAACCACTTCCGCTACTACAACACCCAGCCTTGGCTCGCCGCCATCATCCTTGGCGCCTGCGTGGCCATGGAGGAGCGCGACGGCCTAGCGGCGGCGGACGCCGTCCAAGACCTGAAGATCGGCACCATGGGACCGCTCGCCGGCGTCGGCGACTCCCTGCTCATGACCATGATCCCGACCATCATGGGCTCCATCGCCGCCTACATGGCCATCGAGGGCAACCCCGTGGGAGCCGGCATCTGGTTCGCGCTCATCCTGGCCATCTTCTGGGTCCGCATGCACGCCCTCGAGTTCGGCTACAAGCAGGGCGTGAAGCTCGTCACCGACTTCAGCGAGAAGCTTCCCAACCTCACTGCCGCCGCCTCCGTGCTCGGCCTCACCGTGGTCGGCTGCCTCATCGCCTCGGTCATCGGCGTCACCTGCCCGATTAGCTTCAGCTTCGGCGACGTCGCGATGGAGATTCAGCCGCTGCTCGACAAGATCCTGCCTGCCATGATCCCCGCCGCCATCACGGGAAGCGCGTATTACCTTCTTACCAAGAAGAACGCGAGCATGACGGCCCTCATCCTCGTGGTGATCGTCCTCGCGATGGTCGCCTCCGCCGCCGGCATCCTCGCCTAGCTTCGACCCAAGAGATTGGTGAATCAATGAGAAAGATAGTTGTGGCGAGCCATTCCCTTCTCGCCCAGGGCTTCAAGGACACCCTCGAGTTCCTTACGGGTAAGGGCGACGCCGTCAACGCCGTGTGCGCCTACGTGAACGACAACGGCGAGGGGCTCGACGCGGCGGTCGAGGCGGCTCTTTCGGGCACTGACGAGGTCGTCGTCCTCACCGACGCGTACGGCGGCAGCGTGAACCAGCGCTTTTCCCGCTTCGCCTCCGACCGGATCCACGTGATCGCGGGTGTCAACCTCCCGCTCGCCATGACGGTCGCGCTCGCGCGCCCCGACGAGAAACTCGACTTCGACGCCCTCGTCAACGAGGCGCGCCAGCAGATCATCTACGTGAACGGTGCCAGTTCCGCCGAGTGCGACGACGACGAATAGAGGAGGTCGACGATGAGAGAGTTCCTTAAGGACGTGTGGATGCACGGCGGTGAGGAAAGCCGCGCCATCACCCCCGAGAACATCACGGGCGAGAAGGGCCGCGCCGCCATGTCGGCCAGCCACCTCGGCGTCGGCCGCAAGGGCTCGTGCTGCGTGCCCCTTGAGTCCGGCGAGACCATCACGCTCGCGGACATCGAGGGTCCCGGCATCATCCGCCACATCTGGATGACCGTCCCCGACAAGACCGCCGCCGGCAGCTTCGTCATGCGTGACCTCGTGCTGCGCTTCTACTGGGACGACGAGGAGACCCCCTCGGTCGAGTGCCCTGTCGGCGACTTCTTCTGCAACGGCTTCGGTGAGCGCGCCATCGTCAACTCGATGCCCATCTGCGTGAACCCGACGGGCGGCATGAACTGCTACTTCGAGATGCCCTTCAGGAAGCACGTCAAGGTCACGCTTACGAGCGAGCACCCCGGGTTCATTAAGTACATCTTCTACACGTTCAACTACGCGCTCACCGACGTGCCGGACGACGCCATGTACTTCCACGCCCGCTTTAACCGCGAGCGCAGCACCCGCAGGGGCGTCGACTACACCGTGCTCGACGGCGTGCGCGGCAAGGGCTACTACGTCGGCACCTACATGGCCCTGTGCGCCCTGGAGCGCTATTGGTGGGGCGAGGGCGAGATGAAGTTCTTCCTCGACGGCGACGAGGAGTTCCCCACGGTCACCTCGACGGGAGCCGAGGACTACTTCGGCGGTGCCTGGGCCTTCCTCGACAGGCCGCCCCACGCGCTGCCCGAGGCGCAGTGCTTCAACACGCTGTTCGCCGGCTACCCGTACCGCTCGACGCGCGACGCCACGCGCGACCGCTTCAGCGCGGGCAAGCCGAACCCGAATCCGATGCTCGCGACTAACGACGACGCGCTGCCCAGGCACGGCCTCTACAGGTGGCACCTTCCCGACCCGATCTCGTTCAAGGAGGACCTGCGCGTGACGTTCCAGGACCTCGGCAACGACGACATCAAGCTCTACGAGCGCGAGGACGACATCTCCACCGTCGCCTACTGGTACCAAAGCGAGCCACACGCCGTGCTCGCCCCGTTTGCCGCGAGGCAGGACCGCGTGCCCAGGTAGGGTCGCCTCGAAACAAGCCAACGTTATGGGCGCCCGCGGTTGACCATGACTGCGGGCGTCCCTTTGTAAGGAGGATCACATGAGCGAAAAGCAAATGAGGCTCGGCGCCCTCGAAGCCGGCGGGACCAAGATGGTCTGTGCCGTGGTGTCCGGCGACGGCGAGGTCCTCGACCGTATGGAGACCCCGACGCTTACGCCCGCCGAGACCGTCCCGCAGATGATCGAGTGGTTCACCGCCCGCGATGTGGACGCGTTGGGCATCGGCGCCTTCGGCCCGACCTGCGTCGACCCCAACGACGAGCGCTACGGCTCCATCCTCCAGACGCCCAAGCTCGCGTGGCGAGGCCATGGTCTTCGCGCCGCGTTCGCCGACGCCCTCGGGATTCCGGTGGCCTACGACACGGACGTGAACGTTGCCTGCCTCGGCGAAGTGGTCTTCGGCTGCTGCAAGGGGCTCGAGGACGCCGTCTACGTGACCATCGGCACCGGCGTGGGCGCGGGCGTCATGTGCGCGGGCAGACTCCTTCACGGCATGCTGCACCCCGAGGCCGGCCACATGCTGGTAAGGACCCGTCCCACCGAGGAGGGACGCTGCGTCTGCCCGAGCCACGCGAGCTGTCTCGAGGGGCTCGCCTCCGGCCCCGCCATCGCCGCGCGCTGGGGAAAGCCCGCGGCCGAGCTCGCGGACAACGATGAGGTGTGGGCGCTCGAGGGGGATTATCTGGGGCAGATGTGCGCGAACCTCGTGCTCATGTACTCGCCTCGCCGCATCGTCCTCGGCGGCGGCGTGATGCACCAGGAGCAGCTCTACGGCATCGTCCACAAGAAGACCCTCGAATATCTGGGGGGCTACATCCAGACCGCCGAGCTTAAGGACATGGAGAGCTACATCTGCGCCCCGGGCTGCGGCGGCGACCAAGGAATCCTCGGCGCGGCCGAGCTGGCAAGAAGGGCGCTCGCGTAACTTGCGCCCTCTCCGCCATACAACGCGTTAAGAAAAGACGAGCGCTTCTTGCCAATTGAGCGGCAAGAAGCGCTCGTCTTTTGCATTTGTTTTTGGGGCAGGACGCCCCGCCTCCGCTAGAGTCCCTGGACCGCCACACCCACGAGGTTTGGACCGGTGTGGACAAGAAGCGCGGGGCTGATGTCGGAGCGGACGACCTCCACCGCGTTGGCCACGCGCTCGCACAGGGCCTGCTCCATGCGGTCGTAGAGGTCGGCGTGGGCCGAGGTGCGGCTCGCGGCAAAGCGCACCTTGGGGTGCTTCTCGACGATGGCGGCGATGAGCTTGACCTCGGTGCGATGCGGTACTTGCACAGCCATTTCGTGTACGCGAGGCTGTTGGCTTTCTGGGCCACAGCAATCACCTTCCCCCTAGTATGATGACCTGAACAATCCTCATGCTAGGGGGAAGGTTTTTGTCGCGTAGCGGAAATTGGCCTCCACCCGCTGAGCGGGTGGCTTTCTATGCCGCGCGTGCCGCGCGGCACGGACTAAAGTCCATGAATAAAAACGAGGAAGGCCACGTCCGGCCTCCCTCGCAAAGAGTCTCTGATTGCTCCCACTCATTGGGGACAGTCTTAAATGAGTGCTCTTGAAATGCCGGCGCCTGGGGACGTTCTTTTTCTGTCTGCAGTTTGGAACGTTCCTTTTCTGTCGGCAGTTTGGGACGATCCTTAGAGCTGCAGCGCGCCATGAGCGACGAGGCGAAGCGGATCATCCTGTCTTTTGAGTTCTAAGCATAAGCCCCTGTCTCTGAGCAATGACCGGTTCGCATTTGTGCGTATTTGCGTGCGTGTGATTGCGTGAATATGCGTATAGATGCGCCGTTTACGGGACAAAAATGACCGTTTAGCGGTGAGATACGCAAAAACGCGCACAGACGCGCGTGTTTGTGCGAATATAGAGCTATCCGAAATGCAAGACGTTCTATGACACAGGAGGCACATATGGTAGATTCCAAGCAGGCTCCACTCGACTCCGCGGCAGCCGCAAAAGCAGCGTTCGCTTCGGTCCAGGACAAGCCATTCCCCGATGATATCTTTACGGCTCCCGAGCTTCGTTGGGCTGTGATCGGGTGCGGCGTTATCGCCAACCAGATGGCCCAGTCTCTCGCTCTTGCCGGCCGCAAGCTTGCGGGCGTCGCCAACCGTACGCTGTCCAAGGCTCAGGCTTTTGCCGAGCAGTATGGCGTCGAGAAGGTGTATGAGACGGTCGAGGACCTCTACGCCGATCCGGACATCGACGCCGTCTATATCACCACGCCGCACAACACGCATATTACCTATCTGCGTGCCGCGCTGGCCGCCGGCAAGCACGTGCTCTGCGAGAAGGCCATTACCCTCAACTCCGCCGAGCTCGACGAGGCCCGCGCCATTGCCGACGAGCACAACGTGGTCCTTATGGACGCCACCACGGTGCTCCATATGCCGCTGTATCAGGAGCTGCGCCGCCGTATGGATGCGGGTGACTTTGGCCACATGAACCTCGTCCAGCTCAACTTTGGCAGCTATAAGGAGTACGGCGACCTGACTAACCGTTTCTACAACCGTAGTCTTGCCGGTGGTGCCATGCTCGATATCGGCGTGTATGCGCTCTCCGTCATGCGCCTGTTTATGGCCAGCCAACCCGCCGAGGTCGTGTCTCTGGGCAATACCTGCGAGACTGGCGTTGACGTCGCGGGTGGCATTGTCTGCCGTAATGCCGAGCAACAGCTGGGCGTCGTGAGCCTTACGCTCCACTCCAAGCAGCCCAAGCGCTCGGTCATCAGCTTCGATAAGTGCTATATCGAGGTCAACGAGTATCCGCGTGCAGACCATGCGACCGTCGTGTGGACTGCGGACGGTCACCGTGAGGAGGTCCACGCTGGCACCGAGGCCTACGCGCTGTGCTACGAGATGGCCGACCTGGAGAAGGCCGTTGCTGGCGATGATTCGAAGCGCGAACTTCTGGGCTATGCTTCTGATGTTATGGAGCTGATGACCAAGCTCCGCGCCGATTGGGGAGTCGTGTACCCCGAGGAGGAGTAAGCGATGCTTGCGGAAGATAGGCTCAACGCGATCGTGTCGATGGTGCAGCAGACCGGCTCGGTTACCGTGCCGGAGCTTGCCGAGGCCCTGGGCGTGACACCGTCCACCATTCGCCGTGACTTGCAAACGCTCGACCGCGCGCACCGTATCGCCAAGGTGCACGGAGGCGCGACGAGTCTGGAGCGCGCGCACGTGACGCGCGACCTGACGATCAGCGAGCGCAGTGATCTCCATAACGATGACAAGGAGCGCATCTGCGCCCGCGCCGCGGCCCTGGTGGAGCCCGATAGCTTTGTGTATATCGATTCGGGCTCGACGACCCTCAAGCTCATCGAGCATCTTCCGCATCTCGACGGCGTCACCTATGTGACCGATTCTGTGCTCCATGCCCAGCATCTCGCCCTGCGCGGTATGCGCGCCGTTGTGCTGGGTGGCGAGCTCAAGCCCGAGACCGAGGCGCTCGTCGGTCCCGATGCCTTGGCAACCCTGGACCGCTATAACTTCAACTGCGGCTTTTGGGGTTCCAATGGCATCGCCGCCGAGCAAGGTCTCACCACGCCGGATATCGAGGAAGCGCAGGTCAAGCGTATCTCGATGCGTCATACCGCCAAACGCTTCGTAATCTCGGACGCCAGTAAATTTGGCATGGTGGCGCCCGTCAAGTTCGCAGACTTCCGCGATGCAACGATTATTACCGCAGGCGAGGTGCCCGCCAAGTACCAGTCGATGGACAACGTCATCACGGTCTAGCGAGCGGGGGTAGGCTAAGGCCAATGCCATTTAGTTTTCTCAGTAGAAAAGTGGCAACGTCCATCCCGGGCGTTGCCGCTTTTGTTGTCTACCGGTTTGTATAAATCTGTAACAACTGGACCGTTAAAAGTGGGCTAGATGTTACAGACTGAGATACTTCCAAACCGCGCCGTCCCTTTGTCTCGATCTGTAACAACTGGGACCGATTTTGCCGAGTTATTGTTACAGATTGAGATTTTCTCTTGCGGGGGATTCGAATGTCTCGATCTGTAACAGATAGACCGGAAAATGGGTTCTAACTGTTACAGATCGAGACGTTTTGGCGCCACGGCTGAGCCATCGTGGTGGCTTTGACGTTTTCCCAGATAAAACCTGCCAAAATAAGCCTGTCCCTATTTGGCAGGTTTTAGGGTTCCCAGGGGCAGGGGGCTTCGATGTGGATGTGCTCGCCGGTTACGGGATGCGTAAAGGACACACTGTGGGCGTGGAGCATCAGGCCGCAGGGACGCGGCGTGCCGTAGAGCTCGTCGCCAACCAGGGGATGGCGCTCGCTTGCCAGGTGCACGCGGATCTGATGCTTGCGACCGGTGAGCAGCTCGACATCGATATACGAGCGCGTGGGCAGGCCACGACGGCTCTTAAGACGCTTGAGCACCTTCACGCGCGTTTGAGACGGCTTGCCGCTGGCGCCGACGCGCATCTTTCGGCTGTCGTGACGGTCGCGGGCGATGGGCTTGTCGATGAGCTTTTCGTTCCAGTCGATCTTGCCCTCGGCGAGCGCCAGGTAGTGCTTTTCGAACGCGTGGTCGATGATCATCTGGTCAAAGGCGGGCTGCGTCTGCTTGTCGAGTGAGAACAGCACCACGCCGGTGGTGTCACGGTCCAGGCGATTGAGCGGCTGCATGTCGGTCGCGGCAAAGCCGTCGCCCATCGCCAGCAGCAGGTCGCTGGCGTAGTCGGTAAGTGTGCGCTCGCCGGTGCCGTCACCGTGGACGATCATGCCGGCGGGCTTGTCGATGGCCATGAGCCAGGCGTCGCAGTAGAGGACTTGAGGTTCTTCGTTCACGTGTAAGCCTTTCGGTTAGCTAATTCCCACAAACATGCAGCCCGAGGTGGCGCCGCGCAGGCGGGCGGCCGGCTTGCGGCCGGCTTGAGCCGCCTCGACAGCGCGACGGACGCGAGCGACGGCACGGCCAATCTCATCGGCCTCGAGCAAGGTTCCGTCGACCATAAGACGGCGCACGCCGGCATCGAGCAGCTGCGGAACTTGCGGCGTGAGGTCGATGGGGTAGGCGTCGTACAGGCGTGAGCGGCCGTGGATGTCGGTACGCACCGGCATGACCTTGCCGTCGATATTCTTGAGCGAGAGCTTGCGGGCACGCAGGCGGCAGTTGGCACAATCGTGGATGCAGCCGTTGGCAACCTGCAGAATGCAATGCTCGCTTGTCATGACGCGCGGGCGGCCAAAGACGGTGATGCCCAGAGCCGCGGGCGCGGCGGTGCCGAGTGAGACGATCTCGTCGAGCGTGATCTCGGGCGAGAGCCAAAACGCACCGGCTCCGCGCTCGGCAAGCGCCTCCATGCAGGGCGTGTTGTGCACCGGCAGGCAAGAGCGAATCTCGGCCGTGGCGCCAACCTGGGCGGCCAGGGCAAGCTCAGAGATGTTGCCAATAGCGACCGTGGCGCCGGCAACAACCCATGGGTCAACGCGGACGTGGTCAACGGCGCGGCAGACCTCATCGAGCACGGGTACGATGCCCTGCTCAAACGTATCGGCGGGGGAGAGCTTGGCCGCATCGAGCGCGTCGGTGGTCATGTAGATGCGCGTTGCACCCTCCGCCCGCGCTGCCTCGGCGGCCTCGAGCGAGGTGACGGTGGCGCAGATCTGCGGCTCGTCGCGGTAGTGCTCGGGCGCGGGGCGGGAATCACTGGTGACAATCGCCGGCAGCTCGAGCGTTTTCGCGCGCTCCGCGTACGGCGCCAGAATGGCCTCTTCCAGCGCCTTGCAAGCGGCGGCGCGCACCTTATGTACGGCGGAGAAACCCATGCCACAGCCCTCATCGAGCGCCACCTCAAAGCTCGCAGCCTCAAAGGGAGAGGAACCCATGCGGCCGACGTGCTCAACCAGATCGGACGCCTCGACCGCACGGGTCTTGGCGGCTTCGACGGTAAAGCCCGTGGCCGTGGCCGTAAGCGAAGGGTCGTCGCAGCAGGTGAGCGTAACGGTAAACGGCTCGCCCAGACGCGCCACGACGGACACATCAACAGCTCGGCGGCGCAGCACATCGCGCTTGAGCGCGGCGCCGGCGGCGTCGATGGCACGCTGACTGCGAATCACGCGGACGCGGCAGCCCTCGGGCATGCTGCGGGGTACGCGACATTCGATGACTTCACCGGCTGCGGCATCATCGGCGGCAATGGTGGTCAGGAACTGGTCAAACTCGTTATCGTGGCGAAGCTCCAGCAGGTCGCCCTTGCCCACGGGCTCAAACAGCTCAATACGGGCGATGGCGGCGCGGCGACGGCGGTCGTCGGGCTTGAGGCCGCGCACATCGCGGTTGGCCGGGCGGCTGCCCAGCACCGTGCCCACGATCTGGCCGCGGTTGTTGGAACGCTCATAGCTCATCATCTCGTCGCCCGAGGTGCCGTCCTGATAGGCGTGCGTAAAGTCGCGGTTAAAGCAGCGCTTGAGCTGGCGCTGGCGGGCGTCTTTCTCGTCCTTGGCAACGGTGGTTCCGGCCAGCATGTCATCAATCTGATGACGATACACGTCGACGATGGAATACACGTAATCGGGCGCCTTCATGCGGCCCTCGAGCTTGAGCGACGCGGCGCCGGCGTCATACAGGCGGCGAACAAGTTGTGAAGTGTTGGTGTCACGCGGGCACAGCGCGCGCTCGCGACCGGCAGGGGAGAGCGAGCGACCGTTCTCGTCGATCAGCTCGTAGGGCAAGCGGCAGGGCTGGGCGCACATGCCACGGTTGGCCGATCGTCCCGCCATGGCAAAGCTCGAAAGCAGACACAGGCCAGAGTAGCAAAAGCAGATGGCGCCATGGCTAAAGACCTCAAGGTCCACATCGGGCGCGGCATCGTGAATGGCGGCAATCTCGTCGATGGAAAGCTCGCGCGAGAGGGTCACGCGGTCGGCGCCCTGCTCGCGGCACCAAAGGGTTCCGCGGTCGTCGTGGATGTTCGCCTGGGTCGAGATATGCGTCTCGATGCCGGGCATCGTGCGCTTGACCTCAAAGAACAGGCCCCAGTCCTGGATGATGAAGGCGTCGGCGCCCAGCGTGGAGCAGCGATGGATGAGCTGCAGCGCATCGCTCATCTCGGATTCCTTGATGACGATGTTGACCGTGACGTAGACGCGCGAGCCGGCCAGATGCGCGGCGCGGCAGGCCTGCTCAAAGGCCTCGTCGGTAAAGTTGGTGGCCTTGCGGCGTGCGTTGAAGCTGCCCATGCCGCAGTAGATGGCGTCTGCCCCGGCGGCGAGCGCGGCGGCAAAGGGCTCCGGGCCTCCGGCGGGGGCCAAGAGTTCGGGTCTGCGGTTGGTGGTTCGACTGGCGGTTGCGGTCATATCCTGCCTTTCAAAATGCTCAGATACTCAAAAGTATAGTGGTGCCGTCGCGGCAGGCGATGCCCGTGCTCTAAGCGGGATAAAGTCTTCAGCAGCTTGGACTGGCTGCTTCACATGAGAACCGTTCAGCGGTCCGGGGAAACCGTTGGGCGATAAAATATTCTCGCAACGTGATAATAATCTTGCATCGCGCGGAAACCTTGAGTACTATCCCAATCAAGCGCGGTGTTCAGACCGAACTGTGCCTCCCGGTGTGAACGCCGCGCTCCCGTTCCCTTTTACTTGTAAGGAGAAAAACATGAGCAAGACCGTCGTGTCTTCCGATAACGCACCCGCAGCCATCGGCCCGTATTCCCCCGGTATCCAGACTGGCAACATGGTGTTTCTGTCCGGCCAGCTGGGCATCGATCCCGCGACCGGCAAGCTGCCCGAGGGTGTCGAGGCCCAGGCTAAGCAGTCCCTTGCTAATGTCGAGGCCCTGCTGACCGCTGCCGGCGCCACCTTTGCCGATGTCGTCAAGACCACAGTCTACCTGGCTGACATTGTCGACTTCGCTGCCGTAAACGAGATCTACGCCTCCAAGTTCGAGGCCCCGTTCCCCGCGCGCAGCGCTTTCCAGGTTGCCGCTCTTCCGGCTGGCGGTCTGGTCGAGATCGAGGTTGTCGCCGCTCTCTAAGGTGTTGGTAACAACTAAACATGACATGCAAAAAGACCCTGCAGCGCGTGCGAGCTGCAGGGTCTTTTGTCAAGCGATGCGACAAAAATGATCCGTTTCCCTTCGTCCCCAAGGGATCACGTTTAGCCCTCCTTGCGAACTTTTTGCAGGTAGCGGTAGACGCTGGGCTCCGAGATGCCCAGCGCGGTGGCGGCGCAGGCCACGGCGCCCTTGAGCATAAACACGCCGTTGCCGTTGAGGTGGCGAATGACGTCCACGCGGTCGCTCTGGCCAAGCGACGCTACATCCAGCCCGCGCGCGCTCAGCAACTCGGCAATGCTGCGGTCGATGAGCTCCTGTGTGGACTCCGAAAGGCTTTCGACCTCGATAGGGGCGGGCTCCGTGCGCGTCGGCGCCGCGTCGAAGCAGGCCATGAGCTGCTGTGCCATGGCGTTGATGGAGCGCACGGTCGAGAGATCGGTGTTGACGCAGAGCATGCCGACGATCTCTTTATCCTCGCGGATAAAGTACGTCGCTGACTCCAACGTCTTGCCACCGGCACCGCGCCCCTCATAGCCCGTAATAAACGGCAGGTCGCGATACTTTGGGTCGTGCATGATCTTGAGCGCCAGATCGGTGGCGGGACCGCCGACCTTACGGCCGCTCACGATGCCGTTGCGAATATCGACGATGGCGTGGTCGGGATCCGAGAAATCGTGCAGCACGATCTCGCTGTTTTTGCCGAGTATCTGCTCCAGGAAATCGACCATCGGCAAAAAGCGACGTACGGTCTCGTTCACGGGCAACTCCTTTGGGTGAAAGCGGAAGTTTCATAACAATTTTTTCTCATGGTAACACGCTGCTCATCATCTCGTATATCCGCAGGTACATGACGTAATGCAGACGAACGGTATGATTTTGGCGGTAAACGGTTGACCAAAAGAAAAGTTAGATGCTATTTTGACCAGACACTTTCCTGACCTGCGGAAATGCATTATCTCAGCTGAAGAATAGTCTGATAACAAAAAATTATTATTGAGAATGAGAATCATCTTTAATACGATATGCAACGAAGGCACAACCTCAACCCCGCACTGCGTCACAATAGGGCGTTAGATGCGAAAACAACTATTTCGAGGATTGGTGGTCAAATGACCCAGGAGACGGTTACGAACGGCACTGAAGCCCTGTTCACTCGTGAAGGCATGCCTCCCGTTAAGGAAATGATCCCGTGTGCCCTTCAGCACGTACTGGCATCGTTTGCCGGCATCATCACCCCGGCTGTCATCATGGCCGGCGTCTACGGCTTTAATAGCCAGCAGAGCACCGACATCATCCAGGTCGCGCTCATTCTTTCGGCGATCGACACGGCCCTTCAGGCCTTTGCCCCCTTCCGTCGCATCGGCGGCGGCCTGCCCATCGTCATGGGCGTTTCGTTCGCGTTCCTCCCGGCCCTGCAGGCCATGGGCGCCTCGGGCTTTAGCTTTGGCGCGCTGTTGGGCGGCGAGATTGTCGGCGGTGCCGTCGCGGTCCTCTTTGGTCTGGCCTACAGCAAGATTAAGTGGCTGTTCCCACCCGTCGTGACCGGTACGGTCATCTTCTCCATCGGCGTTTCGCTGTATCCCACGGCCGTCAAGTATATGGCCGGCGGTATGGGTACGCCACTGTGGGGCACCCCGCAGGCCTGGTGCGTCGCTCTTATCACCTTCGCCGTGGTCTTTGCGCTCGCCAACTTTGGCAAGGGCACGCTCAAGCTGGGATCCGTGTTCTTTGGCATGATCGTTGGCATGATCGTCTCCATCCCCTTTGGCATGATCGACTTCTCAAGCGTCGCCACCGCTCAGGTCTTCGCCCTTCCCAAGCTCATGCCCTATGCGCTCGAGTTTGATCCCGAGGTCTGCATTACCCTCGCCGTCGTGTTCCCCATGGTTGCCATCCAGGTTATCGGCGACGTCTCCGCCGCCTGCCTGGGCTCCATCGACCGTATGCCCACCGAGCGCGAGCTCTCCGGCGCTATCGTGTCCCAGGGCCTCACCTCTATGGTCGGCGGCCTGCTGGGCGGTCTTCCCACCAGCGCCCTTGGCCAGAACGTGGGCATCATCTGCTCCAACAAGGTCGTCAACAAGTGGGTCTTTGTGATCATTGCGGCCGTCTTTGCCATCGCCGGTCTGTTCCCGCAGCTCTCTGCCGTCCTTTCCGCTATCCCGCAGCCCGTCATCGGCGGCGCGACCGTCGGCGTCTTTGGCACCATTACCATGAACGGCGTGCGCATGTTCACCCGCGAGGGCCTCACGCAGCGCACTACCACCATCGTCGGTACCTCCGTCGTCTTTGGCCTGGGTATCTGGATGGCCAGCGGTTGCCTTGCCGGCGAGGGTATGCCCGCCTGGGTGTCCACCGTCATCGGCTCCAATGCCGTAACCCCCACCGCCATCATGGCCATCGTCCTTAACCTGATTCTTCCGCAGACGCCGGTCGTGGCTCAGCACATCGATGCTGCCAAGGACGCTGCCGTGGATCTGGTCTTGCCCGAGAGCAAGAAGTAACCAATTCGGTGCTATTCGTCGGCGGACGCATCGCCTCGTCCGCCGACGTCATGCGGCGTCAAGCCGCACTTCAAAGGGTTTGTCCCTTTGGTGAAGCGTTGACGGGAGAGGGCCCGTTTCCGGTGTAGGCCGGCGCTTCGCACTCCGCCATGTCAGAGGTGTCAAACCCCGCCTCTGATGTTGAAGGGAGCATTCATGCTTCTGGTCGCTAACGGTTCCGTTTTTACCCGCAACGCTCAGACCCCGTTCATTCCCAACGGTGCGGTCGCCATTGACGGAGATACGATCGTCGAAGTGGGCCCCGAGTGCGAGCTCAAGGCCAAGTACCCGGATGCCGAGTACGTCGACGCCCAAGGCAACCTCATCATGCCCGGACTCATTAACTGCCACACCCACATCTACTCGGGTCTGGCTCGCGGCCTTGCCATTAAGGGCTGCAACCCCACCAACTTCCTGGAGAATCTTGAGCAGCAGTGGTGGAAGATCGACGACAACCTGACGCTCGACGGCACCAAGGCCAGCGCCTATGCCACGATTCTGGACTCCATCCGCGATGGCGTCACCACGATCTTCGATCACCACGCGAGCTTCTGCGAGATTCCGGGCAGCCTCTTTGCCATTAAGGATGCCGCGCAGGAGCTGGGCATGCGTTCGTGCCTGTGCTACGAGGTCTCCGACCGCCGCGGTCAGGAAAAATGCGACCAGGCCATTGCCGAGAACGCCGAATTTGCCCAGTGGGCCGCCAAGGAGCGTCGCGATAACGACAACCACATGATCGCCGCCATGTTTGGCGGTCACGCCACCTTTACGCTTTCGGACGAGACCATGGACAAGATGGCCGAGGCCAACAACGGCCTGACCGGCTTCCACATCCATGTGTGCGAGGGCATGAATGACGTGTGGGACTCCCGCCTCAACCGCGGCGGCATCAGCCCCGTCGAGCGCTTGCTGCAGCATAACCTTCTGGGTCCCGACACCATGCTCGGCCACTGCATCCACGTGACGCCTGCCGAGATGGATATCGTCAAGGAGTCTGGCACCTGGCTCGTCAACAACCCCGAATCCAATATGGGCAACGCCGTGGGCTGCGCCCCCGTGCTCGAGTTCTTCCGCCGCGGCATCCCCGTGTGCATGGGCACCGACGCCTACACCCACGATATGCTCGAGAGCCTCAAGGTCTTCCTGATCATTCAGCGCCACAACGCCGCCATGCCCAACGTGGGCTGGTGCGAGGCCATGACGATGCTCTTTGAGAACAACGCCAAGATGGCGAGCAAGTACTTCGATCGCAAGCTCGGCGTGCTCGAGGCCGGCGCTGCCGCCGACGTCATCGTTATGGACTACAAGCCCTTTACGCCGCTGAGCGAGGAGAACATCGACGGCCACATGCTCTTTGGCATGATGGGTAAAAACTGCCGTACCACCATCATCAATGGCCGCGTCCTGTACAAGGATCGCGAGTTTGTCGGTATCGATGAGGACAAGATCAACGCGTGGACCATGGCTGAGTCCAAAAAGCTCTGGAGCACGCTCAACGATCGCGCCTACTAGTTACAAGTAGATTCACGCGCGCCGGATGTTTCGCCGCATCCGACGCGCGTATAGGCGACCTCCGCGGGGTCGCCGGCGCTGTGCTAGCGCTACACCGTATTTGCGCCCGCCGCGCGGTCTCGCCGGGCGTTACAGAGAGGAACTCACTATGAGCGACATCATGAGGCCGATCCCGTTTTCGCAGCTGATGAACTGGATCATCGAGGAGCATAAGACCCAGGACGCCATCTTTGGCGTGCGCAAGATGGTCACGACCAACCAGGAGGGCGCGCTTCCCATTTTTGACGAGCGCATCGAGACCCCGTTTGGCCCGGCTGCCGGCCCCAACACGCAGCTTGCCCAGAACATCGTGGCATCCTACGTGGCCGGTTCTCGTTTCTTTGAGCTCAAGACCGTCCAGGTTATGGACGGCGAGGAGCTCTCCAAGTGTGTGAACAAGCCCTGCATCGTGGCTCAGGACGAGTGCTACAACTGCGAATGGTCGACCGAGCTCGAGGTTCCGCAGGCCTTTGCCGAGTACGTGAAGGCATGGTTTGCCTGCCACCTGATCGCTCGCGAGTACGGTCTGGGCAGCCCGGACGGCTTTGTCTTCAACATGTCCGTGGGTTATGACCTCGAGGGTATTAAGAGCCCCAAGGTCGACGCCTACATCGAGGGTATGAAGGACGCCAGCGGCTCTGACGTCTGGAATGAGTGCCGCGCATGGGCGCTCGCCAACCTGGACAAGTTTGAGCATGTCGACGCCGCGTTTGTCGAGTCCATCCCGGCGCGCGTCTCCAACTCTATCACCGAGTCTACCCTGCACGGTTGCCCGCCAGCGGAGATCGAGCGCATCGCGACCTATCTGATCACCGAGAAGGGCCTCAACACCTACATCAAGTGCAACCCCACGCTGCTGGGCTATGAGTTTGCCCGCCAGCGCCTGAACGAGCTGGGCTTTGACTACATCGTCTTCGATGACACGCACTTCCGCGAGGACCTGCAGTGGGCCGACGCCGTGCCCATGTTCGAGCGCCTGATTGCCCTGTGCGCCGAGCGCGGCCTGGAGTTTGGCGTCAAGCTGACCAACACGTTCCCCGTCGACGTGACGAGGAACGAGCTGCCCTCCACCGAGATGTACATGTCCGGTCGTTCGCTGTTCTCGCTGACCATCGAGGCCGCCCGCCGCATTACCGAGCAGTTCGATGGCAAGCTGCGCATCAGCTACTCCGGCGGTGCCACGGTCTACAACATCCGTGCCCTGTATGACGCCGGCATTTGGCCCGTTACCCTGGCGACTGACGTGCTCAAGCCCGGTGGCTACGAGCGCTTTAGCCAGATGGCCGGCGAGTTTGCCGACCTGGACGGCAAGCCGTTCGCGGGCGTCTCGCTCGAGGCCGTGACTGCGATCCAGACCGACTCGCTCACCAACCCGCTCTACAAGAAGCCGCTGCGCCCGCTGCCCGACCGCAAGGTCGCCGGCAAAAGCCCGCTTTCCGACTGCTTTACCACGCCGTGCCGCACGAGCTGCCCCATCCAGCAGGATATTCCCGCCTACCTGGCGGCTGTTGACGAGGGTCGCTACGAGGACGCGTTCAACATCATCATCGAGCGCAACGCCCTGCCGTTCATTACCGGCACCATCTGCCCGCATCCCTGCGGCCGTGCCTGCGAGCGTGCATTCTACGAGCCCGAGGGCGCCCAGATTCGCGCCAGCAAGCTCAAGGCCGCCCGCGAGGCCATGACCGCCGTGCTGCCCAAGCTGCGCGCCCAGGCCATCGCCAACGACGGCGAGCGCAACGTTGCCGTTATCGGCGGCGGCCCGGCCGGCCTGGCGACGGCGTTCTTCCTGACGCGCGCCGGCGTGCCCGTCACCATCTTCGAGGCCCGCGACTCGCTCGGCGGCGTGGTCCGTCACGTGATCCCCGAGTTCCGTATTGCCAGCGACGATATCTCCCACGACGCCGAGCTTTGCCTGGCCTTTGGTGCCAAGGTTCAGCTCAACGCCCGCGTGGAGTCCATTGACGAGCTCAAGGCCCAGGGCTTTACCGACGTGGTCGTGGCCACCGGTGCCTGGATGCCCGGCTCTGCGGGCCTGGGCGAGGGTGCCGAGCTCGACGTGCTGGAGTTCCTCGAGGCCGCCAAGAAGGGCGAGAAGCTTGAGCTGGGCGAGGACGTCGTGGTCATTGGTGCCGGCAACACCGCCATGGACGCCGCCCGCGTGGCCAAGCGCCTGGCAGGCGTGAAGAACGTGCGCCTGGTGTATCGCCGCACCAAGAAGCAGATGCCCGCCGACGAGGAAGAGCTCGATCCTGCTCTTGCTGACGGCGTTGAGTTCTGCGAGCTGCTGGCGCCCAAGGTACTCAACGGCGCCGTGCTGACCTGCGACGTTATGGAGCTTGGCGAGCCGGATGCAAGCGGTCGTCGCAGCCCCGTCGCCACGGGCGAGACCGTCGAGCTTTCCGCCACCACGGTGATTTGCGCCGTGGGCGAGGGCATCGATGCCAGCCTGTACGATGCCGCGGGCGTCGAGCACGACCGTCGCGGCCGCCTTGCCGCCACCTCCACCGGCGTCGAGGGCATTTGGGCTGCCGGTGACTGCCGCCGCGGTCCTGCCACCGTGGTCGAGGCTATCGCCGACGCCGCCGAGGTCGCCCGTGCCATTGCCGGCGTGGACTTTAACAAGTACGCCGACTGCAACGAGCAGGCCGGTCGCGAGGACACCTGCTACGAGCGCAAGGGGTCGCTATGCCGCGACAAGCGCAACTGCACCAAGACCCGCTGCCTGGGCTGCGGCTCGGTGTGCGAGGTCTGCTGCGACGTGTGCCCCAACCGCGCCAACGTGGCAATTAAGGTGCCGGGCCTGGCCAAGCATCAGGTGGTACATGTCGACGGCATGTGCAACGAGTGCGGCAACTGCGCCGTGTTCTGCCCCTACCAGGAGGGTCGTCCCTATAAGGACAAGCTCACCCTGTTCTGGAGCGAGCAGGACATGGAGAACTCCGAGAACGAGGGCTTCCTGGCTGTGGACGAGGACCACTTTAAAGTCCGCGTCGCCGGCACGGTCCGCACCGTCTCGGTCGATGCCGTCAACACCGGTCTTCCCGAGGCCGTCCGCCTGACCATCAGGGCCGTGCGCGACAACTATTCGTACCTTCTTAAGAAATAGGCGAGTCTCTTATGGCCAAATCCATTCAACATAACGTGGCCTACGTTGCCTGCGGAAGCGGTTGCGCCTCCGCAGGCGGCGACGCCCGCTGCAGCGAAGGCTGCATTGGCTGTGGCGCCTGCGTCACGGCCTGCCCCCACGGTGCCATTGCGCTGGTCGATGGCATCGCCCGCGTGGATCGCTCCAAGTGCACGGGCTGTGGCCTGTGCGGCATGGCGTGCCCGCAGCGTGTAATTGCCTTCGTTCCCGGCTATCAGAACATCCTGGTGCGCTGCAACAATACCGATAAGGGCGCCATTGCGCGCAAGATCTGCGACACGAGCTGCATCGGTTGCGGCATGTGCGCCAAAAAGTGCCCCGCCGGCGCTATCCGCATTGAGGACAACTGCGCCCATATCGACGGCGCGGACTGCCTGTCGTGCGGCATGTGCGCTGTCGTCTGCCCGCATGGCGCCATCCACGACCGCACCGGCATCGCCGCCGGCGTGTAGAAGGGAATCACCATGGCACAGGAATTCACTTTTACCGTTAACGGCGTCGAGCGCACGACGACTCAGAACAAGCCGCTGCTCCGCTACTTGCGCGACGACCTGCACATCCATTCCGCTAAGGACGGCTGCTCCGAGGGTGCCTGCGGTACCTGCACCATCCATGTAGACGGCGCGGCCGTCAAGGCGTGCGTGCTGACCACCGCCCTTGCCGCCGGCCGCAACATCGTGACCGTCGAGGGCCTGCCCGAGGACGTGCGCGAGGCCTTTGTGTACGCCTTTGGCGCCGTGGGTGCCGTGCAGTGCGGTTTTTGCATCCCCGGCATGGTCATGGCGGGTGCCGCGCTCATAGCCGAGGATCCCGAGCCCACCGAGGAGCAGATCAAGTACGCCATCCGCGGTAACGTCTGCCGCTGCACCGGCTACAAGAAGATCATCGAGGGCATTTCGCTGGCAGCTGCGGTGCTCCGCGGCGAAAAGCAGATCGACGAGGACCTGGAGCGCGGCGACGACTACGGCGTGGGCAAGCGCGCCTTCCGTATCGACGTGCGCAAGAAGGTGCTCGGCGAGGGCAAGTATCCCGATGACATCGACGAGCTCGATCAGCCGGGTCTGACCTACGCCAGCGCCGTGCGCTCCAAGTATCCGCGCGCCCGCGTGCTCTCCATCGATACCTCCAAGGCCGAGGCCCTGCCCGGCGTGGTGGGGATCCTGCGCGCCGAGGACGTGCCGGTCAACCAGGTCGGCCACCTTATCCAGGACTGGGACGTCATGATCGCCCAGGGCGATATCACCCGCTGCGTGGGTGACGCCATCGTGCTGGTGGTTGCCGAGGACGAGGCGACGCTCGAGAAGGCCAAGAAGCTCGTAAAGATCGATTACGAGCCGCTGAAGCCCGTGCGCAACATTGTCGAGGCCAGGGCTGCCGACGCCCCGCGTCTGCACGACAGCTTCTTTGCCTTTGGCAACACGGTGGAGCTCAAGGACAACGTGTGCCAGAGCCGCCATGTGACGCGCGGCGACGCCGCCAAGGCGCTGGCAGAGAGCGCGTTCACCGTGACGCAGCGCTTTACCACGCCCTTTACCGAGCATGCCTTCTTGGAGCCCGAGTGCGCCGTTGCCTTCCCGTACAAGAACGGCGTCAAGGTGCAGTCGACCGACCAGGGTGCCTACGACACACGCAAAGAGTGCGCCCACATGTTTGGCTGGGACAACGAGCCCGAGCGCGTGGTCGTCGAGACCATGCTCGTGGGTGGCGGCTTTGGCGGCAAGGAGGACGTGTCCATCCAGCACTTGGCCGCGCTCGCCGCCTATAAGTTCCAGCGTCCTGTGAAGTGCAAGCTCACACGTGCCGAGTCGCTCGCTTTCCATCCCAAGCGCCACGCCATGGACGGCACCTTTACGCTGGGCTGCGACGCCGAGGGCAACTTTACCGGCCTGGACTGCGAGATCAACTTTGACACCGGCGCCTACGCGTCGCTGTGCGGCCCGGTGCTCGAGCGCGCCTGCACGCATGCCGTCGGCCCCTACAAGTACCAGAACACCGACATTCGCGGCTTTGGCTACTACACCAACAACCCGCCCGCCGGCGCGTACCGCGGCTTTGGCGTTTGCCAGTCCGAGTTTGCGCTCGAGAGCTTGATCGACTTGCTGGCAGAGAAGGTCGGCCTGGACCCGTGGGAGATTCGTTACAGAAACGCCATCGAGCCGGGCGAGGTTTTGCCCAACGGCCAGATTGCCGATTGCTCCACGGCGCTTAAGGAGACGCTGCTCGAGGTCAAGGATGCCTACTATGCGCATCCCGGACACGCCGGTATCGCCTGCGCCATGAAGAACGCCGGCGTGGGCGTGGGCCTGCCCGATGCCGGCCGCTGCAAGATTCGCGTCGAGGATGGCGTGGCCGTGGTCTATGCCGCCACGTCCGACATCGGCCAGGGCTGCAACACCGTCTTTTTGCAGGACGTTGCCGAGGCCTGCGGTCTGCCGCTGAGCTGCATCGCCAACGGCGAGTGCTCTACCGAGAACGCTCCCGACTCCGGCACCACGTCTGGCTCGCGTCAGACGGTCGTGACCGGCGAGGCTGTGCGCGGCGCCGCTTTCCTGCTGCGCGATGCCATGGTTGGCATCGAGGCCGGCAAGCCTGCGCCCGCCGCTCCCGTGAGCGCGCATGGCGACGGCGTCAAGATCGAGTACGACGACGGTCGCGCCTATCAGCTGCGCGCGCAGGAGCTCGTCGCTGGTCAGGGTATGCATCCTCAGGACCCCGCGACCGCCATCAAGGCGCTCGAGGGATGCGAGTTTGGCTACGTGTATCTGGAGCCGACCGACAAACTGGGCGCCGACGTCCCCAACCCCAAGAGCCACATCTGCTACGGCTTTGCCACGCATGTGGTCATTCTGGATGATGACGGCCGCGTGAGCGAGGTCTATGCCGCGCACGATTCCGGCAAGGTGGTCAACCCCATCTCCATCCAGGGTCAGATCGAAGGCGGCGTGCTCATGGGTATGGGCTATGCGCTTAGCGAGGATTGGCCGCTCAAGGACTGCGTGCCCCAGGCAAGGTACGGCACGCTCGGGCTGTTCCGTGCGCCCGAGATTCCGGATATCCACGCCATCTACGTGGAGAAGGACGAGCTACTGCCCGTGGCATACGGCGGCAAGGGCATCGGCGAGATCGCAACGATCCCCACAGCGCCCGCCGTACAGAATGCCTATCGCGCATTTGACGGCAAGCTGCGTCCGGATCTGCCCATGGTGGATACGCCGTACAGCCGCGCCCGTCACCGCGGGTAGGGTAGAGCGCGGATGGCATTTCTGACGGGCTGTTCGCGCTCACCATCAACTGCATATGCTGTGCCTTTGGCCCCGGCTCCATCGCGAGCCGGGGCCTTTTGTTTGGAGCGGAAACTGTGTCCCGGAATAGGCGCTCAGAATGGGATGCGCTTTCCCCTTGGAGCCCTCGGCGGAGATTGCATCCCAGAATCCGCGCCTGGAATGGGACACACGATTGTCCGTGCCCGCATCCCACCATATTCGGGATGCGGGTTTCTGCGCTTTTGTGCATCAGACAAGCAGCTGCTTTTGGCGGCTCTCCCGGGCTGCGCATCGCTTGTGATGTCGATGCGACCGACCAGAGAGTCGGCGCATTGGTCAATCGCATTACAAAAGACAGGTTTATTGAGATTGGTGAACTGACGGCCATGGCCCATACCATTGTGGTTGCCTAGATTGAAAGCTGAGATGGAAAGTGCTTTCGGACAGGAGGGCAATATCAAGCCCCACGTTCCCTGTGGGAAGTGGGGCTTTCAAGGGCTGCTAGTTAATAGTTATTAGAGGTAGCCGTTCAGCCAATCGGGCATATTGGGATCGTCAATGCTCCACGAATCTTCTTCATGCTCGCTTTCTTCCCAGTTGCTTTCGTCCCCATCGAAGAACTTGCGCCTATTACACTTGTATTTGACAACCGTGTCGCCCTCACGGCGGTATTCATTCCAGTAGTAGTTTTGCTTTCCGTATCCGTTCCATTCTTGAGTTCTGTATATGACCATGGTGTCTCCTTTTCGTTTGCGTACGCGGGGCGCACGGTGTATCAGATTTGACTACTGGGCTATGACTTGCGCAATGTGAGTTTTTTTGGCGTTAATGCTCGCAAGTTCGTCGGAAGTAAAAACAAACGGGACAACCGCTTCATCCCATTCGATATTTGAGAAGGTATAACCGGCGCGCGTTACTTTGACTGTTTCTTTCCCAAAGAGTTTGCCGACTTCTGTGAGCTTGTAACCCCAGGGCTCTTTTGTCATCATTCCGCTGGAGACGAGACGCTTGTTAACTGCCTGATTCGAAAGAAGCAAGTCATGTCCGAGTCCCGTTGCAGTCTTCTTGACTCCGGTAAGGTTGACCACTGGCAAGGAGGCCTTTTCTGCTGCCTTAGCAATCGTGGCAACACCTTTGTCTGCGCCGTTGCAAATAGTTTTGAATTTAGGCGTATGGCCCGTTTTCGCGGCAATCGTAATGCTAACGATTGAACTGATTGCCACAAATACACCGATGCCAATCTGGACTTTGTGCTGCTCGAGCCACACGAGGCCTTTGTTCTTTGCGGGCAGATCAGTGTTTTCCGACTCCAATTTCTGTACACCTCATTTCTTGATTGATTTTGCAAGTTGATATGCAAGAGAGCCCAATGCCGGAATCAATGCCGATGAAGCGGGGATTAGGGCGGCGGTGAGAGCGGTTGCTCCAACTATGGCGCTCTGCTTAGTAGCTGCCTCTTGTTGTGTCCCCTTCTCATCCCCTTCTTTAAGGGCATTTTGCATCTTCTCTAGTTTGGGTGCTACTGGTTGGTCAACGAATAGCTGAATTATTTTTGCCAGATCCTCGTTTCCGCTGACGGCGATTTCGTTGTTGAATACCGCCCTGATGGCGAGATAGTGCATCTTCGTCATCTGCGTTTTACCCGTCTCAAGGCTGCTGACGGTTTGCTTTGTTATGCCTAGTTCGTTCGCAAGCCGTTCGCCACTCCAGCCCGCCGCCTTGCGAATGGTTGACAGGTGAGCTTGGAGCCTGCTGACTAGTTCATCATCCGTTGAAGTCATTTCTGCCTCACATATAGTAAAGAATCTTTATTACTGTCAGATATTATATACCCAGTCAGAAATTTAGCAATTACTAAGTGAGTCTTAGTTTATTCGGCTGGCTCCTGAATCTCCTCAGTTTTAAACTGAATTGAAAACGATACCGACGCCGGCGTCTTGTTCTCATGTTTTAAAGGTATGGGCAGGTATTGTTCGACAGACGATGGCCTCGATGCCGATTTCATGCATCCCCTCAGGGGTCATCCGTCCAGGAACCTGTTTTCCATCGTTGCGTGGTCAGCGAGACGTGCAAGGAGCACATCGACCGTATGGGCGGCTGTTATTTCTGCACAGTTGAGAGGGCATCTTGGAAGACGTGTCCATGGCGATTTTGGGAGACGCTAACCGCTTGGATTATAGTGGACGGTCGGTCTTAGAGGCCTATGGGTGGGAGATGTTGTTTCACTTGCCAACGACCGGCCGGGGTCTGGCTTAACCGACGTGGAACGTGATTGCACCATCTGGTAGCAAGTCGAGTTGCAGATGAGTACACCCGATCGTGTGGAATAAGGCTTCAGGAGCGCTCCGCCTGTTTACACCCCCGCAATCCCGCGCGCGGCACTCAGCAGCTCATACTCCCTCTGGCTCCACTGGTGCAGCTTGGCAGCCTCGACGGCATCACGACACAAGTCCAAAAACACCTCGGCGCCCTCGCAGAAGCACTCACGGGCAAAGTCACCCGAGCCGCTTGCGACGCACGAGCCGTCGGCAAAGAGCTTCCAGCTGGACGACTCGCGCGAGTCGTCTCCGAGCAGCTTGATCTGTAGCACGTGCGGGTCGCCGGCAACGCAGAGCTCTTCCTCGAGCACCTGCACGGTAAAGCGCATCTGGTGGGAGAGGCTGCTCTTGACCATGGCCGAGGCATAGCCGTTCGGCTTGTCCAGAAGATGCATTCGTTTTGGCTTGGCTACCAGGTTGTGGAAGTTGCGCTCACTGCGCACGGAGAAATTGTCCATACGGACTCCTTTCATCGATGTTGGCAGGGCCACCGTGCCTCTTGGCCGGTTGGCGTCGGGATCGTGGAGCCAACTCTCTACCCCGACTCTGGATAAAACGCGCCCGCTCCTTGCTGGCACGATGGAGTCTATCAGCGCGCGCGGACACAAATCAAGCGCCGCCTGCGAAATGATGTGCAGACGGCGCTTGATTTCGCCGGCTGCTGTTAGGCTTAAATCCGAAAAAGTGTCGAAATATCCCGTGTAAAAGTACGGAAAAGTATCGTAATACACACTTCAAAATCTCGAAAAAGTGTCGAAATGAGCATCTAGCAACCACGGAAAAGTGTATCCTAATGCTAAAACAGCACGTAATAAGGGGTGCGCTTATGCTACAGAGAAAAGCGAAAGCACAGTTTGAATCTTGGCTTGCCTCGTCGCCTAACAAGGCTCTTTTGGTCAAGGGCGCCCGACAGGTAGGAAAGTCATATTTGGTCAACGTCTTTGCAAATGAATCGTTCGAAAATGTCGTGACGTTCGACCTTATCGCCGACGCGTCCGTGCGCGATTCGTTTTTGGCGGCGAAAAGTGCGGATGATCTGCTTATGCGTATGTCTATTGCTGCAACGCAGCCGATGGTTGCGAACAAGACCGTTGTGGTTATCGACGAGGTGCAGCGATGCCCCAACGTGGTGACGTTTATCAAATATCTGGTCCAGCGCGGCGACTTTCGATACATCCTTACCGGATCGCTCCTTGGCGTTGAGCTCGAGGGCATCGATTCCCTGCCGGTGGGGTATGTCGAGCAGGTCCAGATGTACCCGCTCGACTTTGAGGAGTTTTGCTGGGCAAATGGCGTTGGTGCCAGCGTGTTTGACATGCTCAGGGGCTGTCTAAAGAATGAGGGGGAGCTTCCCGGCTATCTGTATGACCGCTTGCTCGATCTGTTCCATCAGTATGTGGTGGTGGGAGGCATGCCCGACGCGGTCAATTCCTTCTTGGCGACGCGCAATGTCGACGAGGTTCGAAACATCCACCGCGATCTTCACGCCCTGTATCGCGATGACATCGCAAAGTACGCTCCGCCCGAGCTGCGCTTGGTTATTCGCGATATCTATGATCTGATTCCCAGCGAGGCCGGTTCCAAAAACAAGCGATTCAAACTGTCATCGATTAACGGTGTCAAACGTTTTTCGCAGGTGACAGATCATTTCCTCTGGCTATCGGAGGCGGGTGTCGCGCTTCCTGTGTATAACGTAACGGCGCCCGTGGCACCCCTTTTATTGGGGGAGCAACGAAATCTGTTTAAGCTGTTTTACTTGGACACCGGAATGCTTATGTCGTCGTATTCCAAAAGGGTCGCCCAAGGCGTTTTTGATGGGGAGGCAGAAGGCCCCTTTGGCATGAATATGGGGGCGGCATTCGAGGGCTTCGTTGCCCAAGAGCTCAAAGCCCACGGATTTAGATTGCGCTACTTTACGTCCAAAAAGGTCGGTGAGCTCGATTTTGTGGAAGAGACGTTCGATGGGGAAGTGCTCGCCATCGAGGTCAAATCGGGCAAGAGTTTTAAGTCCCACGCGGCGCTCGATAACGCACTGGCAACGAAGGGCTACGGAATCGATCGCGCCCTGGTACTTGCGGAATGTAATCTTCACCGCGATGGTGACGTGCTGTATCTGCCCATCTTTATGGCAGGGCTTTTGGAGCCGTAACGTGCCGCCGACTCTTCCGACCCTCCCTTAGCCCTCGCTACTCGTCGTCCCCGTCGTTGGGGTCGCCCTTGAGGGTGTTGATGTCCAGATACTCGTTATCGTCCTCTTTTTGCTGGGTCTCCGACTCCGCTTGGGTGGGGCCGGAGAACAGCCGGAATCCCTCAAACGCAATGACACCGAGCAGGGCAATGACAATGGCGATAAAGGCAACCTTGACTGCCTGCGGAAATTCCGAGAAACGCAGCGCCTTTTCCTCGGCGTAATAATCGGCGAAGCATTCTTCGCCTGTGCTTTTGGTATACACCGGCGCGGACGCGGCCTCCGGGTCATATTCCGGTGCAGGCGTGGCAGCGTACGGATCGTTGAGATAATCGCTCGATGCGGTGCCATAATCCTCGGTCTCGATGCGACCGTTGCCAGCATAGCCATCGGAATAATCGGAAAATGCCGTACCGCTCTCATAGTCCGCGGCACTCGTGTTGGCGGCAAAAAGCGGGTTAACTGGAACGTCGAGCGCCGGCATGCCGGTAGAGGTCTCATCCAGATCGGTTGCAGCCCAGGAATCGTAGGCAACCTGATGGGCAACGGGCTCATCGAGCCTTGTGACCGGAGGCTTGCGTGCCGCAGGAACAGGCAACTGCTGGGCGCTGTACATAACGGTGCTGTCGGCCGATTTGCCCTGCGTCGCTGCAGCGAGAAATGCCGCCGTTTCGGACGGGTCGCTTGCGGGGCGGGGAGCGGGCGTGGTCGCCGAAGTGAGTGCGGGCGTCGAAACAGGCGACTGCGCAGGAGTCGGCGCAGATGCGGGCTTAGGCGCAAGTGCGGGATTGAGGCTTGACGGACGAGCCCCGCCGCCCATGAGTTCGTCGGCGGTCCACGGGCGATCATTCATCACGTCGTCAAGGCTCAGCGAAAACAGGTCGTCTTCACCCTCATCGAACATGCGGTGCACATGTCCACCAATTGCCGGAATCAATCCGCGACCGGTGCATGATGCCTTGCTCAACGCCATTCTGTTCCATCCTTCCGAAATACTAATGACATCGATTATATGGAACTTTCCAAGCGGCTCGGTCTTGGATTCATGCTTTCCAGAACTCGCGCCCAAAAGGGGAGGGGCAATCCAGGCGAGTGCCTACTTGTCGCCTGCTGCCGCCTTGGCCTCATTGAGGTAGCTATAGAAGCTGTACTTGGAGATGCCAAAGAACTCGCAGGCGCGTTCGCTCGACTTGGAAATGAGGAAGGCGCCGCGACGGTCGAGGTAGCCAATGGCACGAATGCGCTCGTCTTTGGTCATGAGCGCCGCGGGCTTGCCCACAAACTGCTCGCACTCGTGCAGCAGGTCCTCGAGCAGGTCGCCGATGTTCTTGGTAATGGGCTCGGGCTCGGTGTAGCCCGTGCCGCCGGTGCCGGTAAAGGCGTCGAGCGAACGCTCAAAAGCCTTCATAAGCGTAATGTCAAAGTTGATGCCCAAAATGCCGACGGGCTTGCCCTCGTCGTTGCGGATAAAGATGGTCGAGGACTTGAGCAGCTTGCCATCGGCGGTTTTGGTGAGGTACGGCTCGCGGTCGTGCACGTCGGCGGTGCCCTCGTGCATGGATTCAAGCACAATATGGCTGGGGCCGTCACCCAGTTTGCGCCCGCTAACGTGGCCGTTTTCGATCACTACGATGGAGCGGTCCACGTCCTCGGTCTCCAGGTCGTGGACGACGACTTCGCAGTTGGGGCCAAATTGGAGCGCCAGGCCGTGTGCAAGGCGCTTGTAGAACTCAATCTGTGCGGGGGTCATGGGTGCCTTCCTAAAAATTAGTTTGGGCTCACTGTGCCATAAACCCCACTTGTTCGCAAATAACGAAAGCGCCGCTGTGTTATGTGACCGTTCGGCGGCGAAAAGGTACCGATTACGGCAACAAACAATTTGTTAGGTTTTCCAATCAAAAAGTGTGATAGAACAGTGCTAACAAACTTTTTGTTTGGCATCCACATAAAAGTTCAGCCGTGTGAATGGGATCGGGCTGAAACGCGTATGCGGGGGCCGGCAAGAGAGAACTTAAGGAGTTCACCGTATGGCCGATAAGATCCAGTGGGCGGGCAACACGATGCCCAAGAGCGATGACAAGCACTTGGGAATCATGAGCCTCGACCACGTGAAGAAGGCCCGCGCCTTCCACCAGTCGTTCCCCCAGTACACCGTCACTCCGCTTGCCCGCCTGGATGGCCAGGCCGCGCGCCTAGGCCTGTCCAACCTGTGCGTTAAGGACGAGAGCTATCGCTTTGGCCTCAACGCCTTTAAGGTCCTGGGCGGATCGTTTGCCATGGCCAACTACATTGCCGACGAGACCGGCAAGGACGTTGCCGAGTGCACCTTCGATTACCTGACCTCCGATCAGCTTGCCAAGGACTTTGGCCAGGCCACCTTCTTTACCGCCACCGACGGCAACCATGGCCGCGGCGTGGCATGGGCTGCCAACAAGCTGGGCCAGAAGGCCGTCGTGCACATGCCCAAGGGTTCCACCAAGCCCCGCTTCGATAACATTGCCGCCGAGGGCGCCACGGTGACCATCGAAGAGGTCAACTACGACGAGTGCGTGCGCATGGCCGCCGCCGAGGCCGACGCCTGCGAGCGCGGCGTCATCGTTCAGGACACCGCCTGGGAGGGCTACGAGAAGATCCCGTCCTGGATCATGGAGGGTTACGGCACCATGGCTTCCGAGGCTGCCGAGCAGCTGCGCGAGATGGCTATCAACCGCCCGACGCACGTCTTTGTCCAGGCTGGCGTAGGCTCGCTCGCCGGCGCCGTGGTGGGCTACTTCACCAACCTGTATCCCGATAACCCGCCCACCTTCGTCGTGGTTGAGTGCGCACCGGCCGCCTGCCTGTACAAGGGCGCTGCCGCCGGCGACGGAGATCCGCGCATCGTGGACGGTGACATGCCCTCCATCATGGCCGGCCTGTGCTGCGGCGAGCCCAACATCTTGGGCTGGGATATCCTGCGCAACCACACCACCGCCTTCGTGTCCTGCCCCGACTGGGTCACCGCTCGCGGCATGCGCACCCTGGGCGCTCCCGAGAAGGGCGACCCGCGCGTCATCTCCGGCGAGTCCGGCGCAGTGACCACCGGTCTGGTCGAGACCCTCATGCTCGACCCCGAGTACGCCGAGCTCAAGGAGCTCATCGGCCTGGACAAGACGAGCTCCGTGCTCTGCTTCTCCACCGAGGGCGACACCGATCCGGATCAGTACCGTCGCATCGTCTGGGAGGGCGAGTACCCGACTTGCTAGCAGGCTGACCTGTCCGGAGGCAGCCGGAGGACTTTACTCCCTGCTCGGACAGTCCTGCTCGCACGGAGAGCACATTAAGTGCTCTCCGGCTCGTGCGGAACTCGCGACGGAGCAAAGTCCTCCGTCCGCCTCCTATGGTTGCTTGCTTGCCGGGTGCTCGACCTCACGCTGCTTGGCACAAGTGATCTATCTGAAATATCTACCTGTAGGTAAACCCTTGTAGAAAGGTTGACTGTTATGACTAAGGAACTCGATTTCGAGGCAATTAAAAACGCTGCTGAGTCTCACCGCGCTGACATGACCCGCTTCCTGCGCGCCATGATCTCGCACCCCTCTGAGTCCTGCGAGGAGGGCGAGGTTGTCGCTTGCATCAAGGCCGAGATGGAGAGCCTTGGCTATGACGAGGTCAAGGTCGATGGCTTGGGTAACGTCATGGGCTTTATGGGCGAGGGCGACAAGATCATCGCCATCGACTCCCACATCGACACCGTCGGCATCGGCAACATCGAGAACTGGGATGCCGATCCCTATGAGGGCTACGAGACCGACGAGATCATCTACGGCCGCGGCGGCTCTGACCAGGAGGGCGGTATGGCTTCTGCTACCTACGCTGCCAAGATGATGAAGGACATGGGCCTCATCCCCGAGGGCTACAAGATCATGGTCGTCGGCACCGTCCAGGAAGAGGACTGCGACGGCATGTGCTGGCAGTACATCTACAACAAGGACGGCATTAAGCCCGAGTTCGTCATTTCCACCGAGCCTACCGACGGCGGCATCTATCGCGGTCACCGCGGCCGCATGGAGATCCGCGTCGACGTTCACGGCACCTCCTGCCACGGCTCCGCTCCCGACCGCGGCGACAACGCCATTTACAAAATGGCCGACATCATCGCCGACGTCCGCGCCCTCAACAACAACGGCTGCGACGAGTCGACCGACATCAAGGGCCTCGTCAAGATGCTCGACCCCAAGTACAACCCCGAGCACTTCGAGGACGCCCGCTTCCTGGGCCGCGGCACCTGCACCGTCAGCCAGATCTTCTACACCAGCCCCAGCCGCTGCGCTGTCGCTGACTCCTGCGCCATCTCCATCGACCGTCGCATGACCGCCGGCGAGACCTGGGAGTCCTGCCTGGACGAGATCCGCAACCTGCCGGCCGCCAAGAAGTACGGCGACGACGTGAAGGTCTCCATGTACATGTACGACCGTCCGTCCTGGACCGGCGAGGTTTACGAGACCGAGGCTTACTTCCCCACGTGGATCAACAAGGAGACCGCTCCGCACGTCAAGGCCCTCGCCGACGCCCACAAGGCCATGTTCGGTGACGAGCGCATCGGCTGCGAGCCCAGCATGGACAAGCGCACCGGTCGTCCGCTGTGCGACAAGTGGACCTTCTCCACGAACTGCGTTTCCATCCAGGGCCGCTATGGCATCCCCTGCGTTGGCTTTGGCCCGGGTGCCGAGTCTCAGGCTCACGCTCCCAACGAGGTCACCTACAAGGACGACCTGGTCACCGCTGCTGCCATGTACGTGGCTGCCCTGAACCTCTACGATCCGAGCCAGGCCGATGGCGACGCTACCGTGTTCCGCGCTGGTCTGACCAACAACAAGATCGACTAGTCCCATTCCTTGATCTTGTTGAGCCGGGGACAGCCTGTGTCCCCGGCACCCCCTGTTGACTTGGGGCCCGCGGTCGTTATCTCCCATGCTTCCTCAACGGTAGCGGGTCCTCGTCATAGCGCTCTGCATGTTCTAGCCACACGCGCATGCCGGAGCACATCTACTCATTGCGATCGTTTCATCTATGGAAAGGATATTTACATGGACGCCAAGTTTACCGAGCTCGTCGAGCAGCTGAACGGCCTCGATTTTAAGGGCATGTACGGCAGCGACTTCCTGCACACCTGGGATAAGACCACCGATGAGCTCAAGGCTCTCTACATCGTTGCCGACGCCCTGCGCGAGCTGCGTGAGAACAACGTTTCGTCCAAGATCTTCGACTCGGGCCTGGCCGTCTCCCTGTTCCGCGACAACTCCACCCGTACGCGCTTCTCCTTCTCTAAGGCCGCCAACCTGCTCGGCCTCGAGCTGCAGGACCTGGACGAGAAGAAGTCCCAGATCGCTCACGGCGAGACCGTCCGCGAGACCGCTACCATGATCTCCTTCATGGCCGACGTCATCGGCATCCGCGACGACATGTACATCGGCAAGGGCGACGCCTACATGGCCGAGGTCTCCGAGTCTGTCCAGCAGGCCTACGAGGACGGCGTTCTGGATCACCGTCCCACGCTCATCTCCTTGCAGTCCGACTCCGATCACCCCACGCAGTCCTCTGCCGACATGCTCTACCTCATCAACGAGTTTGGCGGCCTCGAGAACCTCAAGGGCAAGAAGGTTGCCGTCACCTGGGCCTACTCGCCCTCTTACGGCAAGCCGCTGTCCTGTCCGCAGTCGCTGATCAGCCTGCTGCCCCGTTTTGGCATGGACGTCACTTTGGCCCACCCCGAGGGCTACGACCTCATGCCCGAGGTCGTCGAGCGCGCCAAGGGCTACGCCGCCGAGTCCGGCACCACCTTTAAGCAGGTCAACACCATGGCCGAGGCCTTCGAGGGCGCCGACATCGTGATCCCCAAGAGCTGGGCTCCGTTTGCCGCCATGGAGAAGCGTACCAACCTGTACGCGGAGGGCGACGACGCCGGCATCGCAGCGCTCGAGAAGGAGCTGCTCGCTCAGAACGCCACCCATCAGGACTGGTGCTCCACGACCGAGCTCATGGAGAAGACCGCCAACGGCCAGGACACTATCTTTATGCACCCGCTGCCCGCCGACATCTCCGGTGTCTCCTGCGAGCGCGGCGAGGTCAACGCCGACGTCTTTGACATGCACCGCGTGGGCATGTACAAGGAGGCCAGCTACAAGCCGTACGCCATCGCAGCCATGATGTTCCTGCAGAAGGTTGCCGATCCCGCCGCTACCCTCAAGGCCCTCGACGAGCGCAACACCGCCCGTTGGTTCCAGGCCTAAAGCCGCGCTGAGGTAAGCCATGTAAAGGGGGCGCTCTGCCAACCGGCGGGGTGCCCCTTTTTGCATCGTGGGCGTGCGGGATAAGCGCTTTCGATGTAGATGCCCCGCGACGCGAGTTATGGGTACGATGGTTTCAGGGGAGGTATCGCCATGAAACTTGGTTGCGTCATTATGGCTTCGGGCGAGGGCAAGCGATTTGGCTCTAACAAGATGCTCGCCGATATCTATGGCGAGCCGCTGATTGCCCGGACCATTGATTCGGTTCCCCGGGGCTTTGACGTCGTGGTTTCGACGCGTTGGCCCGAGGCCGCTCAGATTTGTGATGACAAGCATTGCCCGTGCGTGCTGCACGATGGCGAGCTGCGCAGCGAAAGCGTCCGTGCGGGCCTTTCGTGGGGAGTCGAACGCAACTGGAAAGGTTGCCTCTTTTTGCCGGGTGACCAGCCGCTCGTGAGTTCGGATTCTTTTGAGGCTATGGTTCGTGCATTTGACGAGCGTGGCCGCAGGCATCCGGTGCGTCTTGCGTGCAACGGTGAGCCTTCGAGCCCGGTGCTCTTCCCAAGGCAACTGTTCCCTTCGCTCATGCTTCTCGAGGGCAAGGACGGTGGTGGGTCGATTCTCAAGGGCCGCACCGACGTTGCGTTGGTTGAGGCACGTGCCTACGAGCTGTGGGACGTCGATACCGCCAAGGGACAGCGACGCATAACGGAGCATATCGCCGCCTGCTCGTATTTTGATCGCGTGGCCAACTGCATCAATCAATAAGGAGCAATTATGATCATCATCAAAAACGGCGCGCTCGTGACGCCCCAGGGGCTTCGCCGCGCCGATCTTGCCATGGATGGCGATAAGATCGTGCGGATCGCCGCGGCGATTGAGCCGGCCGAGGGCGATACCGTCGAGGATGCCGCGGGCTGCTGGGTGTTCCCAGGCTTTATCGATGGGCACACGCACATGCAGTGCTGGACTGGCATGGACTGGACGGCCGATAGCTTTGAGACCGGCACACGTGCGGCTGCCTGCGGCGGCACGACGACCATTGTGGATTACGCCACGGCCGATCGCGGTGTGACCATGCCCGATGCCTTGGCCGAGTGGCATCGCCGCGCCGACGGAACCTGCACGGCCAACTACGCCTTTCATATGGCGCTCGCCGAGTGGAACGAGCGCAACCGCGCCGATCTCTCTGCCATGCGCGAGGCGGGCGTATCGTCGTTCAAGACCTACTTTGCCTACGATCATTTGCGCTTGGACGATGCCGAGACGCTCGAGGTGCTGGAGGAGCTCAAGCGCGTGGGCGGTATCCTGTGCGTGCATTGCGAGAACGGCACGCTGGTGAACGAGCTGCAGAAGCGCGTGTTTGAGCAGGGTATCCACGGGCCCGAGGGACATGCTCTCAGCCGTCCGGATGTGTGCGAGGCCGAGGCCGTGAGCCGTCTGCTGTATCTGGCGCATCTGGCCGGCGACGCACCGGTCAACGTGGTGCACCTTTCGACCAAGCTGGGGCTCGAGACCATCCGTGCCGCCAAGGCGCGCGGGCAGAAGAATATCTATGTCGAGACCTGCCCTCAGTATCTGATGCTCGACGATACGTGCTACTTGGAGCAGGGCGAGGACGGCTTTGCGGGCGCCAAGTATGTGATGAGCCCGCCGCTGCGCCATGCGGGTGATCGTGCGGCACTGCGCGAGGCGCTTGTGGCCGGCGAGATCGATACGATTGCGACCGACCACTGCAGCTTTAACCTGCACGGGCAAAAGGATCGCGGGCGCGACGACTTCCGCGCGATTCCCAACGGCGGACCCGGTGTGGAGCATCGCCCCGTCGCGATCGCCACGAGCTTTGAGGGACAGCTGGGCCCCGAGGATCTGTGCCGCCTGATGAGCGAGAACCCGGCGCGCGTCTTTGGCATGTATCCGCGCAAGGGCTGTCTTGCCGAGGGCTCCGATGCCGACGTGTGCGTGTGGGATCCCAAGGCGCGCTGGACCATTCGCGCGGCGACGCAGCATCAGGCTGTGGACTACACGCCGCTCGAGGGCTTTGAGGCGCACGGCCGCGCCAAGGCCGTGTTTGTGAACGGCGTACTGGCTGCGCGCGACGGCGAGCCCACCGGAGCCCAGCCCGGCCGCTACGTCCCCCGCTAGCAGAAAGGGCGCCGGGGTAGCTAAAAGAGCCCCGTCCCAAATTAGCTACCCCTGGAGGCTGGTGGCGACGATGGGGCGGTCGAGAGCTGTCTCGAAGCGGTCGGCCATCGTGGGGTCGCTGAGCGTGTCGACTTGGTTGAGCATGATGCGGGCATTGTCGAGGTTCAGCATCTGCAGCTCGGCATTGAGCACCATGGCGACGCGCTCTGGGGTGGCAGCGTCGGTGGGCTCGCAGCCGCAGCGCTCGCAGAAGAGCTCGGGGCGGTGGACAACCTTGGCGACGGGCTTGCCCAGCCCTGAGGCGCCGACGACCCAGACAACGTTTGCCGTGGCGGCGGGAATTACCGGCTCCCAGGCGGCATGCGCCTTGAGCGGGAGTCGCTTGCTGCCATCTGCCTCGGCCAACACATAGTCAAAGCGCTGCGCCAGCTGGTCGAGCGGCTCAGCGGGGGCGGAGAGCTTGCCTGTCTCCGGGTCCAAGACGCCTGCCTGGCAGATGCTTCCGCGCACAAGGCCCGCGCAGGCCTCGCAGGTGCAGCCGGGGGCATGCAGGGTCCCCGGCTTCCAAGGCGCGGCGTCCAGGCGACGGCTCGACCCGTCCCATGGCACGCCGGCGACGGGAAACATGTGCGTGGTGGTGCAGAGGAGCACGCGGCCGCCAGCGCGCATGAGCTCGAGACCCAGCGTCTTTAGCAAGGTCGACTTGCCGCCGCTGCCGACAATCGCGGTAATGCCCGGCTCGATCTTGAGCGCGGAGGCAAGGTTTCCGCTCGTCGTTTTCATCTGTTCACCGCCGTATAATACTGTGATAATAAAAAATCATCAGAGTAGCGGTCGAACCGCTTTGCTCTGCTCAAACCGTAGCACAGGGAGGTGTCCCGGGAATGCTCGTTTATGTTCGCGGCGCTGGCGATATCGCCACGGGCGTCGCCGCTCGCTTGGTACGCTCCGGCGTGTCGGTCGTTATGGCCGATATCGCGGTTCCCACGTGCATCCGCCGCACAATCAGTTTTTGCGAGGCCATTCGCCTGGGCGAGGTCGAGGTCGAGGGCATTCGCGCTCGCTTGGCACAGACGCCGGCTGAGGCGCTTGCGATTGCCGAGGCTGGAGACGTCGCCGTCGTGGTAGACCCTCAGGCCAAGATGCTCGATGAGCTTAAACCCACGGCTGTGGTCGACGCGATTTTGGCTAAGCGCAACTTGGGCACCACGCGCGATATGGCGCCTGCCGTCATCGCCGTGGGACCGGGCTTCACCGCGCCGGTTGACTGCGACGCAGCGGTCGAAACCATGCGCGGGCATTTTTTGGGCCGCGTCATTACCCAAGGTTCGCCCCAGCCCAACACGGGCGTGCCGGGCGTCATCGCCGGCTACGGCAAGGAACGAGTTATCCACAGCCCCGCCGCCGGCGTGTTTCGGTCCGACCGCGCAATCGGCGACATCGTGAGCGCCGGAGACGTGATTGGCTACGCGGGAGATACACCCATGTGCACGCAGATCGATGGCTGTCTGCGCGGGCTTTTGGCGAACGGCGTGCGGGTGACTGAGGGCTTTAAATGCGCCGACGTCGATCCGCGCGGCGATGCCAGCTATATCAACTATATTTCGGACAAGGCGACGTCGGTCGGCGGCGGCGTGCTCGAGGCACTCGCTATGCTCACCGATGTCTTTAGAGGATAGAAGGCGGCAATGGAAAAGCTCGATGTGGTGAATGCGGCGCTTGCCGCCCTGCGTGCTGGCGAGACGTGCGAGCTCGTGGTCGTGGCCGGCACGGCAGGGTCATCGCCGCGCGGCGTGGGCGCCTGGATGGCCGTCTTTGCCGATGGCAGCCAAGCGGGCACCATCGGCGGCGGCAAGATTGAGCTCTTTGCGCTGGACGAGGCGCGCGAGCTGCTGGCCGCAGGTCAATCGCGTCTGGTCCGCTACACCATGGGCGGTGAGAACTCCGATACCGGCATGATCTGCGGCGGAGCCATCTGCCTGTGCTATCTGCGCCTGGATGTATCGCAGGCGCCGTTGTTCCAGTCGGTTGCCGACATCTTGGCCTATCGGCGCATCGGCGACTTCGTCATCGACTTTGAGCCGTTTATCGCGAGCGTGCTCGAGGGCGATGTGGCCGAGTACCATGGCGAGGAATCGCGCCGCACCATTGCGGGCTGCCCCGGGCTTTCGCTGGTGGAGGAGGGGAGTAAGGTCACCTACACCAACGCCGCCTCCGAGATTCCCACGGCGCACATCGAGACGCTCTGCCCCGAGGGCCTGACCTATATCTTTGGCTGCGGCCACGTGGGCGCTGCGACGGCTCGCGTGCTCACGGCGGCGGGCTTTGCCGTCGTGGCTTGCGACGACCGCCCCGGCACGCTGACCCCCGATTGGGTGCCCGGTGTCTACGACCGTCGTCTGGTCGACTACAAGAGCCTGAGCAAGCAGTGCCCCATCGGCCCGCGCGACCTGGTGGTCGTCGCCACGGCGGGTCACAAGTCCGATATCGATGTGGTGATTCAGGCCATGCGCGCCAAACCCGCCTATCTGGGCTGCTTGGGCTCGCGCCGCAAGACCGCCTTTGTGCGCGCCCGCCTGGAGCAGGAGGGCTTTACGCAGGAGCAGATCGACGAGCTGCACCTGCCGATTGGTGTCGCCATCGAGGCCGAGGACCCCGAGGAGATCGCCATCTCCATCGCCGCCGAGATGATCCACCTGCGTCGCACCAAACTCGTCCCCCGCAAGCGCTAGTCGCATCCCAAATGAGCTGCCCCAGCCCTCTGCCGCATGCGGGTCAAAATGCTACCTGTGCCATATGCCCTATAATGTCCGACCGTTGAGCGGCATGGGGCCGCTGCCTAGGGTATGGGAGGCGCAAATGGCAGAGTCGGCAGCAGGGGATGCCCTGTTCGAGCGTACGGGAAAAGTTTCGTTTGTGCAGGTATTACCCCATGCACTGCAGCATGTGCTGGCGGCATTCGCGGGTATCGTCACGCCCGCCATCATTATCGCGTCGGTCTGTGGCTTTACCCCTCAGGAGGAGGCCGCCGTCATCCAGGCGTCGCTCGTCCTCTCGGCGCTTGACATTTTCCTTCAACAGTTTCCCATAAAAGGTGTCGTCGGTTCGGGCCTGCCCATTGTGATGGGTGCGAGCTTTACCTTCGTGCCGGCGCTCAAGGCAGTCGGTCTTGAGCTTGGTTTTGAGGCCGTACTGGGCGCCCAGGTAATCGGCGGCGCGCTCGTCGCGCTCTTCGGCCTACTGTTTAGGCGCGTGAGTTTTCTATTTCCGGCCCCGGTGCTTGGCACCGTCATCTTTGTCATTGGCCTGTCGCTATGCCCAGTGGCAGTTGCCTCCATGGCGGGCGGGGAGGGCGCGGCCGATTTTGGCAGTGTCACCAACTGGGCCGTCGCACTTGTGACGTTCGTCGTCACCTTTATGGCTGGCAACTACGGCAAGGGCGCGCTTAGGCTGGGCAGCATCCTGGCTGGTATCTGCGCGGGCTTTGTTTTGGCTGCGGTGTTGGGCATGGTCGATTTCTCGGCCATCGCGACCGCCCGCTGGTTCGCCCCGCCGGCCCTGGGCGCCCATCGCCTGGTGTTCGACCCGGCCGCGTGCGCCGTTGTGGGCGTTGTCGCCATTGTCAACGCAGTACAGGTCATGGGCGAGTTTGCCGCCGTGTCGTCCGCTGCGCTCGATACCCCTGCGACCGATAGCCAGATCTCGGGTGGCCTGATCGCCAACGGCCTGGTCGGTATGCTGTCAGGCTTTTTTGGCGGCGTCCCCACGGCAACCTTTGGCCAGAATGTGGGCATTATCGCCGAGAACAAGGTCGTCAACCGCATGGTCTTTACGCTTGCGGCTGCCATCCTGCTCATCGCGGGCCTGCTGCCCAAGTGTGCGGCGGTGCTCACGTCTATTCCGCAGCCGGTCATCGGTGGCGCCACGATTGGCGTGTTCGCGACCATCGGTATGAACGGTGTGGTCATGTTTGCCCGCCACGGCCTGTCTCAGCGCGATACCACGCTCATGGGTCTCTCTATCGCCTTTGGCACGGGCATTGAGCGCACGGCCGGCGCGCTTGCCGGCGCTGGATTCCCCGCATGGGTTGGCACCGTTTTTGGCGGATCCTCCATTGCCGTCGCCGCGCTCGTTGCTGTGATCCTCAACCTGGTCCTCCCGCGCCAAAAATAACGCCCCATATATGAGTTGCGGTGGAATAGGGACTGTTTAAGCCTTTTAAGCCATCAAACAGTCCCTATCTCACCGCAACTGCTGTTTTCCTCCGTGCCCTAGGGATCAATTTGTGCGGGGGAGTTGTGGAGTTGTGCAGGCAGACGAGGTTTTTCTGGAAATACGCTCCCGATGCGCGTATAGTACCGATTGTTTTGTCGGCTCCTGCTGCGTCGAGTCCAAACCGCGAAATGCCATGAGCGGCGCGGATGCAGCCAGGAGGCACGAGGACAACCCATCGTGGCCACGCCCCGTGCTTAAAACCCCAAGAAGGAGTGAACAATGGCAGAAGAGAAGTATGTGCCGCGTCTGAAGACCAAGTACAACAACGAGGTCAAGCAGCAGCTTCAGGACAAGTTCCAGTACGAGAACGTCATGATGATCCCCAAGTTTGAGAAGATCGTCGTGAACATGGGTGTCGGCGAGGCCGCTACCGATTCCAAGGCCATCGACGGTGCCGTGCGCGACCTGCGCGCCATCACCGGCCAGCAGCCGATGATCACCCGTGCCCGCAAGTCCATCGCTACCTTCCGCCTGCGCGCTGGTATGCCGATCGGCTGCAAGGTTACCCTGCGTGGCGACCGTATGTGGGAGTTCTTCGATCGTCTGACCTCCGTCGCGATTCCCCGTATCCGCGACTTCCGCGGCATCTCCGCCAAGAGCTTCGACGGCCGTGGTAACTTCTCCATGGGCGTCACCGAGCAGCTCATCTTCCCCGAGATCGACTTCGACTCCGTCGATCACCAGCGTGGTATGGACATCACTTTCGTGACCACCGCCAATACCGATGAGGAGGCCAAGGCCCTTCTGGACGCCTTCGGTTTCCCGTTCAAGAAATAGGTTCACCTGCCCTATGAGCGCCGTTCCCAGAAGGGGGCGGCGCTTGGGGCGAACAATACTCTATGTGAGGAGGATATAAGTGGCTAAGACATCGATGATCGTCAAGTGCAATCGCAAGCAGAAGTTCTCTACTCGTGAGTACACGCGCTGCCAGCGCTGCGGCCGTCCGCACTCTGTGTACCGCAAGTTCGGCCTGTGCCGTGTCTGCTTCCGCGAGCTTGCACTCAAGGGCGAGCTTCCCGGCGTTAAGAAGGCCAGCTGGTAAGTCACTACCAGCGTTTCAAGCATCCGTTTGGAACAGGGAAAACGCGCTAAAAAGGCTTTGCCGTTAAGGGCGGCGAAGAACCAAGAGCACGTGTTCATCAAGAACGAAGGAGAATCTGTATGAACCTTACAGACCCGATCGCAGATATGCTTACGCGCATCCGTAACGCTAACTCTGTGAACAAGGCCACGGTCTCCATGCCGAGCAGCAAGAAGCTCGTCGAGATCGCTCGTGTTCTGCACGAGGAGGGCTACATCGAGGGCTACGATGTCGAGGACACCGTTCCCCAGAAGACTCTGCACATCACGCTTAAGTATGGTCCCAAGAAGGCTAAGGTCATCAACGGCATCCGCCGCATTTCCAAGCCGGGCCTGCGTAAGTACACCGGCGTTGCCGACATGCCCCGCGTCCGCGGTGGCCTTGGTACCGCCATTATTTCCACCAGCCATGGCGTTATGACCGACCGCGATGCTCGCAAGCACAACGTCGGCGGCGAGATCATCGCTTACGTCTGGTAATTCGCTCGGTAGGTAGAAGGAAAGGAGATCACCGTGTCTCGTATCGGTAATAAGCCTGTCCAGATTCCCGCCGGAGTCGAAGTGGCAGTCAACGGCAACAACGTTGTCGTCAAGGGCCCCAAGGGCCAGCTCGAGCTCGATGTCTTTGAGAAGCTCGCTATCAACATCGAGGACAACGTCCTCACCGTTTCCCGTCCCGACGACGAGCGTGAGACCCGTGCCCGCCACGGCCTCACCCGCGCCCTCATCCACAACATGGTGGTTGGCGTTTCCGAGGGCTTCGAGAAGAAGCTCGAGCTCGCCGGCGTCGGTTACCGCGTGCAGCAGAAGGGCAAGAACCTCGAGTTCTCCCTGGGCTTCTCGCACCCCGTGATCGTCGAGGCTCCCGAGGGCATCACCTTCGAGGTTCCCGACAACACCCACGTGAACGTCAAGGGTATCAACAAGCAGCAGGTCGGTCAGATCGCCGCTGAGATCCGCGGCCATCGTCCTCCCGAGCCTTACAAGGGCAAGGGTATCCACTACGTTGGCGAGCACATCCGCCGCAAGCTGGGTAAGGCCGCCAAGTAGTCGTAACCGACTCACTCGCATAAGACCAGCACCCCGTCAGGTGCTGGCAAGATCAACCTTTTTAGGAGTTTACGTATGAACAAGCATAAGGCGAAGCTGGAAGGCCTCAAGCGTCGTCAGCGTCGTGTTCGCGGCAAGGTCTCGGGTACCTCCGAGCGTCCGCGTCTTCGCGTGACCCGTACTAACGCCAACATCTATGCCCAGATCATCGACGACAGCAAGGGCTCCAGCCTGACGCTCGTCTCTGCCTCGACCCTCGAGGCCGAGTTCAAGGGCACCCACACCTCGAACAAGGAGGCTGCGGAGAAGGTCGGTCAGCTCGTTGGCAAGCGCGCCATCGAGGCCGGCATCACCAAGGTCGCCTTCGATCGTGGTGGCCGTATCTACCATGGCCGCGTCAAGGCCCTCGCCGACGGTGCTCGTGCCGCCGGTCTCGAGTTCTAGGAGGTATGTAGCACATGGCTCGTAATCAGAAGCAGCAGCGCGAGGCCTCCGAGTTCGAGGAGCGCGTCGTTTACATCAACCGCGTGTCGAAGACCGTCAAGGGTGGTCGTCGCATGAGCCTCGTCGCTCTCGTCGTCGTTGGCGACGGCAAGGGCAACGTCGGCGTTGGCATGGGCAAGTCCGCTGAGGTGCCCCTGGCCATCTCCAAGGCGTCTCTCGATGCCAAGAAGAACATGTTCCACGTGCCGGTGACCGAGCAGGGCACCATCCCGCACGAGGTTCTCGGCCACTTTGGTGCCGGCCGCATCATCATCAAGCCCGCTGTCGAGGGTACCGGCGTTATCGCCGGCGGCGCTGTGCGTCCCCTCTTCGAGCTTGCTGGCATCAAGAACGTCCTGTCCAAGTCCCTCGGTACCGACAACGGCCTCAACATCATCAAGGCTGCCGTCGAGGGCCTCAAGGAGCTCTCCAGCCCTGAGGACGTCGCGGCTCGCCGTGGCCTGACGGTCTCCGAGATGTTCGTCGGTAAGGAGAACTAAGCATGGCTGACACCATCAAGATCAAGCAGGTCCGCAGCACCAACGGTTGCAAGCAGGACCAGGTCCGTACTGTCCGTGCCCTCGGTCTCCACAGGATCCGCGAGGTTCGCGAGATTGCTGACAACGAGTCCGTCCGCGGCATGATCTTCAAGGTCAAGCACCTTGTCGAGATTGTAGAGGAGTAGCAAATGCAGCTTCACGATCTTACTCCCGCGCCCGGTTCCACCAAGAACCGTAAGCGCGTCGGCCGTGGCAATTCTTCGGGTCACGGCACCACTTCTGGCCGCGGCCAGAAGGGCCAGGGTTCCCGCTCTGGCGGCACCAAGGGTGCCGGCTTCGAGGGTGGCCAGACTCCGCTGGCTATGCGCCTGCCCAAGCTTCCGGGCTTCCGCAACCCCCGTCGTATCGAGTACACCGCTGTTAACGTTGAGCGTCTCGAGCGTAAGTTCGAGGATGGCGCTGTGATCGACGGTGCCGCTCTTAAGGCCGCTCGCATCACCAAGAGCGAGTTCGAGCCCGTCAAGGTGCTCGGCAATGGTGAGCTCACCAAGAAGTTCACGGTCAAGGTCGACAAGGTCAGCGCTTCTGCGCAGGCCAAGATCGAGGCCGCCGGCGGAAAGGTCGAGCTGCCGTGCTAAATGGTCTTAAGAATGCTTTCCGCATCAAAGAATTGCGCGAAAAGATTCTTTTTACCATAGCTATGCTCGTCGTGTACCGCATTGGTGCGCACGTTCCTGTGCCCGGCATTCCCTTCCAGGGGATGCTGGGCCTTTTCTCGACCGATAACAATTCGGTCGCCGCAGGTGCTATGGCCCTCCTGAATCTTTTCTCTGGCGGCGCGTTGAGCTATGTGTCGGTGTTTTCGCTGGGCATCATGCCTTACATCACCAGCTCGATCATCCTCCAGATGCTCCAGGCCGTCGTGCCTTCCCTGCATGAGCTTGCCCGCGAGGGCGAGGTCGGTCAGACCAAGATTACGCAGTATTCGCGTTACCTCACCTTGGCTCTGGCAATCCTCAACTCCGTGGGTTACCTCTTCCTCTTTAAGAGCTTCGGCATCAGCTTTAATGGCGCCGGCGCTCCCGAGATCATCTTCGACCTCATGGTCGTCGGCACGCTCACTGCGGGCGCCATGCTGATCATGTGGATTGGTGAGCTCATCACCCAGCGCGGTATCGGCAATGGCATGTCGCTGATCATCTTTGCGAACATCATGGCCGGCCTTCCGCAGGCTATCTTCTCCAGCACCGAGGGTAATGCCGGTGGCATCATCACCATGGTGATCATCTGCGCCATCATCCTGCTGGTTATCCCGCTGATTGTTTTCCTTGAGCGCGGCCAGCGCCGCATCCCGGTCTCCTATGCCAAGCGCGTCGTGGGCCGTCGCATGATGGGTGGCCAGACCACCTACCTGCCCATCAAGGTCAACACCGCGGGCGTCGTGCCGATCATCTTTGCCTCGGCGCTGCTGTACTTCCCGGCTCAGATTGCCGTGTTCTTCCCCGGCATCGGCTGGATTCAGGCAGTTGCCTCTGCGCTTTCGACCGGTTGGCTCAACTGGGTGCTTAACGTTGTCCTCATCGTGTTCTTCGCGTACTTCTACACCTCCATGGTGTTCAACCCCGATGACACGGCCGACAACCTTAAGAAGCAGGGTGGCTTTATTCCGGGCGTCCGTCCGGGTAGGGCTACCGCGGCCTACATCAAGAACGCGCTCAACAAGATCACGCTTCCCAGCGCTGTCTTTTTGGCGCTCATCGCCATCGTGCCTTCGATCATCTTCTCCTTCACGGGTAACCATCTGATCCAGGCATTTGGCGGCACGTCCATCCTCATCATGGTCGGCGTCGTGCTCGACACGGTCGATAAGCTCGAAGGCCAGATCAAGATGTATGATTACGATGGATTCTTTAAATAGGCTAGAGGAGGATTGCTCATGAACCTCGTATTGCTCGGAGCTCCGGGTGCCGGTAAGGGCACCGTCGCACAGGAGCTCGTCGCCGAGTTTGGCGTCGCTCACATTTCCACGGGCGACCTGCTGCGTGCTGCCGTCAAGGGTGGCACCGAGCTTGGTATTCAGGCTAAGAAGTACATGGACGCTGGCGAGCTCGTTCCCGACCAGCTCGTGATCGACCTTGTCAAGGAGCGCCTTGCTGCCGATGACGCCCAGCAGGGCTTCATCCTCGACGGCTTCCCGCGCAACACCGCCCAGGCTGTGACGCTCGATTCCGAGCTCTCCGCCATGGGTCGCGAGATCGACTGCGCCCTTCTGGTCGACGTGGCCCCCGAGGTCATCATCGCTCGTCTGTCTTCGCGTCGCACTTGCCGCGCCTGCGGTTACACCGGCACCGCTGCCGATGCTACCTGCCCCAAGTGCGCCGGCGAGATGTATCAGCGCGACGACGACAAGCCCGAGACCATCAAGAACCGTCTCGACGTCTACGAGAAGTCCACGAGCCCGCTCGTCGACTACTATCGTGGCCAGGGTCTGCTCAAGTCGGTCAACGGTGACCAGGCTCGCGAGTCCGTGTACGGGGATGTCAAAGAGGCTCTCGGTCTATGATCAAGATTAAGTCTGCAACGCAAATCGAGCAGATGAAGAAGGCAGGAGCGCTATCTAAGATGGCGCTCCGCCACGTTGGAGCCATGGTGCGCCCTGGTGTTTCGACCTTTGAGCTCGATCAGCTCGCGGAGCAGATTATCCGTATGCATGGCGGCACCCCGGCCTTTAAGGGTTACGGCGGGTTCCCCGGTACCATTTGCGCATCGATTAACGATGCCGTGGTCCACGGTATTCCCAACCCCGACATGATCCTGCGCGATGGCGATATCATCTCCATCGATACGGGAGCCGTTGTCGACGGTTGGGTTGGCGATAACGCTTGGACGTTTTTTGTCGGCACACCCACGCCCGAGGCCAAGGCCCTGTGCGAGGTCACGCGCGATTGCCTTAAGGCTGCCATCGAGCAGGCTGTTCCCGGTAACCATATCGGGGATGTTGGTTACGCCGTTCAGTCCCTCGCCGAGTCTCACGGTTACGGCGTGCTTCGTGACTATGTGGGCCATGGCATTGGCCGCGTGATGCACGAGGACCCCAACGTTCCTAACTATGGAAAGAAGGGGAGGGGCGTTCGCCTCCAGGCCGGCATGGTCATTGCCATCGAGCCGATGGTTACGATGGGTTCCAACCATGTGAGCACGGGCTCCGACGGTTGGATTGTTACGACCAACGACCACCTGCCCGCCGCACACTACGAGAACACCGTCGCCATTACCAATGACGGTCCGGTGATTATCACCACGGATGCCCAAGGTGCTTGGTGTTCGCTCCAAGGCGGAGAAATGTAACAAGTTCCACTTAGTTGTGGAGCCATTACGAAGTTATTACGATGCGTGCATACGTGTTGTAGAATACTCAATCGCTGTCGTTTTCTAGAGAAAGATGATTGCTTGTGAAGAAGGAAGACGCAATTGAGCTCGAGGGTACGGTAAAGGAACCGCTGCCCAATGCCATGTTTAAGGTCGAGCTCGAGAACGGTCATTCGGTTCTGTGCAACATTTCTGGCAAGATCCGAATGAATTACATCCGTATTCTCCCCGGTGACAGGGTTGTCGTGGAGCTTTCCCCGTACGACCTGACCCGCGGCCGCATCACCTATCGCTACAAATAGCGGCACGCATACGCGCACTCCATTTCCGACTGCAGGCTTAGCTCAACCTACGGTCGGATTGTGTGTGAAGACCAGCCATAGTTTTAAACGCCTGCGGCTGGGCGAGTAGATAGTAGGGAAGTAGTTTGAGCGCTACCGAAAGGAAGAACGATGAAGGTACGTCCTTCGGTCAAGAAGATGTGCGATAAGTGCAAAATCATTAGGCGCCATGGCAAGGTCCTCGTCATTTGCGAGAACCCCCGTCATAAGCAGCGTCAGGGTTAAGAGAGGAGACTACGTTGGCCCGTATTAATGGTGTCGACCTCCCGCGTGAGAAGCGCGTTGAGATCGGTCTGACCTACATTTACGGCATCGGCCGCACCACTGCGACGAAGATCTGCGTCGAGTGCAACGTTAACGTGGATACGCGCGTTAAGGACCTCACCGAGGATGAGGTTAACGCCATCCGTGATTATATCGATAAGAACCAGATCATGGTTGAGGGCGACCTCCGCCGTGAGCGCAACCAGAACGTCAAGCGCCTTATGGACATCGGCTGCAACCGCGGCCTTCGTCACCGCAAGGGCCTCCCGGTCCGCGGCCAGCGCACCCACACTAACGCTCGTACCCGCAAGGGCCCGAAGCGTCAGATCGGTGCTAAGAAGAAGAAATAAGGAGCGCTAGATAGATGGCTACTGCTAAGAAGAACGTTCGCGCTGCCCGTCTGAAGCGCGCGGACCGTAAGAACATTTCCGTGGGCCAGGCTCACATTCGTTCTACGTTCAACAACACGATCGTTTCGATCACCGATCCCCAGGGCAACGTCATTTCCTGGAAGTCGGCTGGCCAGGTGGGCTTCAAGGGCTCCCGTAAGTCCACGCCGTTCGCTGCCCAGATGGCTGCCGAGGCTGCTGCCAAGCAGGCCATGGAGCACGGTATGAAGAAGGTTTCCGTCTTCGTCAAGGGCCCCGGCTCCGGTCGTGAGACCGCCATTCGCTCCCTCCAGGCTGCTGGCCTCGAGGTCTCGAGCATCCAGGACAAGACCCCCATTCCGCACAACGGCTGCCGCCCCAAGAAGCGTCGCCGCGTGTAACTGAAAGGATCGTATCAATATGGCAATCGACAGGACTCCTGTTCTTAAGCGCTGCCGTCAGCTCGGGATCGATCCCGCTGAGCTCGGTTACAGCAGCAAGAAGGAATCTATCCGTCAGCCCAAGCGCCGTCGCAAGGAATCTGAGTACGGCATGCAGCTGCGCGAGAAGCAGAAGGTCAAGTTCATCTATGGCGTTCTGGAGAAGCAGTTCCACGGCTACTTCAACAAGGCCCGCAAGATGAACGGCGTCACCGGTGAGAACCTCATGATCATCCTTGAGTCTCGCCTCGACAACGTCGTCTTCCGTCTTGGCTTCGCCCGCACCCGCAAAGAGGCTCGTCAGTCCGTCCGTCACGGTCACTTCACCGTGAACGGCAAGCGCGTGGACATCCCGTCCTACCGCGTCAAGGCCGGCGACGTCGTCGCTGTCGGCGAGAAGTTCCGTGACCTCCTCCCCATCAAGGAGGCTCTGATTTCCTCCGAGCGCTTTGAGGTCCCTGGCTGGCTCGAGGTCGATATCGAGAAGCTGTCTGGTAACGTGCTCGCTCTGCCGACGCGTGAGCAGATCAGCGGTGATATCAACGAGCAGCTCATCGTCGAGCTCTACTCTAAGTAGTCCATCCGGGCTGCTGAGGCTGGAGGTAATACATGTCAGAATTCATTAGGCCTCAGGTTCAGGTCGAAGAGATCAACGAGACGTCTGCTCGTGTCTCCGTCGAGCCGCTCGAGCGTGGCTACGGCGATACGCTGGGTAACTCCCTTCGTCGCGTTCTTCTGTCCTCGCTCGAGGGTGCCGCCGTCGAGGCTATTCAGATCGATGGTGCGCAGCACGAGTTCATGACCATCCCTAACATGGTCGAGGATGTCACCGACATCGTCCTGAATGTCAAGGGTCTTGTCTTCAGGGCTCTCGGCACGACCGACGAGGCGACCGCCACCATCTCGGTTGACGGCCCCTGCGAGGTCACCGGTGCGGACTTCTTTATTCCGTCCGAGTTTGAGCTGGTCAACCCCGAGCAGCACATCGCTACGCTCACCGAGGGTGGCCATCTCACCATGAGCATGCGCATCGGCTATGGCCGCGGCTATGTTTCTGGCGAGGCCAACAAGCGCGACAACGATCCCATCGGTGTGATCCATGTCGACTCGCTGTACTCGCCGGTTTCCCGTTGCGCCAAGCTCGTTGAGGCTTGCCGTGTCGGTCAGCATACCGACTACGACCGCCTTGTCCTCGAGATCGAGACCAACGGCTCCATCGCCCCGCGCGACGCCGTGGTCCAGGCTGCCAATATCATCAACCAGCATATGGCCGCCTTTATGAACCTTGCCGAGACCCCCGAGGTCGAGGAGGAGGCTTCGATCTTCGCTCCCGAGGTCACCAACGACAACGCCGAGCTGGACAAGCAGATCGAGGATCTGGACCTTTCCGTCCGTTCCTACAACTGCCTTAAGCGCGCCAGCATTCACTCGGTCCGTCAGCTCGTTGAGTTCTCGGAGAACGATCTGCTCAACATCCGTAATTTCGGTGTTAAGTCGATCGAGGAAGTGAAGGACAAGCTTGAGTCCATGGGCCTGAGCCTGAAGGCTTAATGCTTCGCATATTTGAGGAGAAACTAGACCATGCGTCACAACGTTAAGAAGGGCCTGAAGCTCGGCACCGATGCGAGCCACACCAAGGCCATGAAGAAGAGCCTTGCTAAGGCCCTCTTCGAGAACGACCGCATCAAGACCACCGAGACCCGCGCTAAGGCGCTGCGTTCGGTCGTCGATCCGATCATCACTTGGGCCAAGAAGGGCGACCTGCACTCTCGTCGTCTGGCTATCGCCAAGCTCGGCGATAAGCAGCTCGTTGCCGAGATCTTCGACAAGGCTGCTCAGGGCATGTGGCAGGACCGCAACGGCGGTTACACCCGCATCATGAAGCTCGGTAACCGTAAGGGCGACAACGCTCCCATCGTTATCATGGAGCTCGTCACCGAGCCTTGCACGCCTAAGGCCAAGAAGGCTGCTCCGGCCCCCAAGAAGGCCGCTGCTCCCAAGAAGGTCGAGGCTGTCGAGGAGACCGCTGCCGAGGAGGCTCCTGCTGAGGAGACCGCTGAGTAGACATTCCGTCTGCATAGGCTATATTCGAGGGGTACGTTCGCGTACCCCTCTTTTTTTGTCGCGATACCGTTGCTTGTTTGTTGGGAGCGCCCATGACTGCGCCGTCTGATTTCAATTCGATTTCCGAGCTTGACGCCACGCTCGTATTTCGCGTGGCCTATGATGGCTCGTCGTATAGCGGATTTGCCGAGCAGCCGGGACAGACGACGGTTGCGGGTGAGCTACGTCGAGCCATCGAGACGCTGCTTCGCCGCCCGATCGATCTGACGTGTGCGGGGCGTACCGATGCCGGCGTGCATGCCGTGGCTCAGTACATCAGCGTGCCCGTTACGGACGCTGAGCTCGCGTGTACGCGCCGTAGGTGGCTGAGGGCTATGGATGCCCTCCTGCCCAAAGATATCGCCATAAACGAGGTCTACAAGGCCCGTAGGGGCTTTTCTGCCCGCTTTGACGCGCGGTCCCGTACGTATACGTACCGTATTGCCGATCGCGATGCGCGCCCCGTGCTCTCGCGCGGTGCGGTGTGGTGGCATCGCTATCCCCTCGACGTAGATGCGATGGCGGCCGCCTGCCCTGCGCTTTTGGGCGAGCAGGACTTTAAGAGCTTTTGCAAGGTTGCCTCTGCTGTGGGCAAGCCCACGCACCGCTGCGTGATGCGTGCGGAGTTTGGCCACGAGGTCGCTTTTGGCGAGGATATCCTGACCTTCACTATCGAGGGCAATGCGTTTTTGCACTCGATGGTGCGTACCATTGTAGGAACGCTCGTGGAGATTGGCATGCATCGTCGCGATCCCCAGTGGATGCGCGAGGTTATTGACGCCCGTGACCGAACCGCTGCGGGTCCCACGGCGCCTGCCTGCGGCCTTACGTTTATGGGTGTGGATTACGGCCCCGACGAGCTTGTCGTTCTCGACTAGGGGAGTGCTCGGCGCGTCTGTGCCTTGCACATACTATGTGTGAGCTGCGCGTGTGCAACATCTGTTCTTGGCGTGCAACATGTTAGGCGGCTCGTTGCTTTTATAGCTCGGGTGTACCATGAACGACAGTTTGATTTGGTGCTATCGAGAGGATGGAAAACTTGGTTCGACGTGGTTCGCATCCGCGACTTTCGGTGATCCTTGTGGTAGAAGGTTCGCCCAGCTATGCGATGCGTGCGCTCGAGAGTATCCAGAACCAAGACCTCTACGATTTGCAGATTGTCGTTGTCTGCCGCGATGCTGCGCCCGGTGTGCGCCATTCGCTTCAAGTTGCTGCCGACAGGGACATCCATATTGATTTGATTGACGTCGAGGACGCGAAGCGCGGCGCTTGTCTTCGTGCCGGTTTTGATGCCTCGCGCGGCTCTCAAATCATCGCCATGAACGCCGATGAGTGGTTTGCTCCGCAGGCCCTTTCCAAGATGGTCGATATCGCGTGCGATACTGCGGCAGACATTGTGCTCCCCTCGGTGTCGCTCGATCGATACGATGCGCATCGCGAGCGTCATTCGCGCGTCTTGGATGCTGCCTCTATTGCCATAGAAGACGAGTCTTCTATGGTGACTGGGCTGCCCCAGTTGATTTTGGGCGGCCTAGTCGCTCAGACCTCTGGCGTGATGTATAGCCGTCCGCTGTTTGAGGCATGCCTGTCGCGCGGCAAGGCGTACCGTACGGTTGAGTTTATGGCTTATGCGCTCTCGCAGGCACGATTCGTGTCCGGCTGCGGCGACGCTTGTTTCCACGCGGCGGCACCTAAGCTTACAGATGCCTTTGATCCCACCATGTATGCCAGGATATCCGATGACACTCGAGCGCTCGACGAGCTTGCGGACTCACTCTCGGAAGCAGATAGCGGTGGTCGGCTCAAGCTGGCAAGCCAAAAGTTCTACTTTGCCGGACTGGTCGCCTGCATCGAGAATTTGTGTCTGAGCCCGCATGGGGTGTCGTCAATCGAGCGTTCCGCCCGCATGCGTGATATGCTCGAGGCGCCTCGAACCCGTCAGATGGTCGCCGCGCTCAAGGATAACCATCGGGGACTCGGTCTGTTGTTTGGGCCGATCGCCAGCGCCAAGCCCGCGCGCTGCGTGATGTGTACGCATCTGGCAGCTTTTCTTAACCGGACGGGCGCAAAAACCGCCTAAACGGCTCATTACGAAACAAACTTGCATAGAATTGTTTCGAAATGCGTTCTTATACACAAAAGCCTTCAAATAGCGTTAAACTATTCAATCACTGATTGATTGTCTCCGCCATCTTTTGGAGAGAGGGTTTGTATGGCTAAAAAACGCAATGGGCGCCAGGATGCCATTAGAGATATTGTGCGCAATAAGGATGTCCGCACGCAGCGCGTGCTGGTCGATGAGCTCCGTGCTATGGGCTTTGATTGCACGCAGGCGACTGTCTCTCGCGATATTGCCGATATGGGGCTGCGTAAGCTCCCTGAGGGCATCTATGTTCTGGCAGAGGACCTGCACCTGCAGCGTATGGTTTCCGAGCTCGTAACGGGCGTTCTGCGTACTGATAATCTGGTTATGATCAAGGCTCAGCCTGGCACGGCTTCCGGCATCGCCGCCGCCGTTGATGCGGCAGAGTTACCCGATGTGCTTGGCTCGCTTGCCGGCAACGATACGATTTTGGTTATTGCCCAGACGGCCGAGGACGGCGAGCGTCTCGAGGCGCTGATCAATAAGTTGAGCAATTCTCGCAAGTAGGTGTGCGGGTCGTGCGCTCGGCATTGTGTGCGCTGACATAGTGGCTTGTAAGGGGCATCGACGTTGGTCGGTACCCCTTTTTGTTTGCCGGTATAAAGACCGCCCACCAGGTCGCTTCAAACTAAAAGGCCCCGAGCAGTTCAATAAGCTGCTCGGGGCCTTGTTGGCTTTAGTCGCGTACTTCTTAGCCGACCGTATCGTCAGGCGTGGGCGAGGGGTCGGGAGTGGGCGTAGGCGTAGGCGTAGGCGTAGGCGTGCCGCCATCGCCGCCGGTCGAACCACCAGTGGAGCCACCCGTCGAGCCACCGGTCGTACCGGTGCCGCCGGTGGTGTCGCCGCCCGTGGTCTCGGTGGTCGTGGTCGTCGTGGTAGTCGTTGTGGTGGTTTCCTCTTCCTCTTCGTCCTTGTCCTTGTCGTCGTTCTCCGACTTCTTGGTGTTGTTGGTGCCGTAGAACTTCCAGACGCTGTTGTTCTTGTAGGTGGGCGCCGTTCCGGTCGCAAACTCCTCGCGCTCGGTACCGGTCAGAACGGTGTTCATAAACCGCTTAAAGACAGGCAGGTTGGTGCTGTCGCCCAGCAGGTCCGTGCCGTACTTTTGGATGGGGATCTCGCCCGCGGAATAGCCGGTCCACAGGGCGCACGCCAGCTGCGGGGTATAGCCGCAGAACCACAGGTTGGTGGTGTTGTCGGTGGTGCCCGTCTTGCCGGCATAGGGCTGGTTGACACTCAGAGCGCCGGCAGCACCCGTACCGCTGCCCTTCATGACGCCGGACAGAACATCGGTGACCGCGGCGGCCTCGCCCTCGGTAAGCACCTGTGAGGGATTGTCGGTGTGCTGGTACAGCACCGAACCGGTACGAGAGTCAATCTCGGTGATGGCGATCGGCTGGCGATAGTAGCCGCCGTTGGCAAATGTCGCGTAGGCGGCGGCCATCTCGAGCGGCGAGATCGAGCCGGTGCCGAGGGTCATGACGGGAACGTCCTCGATGTTGTCCTTGGCGGGGTCGATGCCGAGCTTTTTGACGAGCGAGATGATCTTGCTGTTACCGACGGCTTCCGCCACCTGGATGTAGCCGGTGTTGGAGGAGTATGCCGTCGCCTGCTTAAGCGTGATGTTGCCATAGCTCTGGTTGGCGTAATTTTGGACCTCGGTCGTGGTGCCCTTGGCCTTGAGCGGCGAGTTGCAGTTGAGGGTGACGTTGGGGTTCATGCCGTTTTGGATGGCAGTTGCCAGCGTAAAGGCCTTAAAGGTGGAGCCGACGGGACGCTTGGCCGTGGCATGGTTTACGTGGTTCTCGTCGGCGTTGTAGTCGTAGCCGCCCACCATGCACTTGATGTAGCCGGTCTTGGGGTCGACGACGACCATGCCCATGTCCAGGCCGTCAAGCGAGAGCGTGTCGAGCTGCTCGCGGACGGCATTCTCTGCCACCTGCTGCATCGTGGGGTCGATGGTGGTCTTGACGGTCAGGCCGCCCTTAAAGAGCACGTCGGTCGAGAACTCCTGCTCCAGCAGCTGCTTGACGTAGGAGACAAAGTAGGGCTGCGAGTATACGTCGACGCCGCTGCCCGAGATTTCGGTCACATTGAGGGTGATGGGTTCGGCCTGTGCGGCATCGTGCTCCTCCTGGGTGATGTGGCCCAGGCGCAACATGTTGTCGAGGACCTTGTTGCGACGGGACAGCGCCAGGTCGGGGTTGACCGTGGGGTCGTACTGCGAGGGCGAGTTGGGAAGGCCGATCAACAGCGCGGCCTCGCTCAGGGTGAGGTCGGCGGCGCTCTTGGACAGATAGGTCTCGGCTGCGGCCTCGATGCCGTAGGCGCCGTGGCCGTAATAGATGGTGTTGAGGTACATCATGAGGATCTCGTCTTTGGAGTACATGTCCTCCATCTTGATAGCGATGTAGGCCTCGCGCACCTTACGCTCAATGGTCGAGTCGAATTGCTCCTCCTGCAGGATGGTGTTGCGCACAAGCTGCTGGGTGATCGTCGAGGCGCCTTCGTGCCCGCCGCCGAGGGTTGCCACCGCAGCACGCGCGATACCCCACAGGTCGATACCGCCGTGCTCGTAGAAGCGCTCGTCCTCGACGTCAACGGTGCCCTGCAGCACGTAGGGGGAGACCTCGTCCTTGGTGATGGACTTGCGGTTTTGCGTGTAGAAGCTCGCGATCTTGTTGCCGTTGCAGTCGACGATCTCGGTGGGCTCGCTCACCAGATACGCGTTGGCGTCGGTGTAGTCGGGCAGATCGGACAGCCAGCGGTTGACGTTACCGAGCATGCCGATGCCAAACGCCACGCCCGCAATCAGCAGAAAGCCCAAAAACGAGAGCAGGATTATGGGCAGGGCGTGCGTCTTTGAACGGCTGTGTCCCTGTCGTTGGCGAGGACCCATATATTGACCTCCAGGTATGTCGTGCCAGACGGTGGATGTGCCGTCGGGGCAGGATGGACATAAGTTATTACACGATAAACCAAACGGGGCGCGCGAGGCCTCGTGTATGCTGGAAGACGGCATTTTTCAGAGTGAATGCATACCTTGGTAAGGAGTTTGTCGATGGCGATTCGGACGATGGGGCCGAGCGGACAATACGAGACTGGATTGGATGCTGCCGGTGCGGCGCTGCCCGAGCTGCTGGCGCCGGCGGGCGGGCTCGACCAGATGCTTGCGGCCATCGCCGCGGGCGCCGATGCCATCTATGCGGGGTTGGGCGGCTTTAACGCCCGTGTGAGCGCCCATGGCTTTACGGATAACGAGTTTGCGCGCGGCTGCGCCGTGGCGCATGCCCATGGCGTGCGTGTGTACGTAACGCTCAACGTGTTCGTGTTTGACGATGAGTTGTCCGACGCGGTGGCGTTGGGAGCTCATGCACTGGAGCTGGGCGCCGATGCTCTGATTGTCGCCGATGCCGGGTTGGCCTGCGCGCTGCGCGCGGCGATTCCCGGGGTCGAGATTCACCTGTCCACGCAGGCGGGCGCTCATAGCGAGGGTGCCGTGCGGCTTGCCGCCGATGAGCTGGGGGTCGAGCGCGTGACGACGGCACGCGAGCTGACGGTCGACGAGATTGCGGCGCTATGTGCCACGGGCGTGCCCATCGAGGTATTCTGCCACGGTGCGATTTGCATCGGCTATTCGGGGGCGTGCGAGTTCTCGGCCCTGCGGCGTGGACGATCGGCGATGCGCGGCGACTGCACGCAGCCGTGCCGTCTGGCGTACGACCTAGTGGACGAGGCGGGGCAGAGCGTTGTCGCCGTTGAGGGGGATCGTCTGCTGTGTCCGCATGACTATCTGGGTATTGCGCATCTGCCCGAGCTTGTAGATGCTGGCGTTGCGTCGCTCAAGATCGAGGGACGCATGAAGAACCCCGATTACGTATTCAACGTGGTGCGGGTTTGGCGCCGGGCGCTCGATATGCTGCGCGACGGCGCGTGGGACCCCGGTGCCGTGGAAGAGCTTGAGCGCGAGCTGGGAAGGTCGTTTAACCGTGGGTTTACCGATGCGTACCTGCGAGGGCGTTCGGGTGCCGAGCTGATGAGCTTTGAGCGTGCAATTAACCAGGGCGTGCGCGTGGGGCGCTTGGTCGCTGTGGGCCACGAAGAGGTGACCGTTGAGCTCGATGCCGCCGTGGCGGCGGGTGACACGCTCGAGATTCGGTTCTATCCGGGCGTCGACGCGCGCCCCGATGTGCCCAAGCGCTGGCCGCAGGTGCCTTGCCCCGTGGATGGTGCGGCGGGGGAGCGCATCGTCGTCCATTGCAAGCGCAAGGTGGATGCGGGCTGCGAGGTGTACCTGATTCGTAGCGCCGGCGTGTTGGAGCAGATGGCGACGGTGTTGGAGCACATGCGGGCCGAGGCGGATGCGATTGCGCCCGTTGCGCGTGCCGTTGGGGCGTTGCCGTTTGAGGGCGTTGCGGTGGATGGCGGTGCGTCGACGGAGTTGGTGGAGTGCGCGGTTCCCGCTCGCATGGTTTTTGCTTGGCAGCTGATGGATGCCGACCCGCGCGGAGAACTCGATTTGTCCGACGCCGTTGTGGTGCTTGACGAGGTGTGCCGCGCTGGTGACGCTGACCGGACCTGCTCACTGATGCAGCGTGTCGGGCGCGTCGTCTGCCGCAACCTGGGACAGGTGGTGATCGCTCGCGAGCTGGGCGTGACGTTTGACGTGGCGGCGCCGGTATTCTGCGCGAATCGGGCCACGCTTGCCTGGCTACGCGGGCTCGGCGCGGGGCGGGTGTACTTGCCGGCCGAGTTGCTCGGCAATGATGCGGAGCGTATTGCCGAACTGACGGCTGAACCTGGTGTTCTGGGCCCCGTCGATGCCGATTGCCCCGAGCTCATGGTGTGCGAGCACTGCTTGCTGACCGCCGAGGGCGTCTGCGCTACGGATACGACGGGGCAGGTCCATTGTCGTGACTGCTCGCGCCGTCAGCAAACACGCTATTTGGTCGAGCGCGACGGCTCGCGCCTACCGGTCGCCGTCGATGCGCGCGGCAGGACGAGGATTTTCCTGTCGTAGGTGTCGCGTCGCGCCGTTTTGGTTATCATAAGTGAGTTTATGAACTTCCAGCACCGCCGTATCCGGTGAGGGTGCTATAGCAAAAGGAGGATACCCAATGCTGTCTGTTGACGAGCAAATGCGTATCATCACCTCGGGCGCTGCGAAGATCGTCCCCGAGGCCGACCTTCGTAAGAAGCTTGAGAAGGGCGAGCCTCTCAACATCAAGCTCGGCGTCGACCCCACCAGCCCCGACCTGCACCTGGGCCATGCCGTGCCGCTGCGCAAGATGCGCCAGTTCCAGGATCTGGGCCACAACGTCACCCTCATTATCGGCAACGGTACCGCGCTGATCGGCGACCCCTCGGGCAAGAACTCCACCCGCCCGCAGCTTTCGCAGGAGCAGATCGAGGCCAATGCCGAGACCTACGTGAGCCAGGCCATGAAGATCCTGGATCCCGAGAAGACCACCATCGTGCACAACGGTGACTGGATCTTGTCGATGGATCTGGCCGGTCTGCTTCAGGTGTGCTCCAAGTTCACCGTTGCCCGTATCCTCGAGCGCGACGACTTTACCAAGCGCTACCAGTCTCAGACGCCGATCGCCCTGCATGAGTTCCTGTATCCCGTGATGCAGGCATACGATTCGGTCATGATTAAGGCTGACGTGGAGATGGGCGGCACCGATCAGCTCTTCAACCTGCTCGCCGGCCGTGAGCTCATGGAGAAGATGGGCATGGAGCCGCAGATCGCGCTTACCATGCCGCTGCTCGAGGGCACCGACGGCGTGCGTAAGATGTCCAAGTCCTACGGCAACTACATCGGCCTGACCGACGCGCCCAAGGATATGTTCGGCAAAACCATGTCCATCCCCGACGAGATGATCGGCAAGTACTACCGCCTGGCGAGCTCGCTCGCCCCGGCCGAGGTCGACAAGATCGACGCCGCTCTGGCCGATGGCTCTGCCGACCCCTATGAGCTCAAGCGTGCCCTGGGCCGCGACCTGTGCGACACCTACCACGGCGCCGGTGCCGGTGACGAGGCTCAGGCGGAGTTCGACCGCGTGTTCAAGGAGGGGCAGCTTGCCGACTTCCCCGAGAAGCATGTTGAGCTGACCGTCAACGACGAGGGCCAGATCTACCTCGCCGGCCTGCTCAAGGACCTGGGTCTTTCGGCCAGCGCCGGCCAGGCCCGCCGCGATATCGACGGCGGCGGCGTCAAGATCAACGGCGAGGCCGTGGCTCCCAAGAGCTACAACATCGATCCGAGCGCCCTCAAGCTGGGCGACACCCTCTCCGTGGGCAAGCGCAAGGGCTTCAAGTTGGTCTAGTAAGTAGGTTAACCTAACATGTGCAATAGGGCCGCAGCCGGAACGATTCCGACTGCGGCCTTTTTGGCACTTGGGGACGTTCCTTTTGTGTCGGCACTTTGGGACACTCCTTGTCATTGGTACAAAGCAACCTGTCCCCATTGCGCCAAGCGGCGTGTGCCGTTAAGCGGAGGGGGTGTATTCCCGACCCATCGTTTGGGCATACAATGGCTATTGTCTTGCTGCGGTGAAGGCCTGTCCGCTCCGCAGCTGTTTTCTACGGTTAAAGGAGAATGTATGTCCGTTGAGGTCATGAGGTCTGTGATCGAGGCCGCCGAGGGCCGCGTGCCCGTCGACACGCTGTTTACCAATGCGCAGATCGTCGACGTGTATGGCCAGCGTGTGGCGCCCGGTAGCGTTGCCGTCAAGGACGGTGTGATCGTCGGCGTGCTCTACGATGGTCGCGACGATGCCGCTGGCACCTACGAGGCAACTGAGGTCGTCGACTGCCAGGGTCGCTATCTCGCTCCCGGTTTTATTGACGGGCATCTGCACATTGAGTCCTCGAACATCCGTCCCGCCGAGTATGCTCGCATGGCCGCGACGCGCGGTACTACCACCGCCATTGCCGACAGCCACGAGATTGCCAATGTTGCCGGTCTCGACGGCCTGCGCTTTATGATCGAGGATGGTCGTCGTGCGCCCATCTCCATCAAGTACATGATGCCTTCGTGCGTGCCCGCACTGCCCGACGAGCAAGCGGGCGCTGTGATTACCGCCGCTGACATGCAGGCGTTTTTTGCCGAGCATCCGGGCGATGTCTTTGGTCTGGGCGAAATGATGAACCTGCCGGGCGTCTTTATGGCCGACCCCGAGACCTGTGCCCGCATCGATGCTGCCAACCAGACGCCGTCCAAGCAGGTTGACGGCCACGCGCCGCTCGTTGCCGGTATGGACCTCAACGCCTATGCCGCAGCGGGCATTATCGCCGACCACGAGTCGACGATTCCCGAGGAGGCGCTCGACAAGCTGTCCCGCGGCATGTATGTGATGCTGCGTGAGGGCACGTGCAGCCACGACCTGGCCAATTTGTCTCCGATGCTGCTGGAGAACCCTGCCCGCGCCCGCCGCTGCTGCTTTGCGACCGACGACCGCGCTCCCTCCGATGCTCTTTCGACCGGCATGATCGACAATGCCTGCCGCGTGGCCATCGAGGCCGGCATCGACCCGGTGGTCGCCATCTCCATGGCGTCCCTTTCCACGGCTGAGGCATTTGGCCTGGACCACGGCTGTCGCGACCCGCATGAGCTCCGTGGCGCGATCGCCCCGGGCAAACGCGCCGACCTGCTGTTGCTCGATGACCTGACGTTTGCCAAGGCTCCGCATCGCGTATATGCCGCCGGTGCTCTGGTGGCGCAGGACGGCACCTTTGTGGGCGAGATCGCACCCGAGATGGCCGAGGTTGCGGCCCTTGCCGATGAGCTGCGCGCCTCCGTTAAGCTGCCGAAGCTTTCGCTCGACGTGTTTGACTATGCCTTTAAGCCGGGCGAGGCCGTGATTGACGTGGTGCCGGGTAAGGCCATCACGGGCATGGCTCGCCCCGAGAGCGCCGAGGGCCTGCGCCGCATTATGCTGATCGAGCGCCACGGCCGCGGCGTGTCACTGCAGGCCGAGGGCGCCGACGGTGATGGTCCTGCGGGCCTGGGTCTCGTTGGCAAGCACATTGGTCGCGGCTGGGTGCGCGGCTTTACCATCACGGGCGGTGCCATCGCCTCGACGATTGGCCACGATTCGCACAACGTGTGCGTGGTGGGCGACAACGCGGCCGACATGATGGCTGCCGTCGAGGCTGTTGGCCAGGGCGGCCACGTGCTGGTACGCGATGGCGAGGTCGTAGCGCGCATCCCGCTGGCGCTCGGTGGCCTGATGAGCGAGGGCACGGCCGAGGATGTCGCCGCGCAGCACGACGACTTTATGGTCAAGGCGCGCGCCATGGGCATCGAGCCGCCGCTCGACCCCATCATGGGCATCATCTTCCTGCCCCTGCCGGTGATCCCGACGCTCCGCATCCGCCCCGAGGGCATGTTCGACGTCACCACCTTCACCTACGCCGACTAGTCATCGGGGACGTTCTTAAACGACTAGTCGTCGGGGACACTCTTCCGTGTGTCGCCTGCCGCCGCGGTCGTGGGCTCTCTGGCACGCGTGAGCTATTTGCCAGGTCTATGTAACGTTTACGCCCGCGGAGTCTTATTTGAGCTCCCTTTGGGTACGTTGGAATCGGATACACGTTCGATTCCAACAAGCCCGAAGGGAGCTTTTCTATGTTTAAACTGATCGCATCCGATATGGACGGCACGTTGCTTGACGAAAACGGCCAGGTGCCTCCCGAGACCTACGAACTGATTTTGGCGCTACGCGAGCATGGCGTGCATTTTGCCGCATCGTCAGGCCGCCGCTACGATCGCCTGTGCGAGTTCTTTGCGCCCGTTCGCGACAAGATGGACTTTGTCGCAGCTAACGGTGCCCAGGTCTTCGCCGACGGCAAAATGGTAGACCGCGAGGTGTATTCGCACCTGGCGATTCGAAAGCTCGCCCAGGCCGTCGCGACGTTTCCCAATTTGCACCTTGCGCTCTTTGACCGAACCAAGTCCTTTTTGCTCGATGACGAGAGTAAGTTCGTGCGCGAGGTCGATAAGGACCTTCCCAATGCCGAACGTATTTGGGAGCTGCCCGATCCCAGCGGAAATATCATCAAGGCGAGTATCTTTTGCGATGACTGTGCCGTTATGGACAGCGCCTACGTACTGCAGCGCGAACTTGGTCAGCTCTTTACCTTTGCGCCTTCGGGCAACGCGTGGATCGATGCCATGCAGCCCGGTGTGTCGAAGGCCTCGGGCATCGCGCAGCTCGCGGAGCATTACGGCATTGGGCGCGACGAGGTCATGGCGTTTGGCGATTCGATGAACGACTACGAGATTATTCGCTTTGTCGGCACGGGCTGTGCGATGGAAAACGCGCGCCCCGCGCTCAAAGCGGTTGCCGATCGCGTCGTAGGCTGTAACCGTGACCACGCCGTTCAGCATGAGCTCCGTCGCGTGCTGGAGAGTCTCTCCTAATCCGGCAGATGGGGACGTTCCTTTTCTGCCGATAGTGGGGGACAGTCCTTGCAGCTTTTTGCGAAGAGTGTCCCCAGTGACTAGTCGTTTAAGAACGTCCCCAATGACTGACCAATGACTAGGCGAGGGCGGCCATGATGGTGCGGGCGACGCCGTCGTGGTCGTTGTCGTATTCGGTGATGGCGTCGGCGGCCTCGCGATCTTCGGGCTCGGCGTTGATCATGGCCATGCCATGGCCCGCTGCCTGCAGCATGGGGATGTCGTTGATGTTGTCGCCGAACGCCCAGGCGTCGGCGAGACGCTCGCCCAGATGCTCACACAGCCACGTGAGGGCCGTTCCCTTGGTGGCGCCTTCGCCCATAACCTCGATATTCATGGCGTACGAACGCGTGACCTCAATGCCTCCGAGCGTGTCGAGCGCCGCCGCGATGGCGTCGCGATCGGCGGGGTCGTGCCAGTACATAGCGATGCGTTCGAGCGTCTCGACCTCGTCGATCTTGCTGTCGATATTCATGTCGATCGGCGTTCGTGTGCGCTTGAGCGAAGCCGCGATGTGGGGGTCGCCGCCACAGAACTCATCCAGACGCCCGTATAGCGAGCGGGGGAGGAAGCACTGCCCATCCGCGAAGATATCGAAGGTCACATCGTGGCCGGCGGCAATGCGATGGATGCGGTGGGCAATGCCACGGTCGAGCGGACGGCTCAAGATGCACGTGGCGCGCGAGGCGTCGGTGGGCGTATCCTCGTCGAGCTGCCAGACGCTGGCGCCGTTGGCACAGACCGCGTAATGCACGGCGGGATGGGCGAGAATGGGCCCAAAGATGCCCGACAGTGGACGTCCCGTGCAGGGAACAAACTCGATGCCACGACGTGCGAGCTCGTCGAGCATCGCCCAGGTGGCATCGCTCATCTGCTTATCGCTCGTCAGCAGCGTCCCATCCATATCGGAAAACACAATCATTTGATGCAGCCCTTTCTACTGGCATAAAAAGCGTGGCCGAGGGCTTGGGTCCCTGGCCACGCTCGAGTTCTATAACGGTTCGCGTCCTAGCGGTCGGCGAGCGGCTTGTACTCCAGCGGCTCGATCACCGGACGATAGGCCGGGCGAATAATACGGTGCGCGCAGAAGAGCTCTTCCATGCGGTGTGCCGACCAGCCGGCCATGCGGGCGACGGCGAATAACGGCGTAAAAAGCGTCTCGGGCACGCCGAGCATCTTGTAGATAAAGCCTGTGTACAGGTCGATGTTGGCGCAGATGGGCTTGGTCATGCCGTGGTCGCGCATGACCTGGGGTGCCAGGCGCTCGATGCGCTCGATGAGCGCGAACTCTTCGCCCAAGTCCTTCTTGGCTGCCAGCGAGCGCGCGTAACGGCGGCAGACCTCGGCGCGCGGGTCGCTGAGCGTATAGACGGCGTGGCCCATGCCGTAGATGAGACCCGTGCCGTCGAAGGCCTGCTTGTCGAGGATCTTGCCCAGATAGGCTGCGACCTCGTCCTCGTCCTCCCAGTTGGAGACATGCGCGCGGATGTCCTCGTGCATAGACACGACCTTGGCATTGGCACCGCCGTGGCGCGGGCCCTTGAGCGAGCCGATAGCCGCGGCGTAGGCGGAATACGGGTCGGTGGCCGATGAGGACAGCACGCGGCAGGCGAACGTGGAGTTGTTGCCGCCGCCGTGCTCGGCATGCAGCATGAGCATCACGTCGAGCAGCATGGCTTCGTCGCGGGTGAACGCCATGCCACCGCGCAAGACCTGTAGGATGGTCTCGGCGGTGGAGAGGCCGGGCGTGGGGTGCGGCACGTGAACCTCGGAGCCGCGAAGCTTGGCGACCGAGGCCATGTGTGCGAAGGCGGCGATGCGCGGGAGACGTGCGAGCATGGAAATGGCGACGTCGATTTCGTGCTCGGGCGTGATCACGTCTGGTTCGGCATCGAAGGCGTAGAGCAGCAGTACGGCGCGCTGGAGCACGTTCATGATGCTCGACGACACCGTGGTCATAGGGAACTCTTTAACGTACTCGTCGCTCAGATGTCTAAAGGCGCCCAGGCGCTCGCAAAAGCCGTCGAGCTCTTCCTTGTTGGGCAGCGAACCCGTGATAAGCAGATAGGCGACTTCCTCGTAGCCGTAGCGATTCTCGGCCTGGGCATTGTTGACCAGATCCTCAATGCTGTAGCCGCGAAGCGTGAGCTTGCCCTGATCGGGCACGACCTTTCCGTCGACCTTGTTGTAGCCGTGCACATCCGAGATACGAGTGAGACCCGCGACCACGCCCGAGCCGTCGGCATTGCGCAGGCCGCGCTTGACATTGTGCTCGACAAACAGGCCCTCGTCATAAGGGTCGGTCGGCAGGCCGTGGTAGAGGCTTTCGCTCTCAGACGAAATCTGGCGGCTTGCTTCGTAATCCAGGACTAGTCGGCTCAAGTGGTCATCGAAGCGGTAATAGATTTTCTTGGCGTCGTAGGCCATGCGCGCTCCTCTCCGGGCCGCATCGGGGTGACTTGCATGGGCATGCGCGCGTCAGGCTATCCCCAGCGGCTTGCTCGCTACAGGCGGTACATAAAGTTAAAGACGTCCTCGCGCTGGATGGACACGTTGACGCCCGAAAGCTCGCCGGCCTCGGCCAGGGCCTTCTGCAGCTCGGCGAAGTCGAGCTTGGACTCGGCGGTATCGGCCAGCATGGTCATGGTGAAGATGTCCTCGATAATGGACTGCGTGATGTCGCGGATGTCGACGTTGGCCTCGCCCAGAACGCGGGTGACGCCGGCGACGATGCCGGGGCGGTTCTTGCCAAGGACGGTGATGACGATACGGGAGGACGAGATCTCGGCCATGGGAAACCCTTTCGCGTGATTGCGGCGCGCGCGGGGCGCTCCGCTACGGTACAGTGTTCATCATTGTACCTGTCTGGCGCAAAAAAAGGCGCGCTCGCTGCGGCGTTACATGCCTGCAACATGAGCGTAAGGGGGAAGGCCGCACGGGGAAGAGCCGTCTGGCGCGTGTCCGGCTCGTGTTGGGTTGATTTCCGATCTCAGCCGAACACATTGAGCGGACAGGCCGTTCCCGCAGTCAGCCGAACGCCTCCGACGGCTGATTCCGAACTGGAAGCGGAGGGCATCCCCGCCCTTCGGTAGGGGATACCGCTCCGCGGCGCATGCCGCGGGCGGCGCCCCTATCGGACCACCGTGACCTCAGTTGGGATGGGCCCAGCACTGCCGCGTACTCGGTGAGCTAGAGCCAACTGTTCGTCTTCACGTCGCGTATGGCGATATTTCGGTCGTCCGGCTCGGTGATGCCGTAGCCGAACGCCTGGAGCGTCTCGATGGACTCCTGGATCCTCTGTTGGAACATGGGACCCGGATCGACCCTCGGCCCGAGGTGCCCGCGCCAAAGGCACGGCGTGGCGCGCAGCATGTTATGGATTTTGGAGATGGGCTCGATGTCGGCGTAGACGTTGAGCGTCGCCATGGCGTCCTTGTGGCCGAGGATCGATTGGAGCGCCTTGATATCGCCGCCTTGGCGGATCCACTGCGTTGCGAACGTGTGGCGAAGGCCGTGGAACGTGATCAGCTCGTCGTTGGTGCCCATGAGGCCGTTGGTCTCCGAGAACGTCTTGAACGCCCTGCGGATATAGCTTGTCGTCGCGAAGGTCGCGCCCGGCTCCGACAGGATGTAGCAGTCCCCGATCTCGACCGCCCCGGTAAGGCCGCGCAAGCGCAGCTTTCCGCAGTCGATCTCGTGGGTCTCCTTCAGGAAGGGGAGTAGGCCGACCGGGTCGATGGGGATACCCCTGGCGTCATGGGTCTTGGTGTCCTTGATGAACGAACCCATTCCCTTCGCGTACGCCACCGAGTGTCTGATCGAGATCAGGCCCGTCTCGAAATCCACATCGCACCACCGAAGGCCGCAGACCTCGCCGATTCGCATCCCCGTGTGCAGGGCGAGTACGACCGCCCTCTAATCCTCGGCGGACCAATCGAGTCCGAACTCCTTTCGGGCATCCTCTTCGCTCATGACTTCGAGAAGGTCTCCGGGTTGGCAACGAAGGGCGAGGCATAGCTGCTCGAGTGTGTTGAAGCGAATGCCGCGAATATGCCCTTTTTTAATACGGGACAGGTTCACGGGCGTGGTTCCAATCCTTTCGGCAAGTTCGTTCGAGGAAATCTTTCGCTCGGCCATGATCTTGTCGAGGCGAACAATTACGGGCATGGCGTTTCCTTACGCAATCTCGTCGGAGTCGAGGTACAGCTCTCGGGCGTACAAGAAGAGCTGGGAAAGCATGAACAGGACGATGCCGAGAACCAGAGAGGTCCAATCGAATGATGAAGCGATCTCTTGGGCGCCGACGGCCCCCTCGCCGCCAAACATCGAAACGGAGGTTTTGAGTGAGCCGGCGTAGAGGCTGGTGGCAGCTTGAACAACGAAGAGAATGCCGAGCACCTTCAAGCATGTCGCAGACCCTTTCTTGAAGGGGTCTCCGCTCTTGATCGTCCACACGAGAACGGCGCTGAGGATGGTCGTAGCGATACCGATGACGGCAGGGAGCAATGTCGAGATCGCAAGGGCTGGATACGCGGGGGAGTCTGCAATTACAGGGTTGTCGAGCACTTCGATTGCTGGCTTTAAGGAGAACGCCACTTGTGCGATGGCGGTGGCGCAAAGGGTCGCAGAGGCTATCGCACATGCGATGCGGAAGGAATGAAGCCGGGGAGTGCGATTGTCGGAACTCATAATAACCTCCGAAGAATTTAAAAAACTCAGGTTACTTTTTAACAGTTTATGTTAAATTGACTTTGCCGGCAAGTAATCACAGCATACTGCAACCGAAACCCCTCTAGATTGGAGAGGATTATGTTCAGTACTGTTAAGTCGTGTAAGCTCTTGGTTTTCCTCGGCCTCGCTCTTTGTCTGTTGCTGCCGGGAGCCCCCGCTTTTGCGGATACCCCGATGCCTCCTTCCCAGGAGAGCAGCCAGTGTGCCCTCGTTGAGCCCCTCGGGTATACGGACGACGTCGTCGATACCTACTGGAGCTACAGCTGTCCTCGCGGCGTAAGCGGGCACAGCATCTCGATGTTCAACATCTCTTACAAGACGATCTCCTACCGAAATGGCTATCGCCGATCCGCGCATCATAGGGAATCCCGCCTCGCTGCAATGTGCTCCTGTGGTGTTCTTGGCACAACTGATAAATGGCAATTTGTCTATAGCACCTACTAGATGCAAGGAAGGGCCGAGCATTTTGTTCGGCCCCTCTGTTCCGACTGGATGAGGTTAAGGTTGGCGATGGATATGCTCAAAATCTCGAAGGCGATCTTTAGGTCGCTTCTCTCCTCCAGGTCGCTCTGTGTTGTCGTTGTTGCGTTGATGGTTCTTTGTGCTCTGCCCGTCTTCAGGAGCGCGGCTGGCATCGACGGACGGGTCGAATACCTCGAGTCGGGAATAACCCGTGTTGAGCAGGAATTGTCAGCATCCTATGCGGATGCGCTTGTGAATGCGGGGGAGGACGGTGTCTATACCTCTTCATCAAGCATGCCCGCGCTTCTGTACCCTCTTGCCGCGGGACGTCTTATCTTGGCACCGCTCTCTCCCCTACTTCCGTTTCTGCAGATATCGGATGGAGAGTACACCTATTATGACGGATCGAAGGAGTACTTGCTATGGGTCGCAACGGCCGTTGCCGTCTCGTTCCTTGCCGCGCGTCTTAACAAACGTGAAAAGCTCATCATCCAGGCACCGATGGGCGAGCTGGGTAGACTTGTTGCATCGAGCGTATGGGCGAGTGTTTTTGCAATGCTTGCCGTCCTCGCCATCAATCTTCCAGGGATAATCGCCGCGCTTGTGAAGAATGGCCCGGGCTCGCCGTTCTATCCGATAGGCTACATTCAATATGCGACTCCGGTTATCAAACCGGCTTGGCTGGTGTTCGCGCAGACGGCCATCTTGCAATTCTTGGTGGCAGCGTTCATCTCGCTTGTCGTTCACCTTGCCGTGAAGATTGCCAATAACCCTACGCTTGGAATCGTGTTCGTATGTGCCCTGATGGGGGTGACGATGGTTCCCGGGTATTACGGAAGATCCATCGCTTTACGTGAGTTCGCCCTGTTGAATCCCCTTACGTATGCGAACACTGAGTTGACCGTCGGCGCCTATAGCCCGTACCCGACAACGCAGATAGTGAATCTGCCTGGACTTTGCTTCGAGCGTGGCGCGATTGCCCTCGTATGCGCAATCGGGATCGAGGTGCTGGCAATTAGCCTGCTTTGCGTTGCTGGAAAGAGCGGCTGCGCGTGCCCGATATCCCCGATTTGTCTTGAGAGAGGTTCCTTCACTGCATCGAGAACGGCAACTCGTTCGAGCGCTTGTGCCTCCGCCGTTGCATACGTAAGAACGATGGGGAAACTGCTCCTGCGTTCTCCTACCCTCGCCGTATGCGCGATTGCAATGTCGACGACGATGCTGGCCCCGGCTCTGGTCGAGATGTTTCCTGACGCTGATAACGTTTCCGCTGTTCGGTATAGGGATGGGGAGCTCCGTTCAATAGATCGGTATCTAGAGCAGAACGCTGCGAATATGGACGTCGAGGGCAAAGCGGCCCTGGAAGACATGCGGGATGCTCTTTCGGGTTTCGTGTACGCGCCTATGCCTGCGGAGGGGTTTCGAAGCCTTGCGACGTACGAGCGCGTTCGAGGTGAGCTGGGCGCGGCAGATGCGACTCTCCTGCAATCGATCGGAATCGAGCCGGAGACTCCTTCTCGTGCGGAGGCGCGCGCCCTTCTGCTTGAGTCGATCGCGAGCTTGCCGGACCCCAAGGTTTACGAGTTAAGTACGAAGATGCCCCCATTAATCCTCCTTTCGTATCTCCAGGCAGCGCTTCCCTCCTTATTTTTGCTGTTGCCCGTGGTTGTCACATCGCTCGCGTGCACCCACCTGCAGTGTCGTTCCCTTCTGGTTCTCCAGATCCCCGCAACAGCGCATGTGCGTTTTCTGACGGCTGTTGCGCTGGCTCTCCTGCTTGGCTTGGTGCTGCTTTTGGTGTCGATGGTTCCCGCTGTCGTTGTGTCCGTGATTAAGAACGGTGCGGGTGGATCGGAGTATCCCGTCGCTCTCATTCGGGCGGGAGCTTCGACAACGTCCATGGTGGGGGAGGCGGTGTTGTGCAGTATTCCGTTGCTGGTCATGGCATACGGCGTGATTTCCGTCGTCGCTGCGTTGACAGCAGCGATTAGCCGCAACCCCGTTGTCACCGGAATGGTTTGCGCGGTTCTCTTGGTGTTGGGTTCGTTGAGCGCTCATGTTGAAAGCGTGGGCATGGGCGTCGCGCTGCTGGCTCCATTCGCCTCGTTTGATCCCGCTTCCCAGGTGGGGACGATTGGGTTCCTTGGGCGAGGGACGAACGCGATGCCTTTTGGAGAGGTCGTCGGCGCATCGGGCGCTCTGCTGGTGGTCTTGGGCGCCGTATCTCCGTTGATGGTGCGCCTGAGTGTTCCAAAGATCGAAAGGGGATGATCTCGATGATTGACCTTCAAACGCTGACGATCTCTTATGGAAAGAAGGTGCTCGTAGATTCGGTGAACGCTGAGTTTGCCCCGGGTACGGTCTACGGTCTCGTCGCTCCGAACGGGCATGGAAAGACGACGTTGCTGCGTGCGATGGCAGGTTTGCCGGGTCCTCGCGTGGACGGGAGCATCGTTCTGGATGAGGTGCAGGGTACGGGTGCGAGAGAGGTCCGTTCTATGATCTTCTATGCACCTGGTGAGGGGACGCTGCTGTATCCCGGATTGCGTGCGGAAGATCACCTCAAGATGGTTTGCGATATGTGGCCGCATGCTCGCGATATCGAAGAGATAGTGGAACAAACGCAGATAGGCGAGTTCGCGAAGATGAGGACCCGCACTCTGAGCCAGGGCATGAAGCAGCAGCTTACCCTGGCGATTGCGTATGCGACGGGCGCGCGGTACCTTCTATTAGATGAGCCCATGAACGCGCTCGACCCCAGCAGGGTGGACTTGCATTCCGAGATTCTCAGGAAGCTGGCCGATTCTGGTACGTGCATCATCATGTCATCCCACATCTTGGATTCGGTCGATAGGCTGTGCGATGAGATTCTGTTTTTGAAGGATGGGAGGCTCATTAGAAGCATTCCGCAAGATGATGCTGCGCCGAAGTCTCCTGGATCCCATTTCGCAAAGCCTGCCGGACGCGCCGAGGGTGCGCTAAGCACGTATCGGCGACTCTACGAAAAGGGCGGGTAGAAATGCAAGTTAAAAATCTATGTGGTCAATATGATGCCGTTGAACCCGCGTATCGATACCGCTCAGCCATTCGCCTCGCCCCCATCGCACGCATCTTCATTCGGTCTGTCATTATTAATCTAACGATTCTTTGAGGAACGTAGGTGCTTCTGAATGTACTGTCGACTTCTTCTCAAACTGATCCTAAGAGACAAGGCCGCATGGATTTGTACGCTCGTTCTCGCTGCAGCCTTTTCCGTCCCCATTGCGTTCAATTCACCCATCTACGGGCCCTTCTTTATGAAACAGGGCATGCAGGGCTTTGTCGACGCATTCAATACGCGCGCGCCCCAGGCCAGCGGCACAGACCTATCGCCAGAGCAGCAAGCTGACGCGGAGCTTGCAAGATACGCGAACGCCGCCCTTGCCGCTCAAACCGACGCCGCCTTTCTCGATTCTGCCGAGAGCTACTACGCGCTCATGGGCGAAGGCTTCCAATCCGGGTCCATCGTGGGAGACCGAGAGACCAATGACGCAGCGCTCGCATATTGCCGTGCCCTGAGCGGCTCCGGCATCACGGATATCCCGGCCTCCGCAAACGACCTGCCATTCCTTTCCTTCCTGCCTTACGCCATTGCCACGGCGCCGTCTTTCCTTCCCTTCATCCCCTTCCTTCTCTCGTCGATACTCGTGCTCGGCGCCACAAGGCCCGGGACCCTGGCGGCGAAGGCGCCCGCGCCCAAATTCCGGCGCCTTATCCAGATCGTGTTTTCGATAATCGCCGCGGGGACCGCGATGCTCCTCGCCGGCCTCGCACCCGGGGGCATTTACGCCTTGGCCCTAAACGGCTTCGGGCAAATTGGGTACCCGATCGCCTTCTTCCATGACGGCGCGCTTGCCACCACGACCGCGGGAAACGTCTTCACGACCCTGCTTCTCGCGCTGCTTGCGGGCGGAACCTTGATATCCGTTTGCTCCGCCGTCCTATCGACCGCAACGAGGCGCGTCTTCGCGGGCCCCCTTACCTCAGCGCTGCTTGTCGCGGCCCCGGCATTCCCGTTGCTGTCCGATTCGGCGCTGGAGCATAATGCCGTGCTCGGGCTCCTGCCGCTGGCCGTGTTCTCGCCTATCGAGGCAACGGGCTACGTAGGATGCTTCCCGACAGAATTCATTGGCTCCGGTTCAGGCAGCGCATCGATGCTTGCCGTGGCCCTGATATACGTCGCGGTCCTTTTTGCGGTCGGCGCCGTTGCGGCACGTTCGCCCAAACAGGCTGGACCCGCTAAAAAGCACCATGGGCTCGAGCTTCTGGACGTGAGCGTGGGATACGGAAGCACGACGATACTTTCAATCGGATCGCTTTTCTTGAGCCCGGGAACGGCGGCGGGCCTCATTGCTCCCAACGGCTCGGGGAAAACCACCTTTCTTGAAGCGCTGTCGGGCCAATTTCCCATCCGTATCCACTCGGGAAGCCTGGTGGCAGACGGAATCTGCCAACGTCGATCAGCCGAATTTGCAGAACTCGTCTACCTGAGCTCTTCAGGCGGCACGGATCTCTACCCCACGCTATCAGCCCTCGAGCACCTTGCTTTCGTTAGGGAGGCGTGGAAATCGGCCACCGACATCGACTCGCTCTGCAGCTCCCTCGGAATCTCCCCATATCTCGACAAGCCGACCCGTAAACTCTCGACAGGAATGAAGCAGCAGGTAAAGCTTGCCATGGCGATATCGACCGATTGCCCGTACCTTATCCTCGATGAACCGCTGAACGGCCTCGATCCGGGAAAGCGGAAAACCTCCTGCGACGCGATGCGCAGCGAGGTGGCGCGGGGACGAAGCGTGCTCATTTCAAGCCATCTGCTCGACGACCTGGCAGACCTCACCGACTCGTTCTACTTCATCGAGGCCGGCACGCTCGTGGAAAAGATCAAGTCGTCCTCGCAGACGCTCAAGCAGGAATACCTCGATACATACGAGGGAGGCGAATGACATGAAACTATTTGAACAGCTGAAGTCCAATGCGTCGCGCATGGCTGTCTACGCCATCCTCGTGGCAACGGCTTTATGCGGAATCGCGGCACCCGTCTATGCGCTCAACGGAGAGAAAGGCGATGTCGAACCCGCGTACATGGCTTCGACGGTTAAAGACCGGTACAAAGCCTTCTCTGGAGACACGTTTTACGTAGCAGAGTACGACACGACCTACCGTCAGCTTCGCTACAACAAGGGCTACGACTATCTAGGCGCAGAGGCAATCAGCTATACGTCGGGTTGGTACCGCTCCAACTATGGACACATAACCCAGTTCAAGTGTAACTACCGTGTGTACAACTAAAGCAACCGGCCGGGACGAGGGGTGACGCAAAGCGTCGCCCCTCGTTTTTAACCATGTCAACTGAACCTAGTTCAGTTTGGTTGATTTCCGATCTCAGCCGAACACATTGAGCGGAAAGGCCGTTCCCGCAGTCAGTCGAACGTCCCCGGGGCCCTTCTCAGGCCCCGGGGACGGCATTTTCCCAGTTGAAGGAACGGTGGAGATGTGTTTCGATGGGTCAGATTCGTGTCGTTCCGAAAAGACCGTGAACCTTTTGTGGGACGCGCGGCGCCGTGGTACCATAGCCGAGTTTGTTGTCTTGGTCGGAAACCAAGACGCCTTATGCGCTGATCGGTAACCAGCGCCTGACCAATAAGGAGTCCTACCATGAAGCAGGGTATCCATCCCCAGTATGTCGAGTGCACGGTGACGTGCTCCTGCGGCAACACCTTCAAGACGCACGCTACCGTGTCCGAGATGAAGGTCGAGCTTTGCAACGAGTGCCACCCGTTCTACACCGGCCAGCAGAAGTTCGTCGACACCGGTGGACGCGTCCAGCGCTTCGCCGACAAGTTCGGTGGCGCCGCTGCCGCCCAGCTCAAGAAGGCTGAGGAGGCCAAGGCTGCCAAGGCCGCCAAGGCTGCTGAGGCCGAGGCTGCTCGCAAGGCCGCCGCTGAGGCTAAGGCTGCCGAGAAGGCTAAGCGTGCCGCTAAGTTTGCCGAGGAGGCTGCCAAGCAGGCCGCCGAGGCTCCTGCAGAGGCTCCCGTCGAGGAGGCCGCTGCCGAGGCCGAGACCACCGAGGCTGCTGAGTAAATAGCTCGCCGCGGAATCGCTCGCATTCATGGCATAAGGGCCGTGCATTTTCAAACGTTTGTACGATGAAATGGCTGAGCCTAAGTATG
>UQPT01000003.1:0-55997 GCA_900543045.1 uncultured Collinsella sp.
GGGTGCGCTGCCACCGACGCCCGCCCCGCCGCCTCCGATGCCGCCGGCAGACGCTGCCGCTCCGCCGCATCGAGCTCCGGTCATCTGCGCTATTTCGGGTTCGGGCGGTTGCGGCAAGTCGACGATCGTTGCCGCCATGGCACACACATCGTCGCTGTTGGGCTTGCGTGCCGCCGTGCTCGACCTGGACCTGATGTTTGGAAACCTTTACGACTTGTTAGGCGTCGATGCTCCGCGCGATATGGCGGCACTTATCGAGCCGTCGGCGGCGGGCACGCTCACCGAGCCGGATATCGTAGCCACATCGATGCGCGTGGCGCCGGGCGTTACGCTCTGGGGTCCCGTCGCGGCGCCCGAGCAAGCCGAGCTCATGGCGCGTCCGGTGGAGCTACTGCTTGATGTTCTGCGTCGCGAATCCGACGTGGTCTTTATCGATACCTCGGTCTTTTGGGGCGACGCCGTGGCGGCTGCGGTGGCGGCGAGCGACCGTTGCCTGGTCGTTGGCGATGCGGCGGTGTCGTCCGCGGCATCGGCATCGCGCGTCATTGAACTGGCAGGTCGAGTAGGTGTGCCGCGCACGCGCATGAGCGCCGTGTTCAACCGGTTCGGTGCGCGCGGGGCAGACGAGGACGTCGCCATGCGCTTTGAGATTGCCTGTGCGTTAAGCTCCAAGATTCGTATCGCCGATGGCGGGCAGGATCTCGCCGCGCTCATGGCGTTTGGGCGCGCTGACGAGGCAGTGGGGCAGACCAGCGCTTTTGCGACTAGCGTGCGCGAGGCCACGCGCGAGATGCTCGTGGAACTGGGGTGCGCCGTCGGCCCTTGGAGCGATATGGTCGCCGACCGTGCAACGCGCACCGAACGCCCGCGTATCCGCCTTCCCTGGTCGCGCGAGGGTGATCAGCGATGAGCCTGCAAACGAGGATTAAGGCTGCCGGCGCTGCGGCGGCGGCAGCGCCTGTAGATGTGGGGCGTCGCCGCGCCGTGAAACGACGCACCAAGCGCGCCGTGATGGACCGCATGGGTTACGACGAAGTGGCGCGTATCAGCGCCTATATCGACCCGGCACTTGCCCGCTCGGAATTGCGTCCTGCGGTGGAGGCGGCGCTCAATGTTGAGGAGCCGACCGATCTCGCGACGCCCGAGCGCGAGACCATCATCGACGAGATTTTGGATGACGTGGTGGGCTTGGGGCCGTTGCAGCCGCTCATCGAGGACGACACCGTTACCGAGATCATGATCAACGGCTGCCGCTCGGCTTTCTTTGAACGCGGCGGCGTCTTGTACCCCATCGAGCATGCGTTTGAGGATGATGAGCAGATCCGTGTGCTTATCGACCGCATTATCTCGCCACTTGGCCGCCGTATCGACGAGCGCAGCCCCATCGTCAACGCCCGCCTCAAAACGGGCTATCGCGTCAACGCGGTGATTCCGCCTGTGGCGATTGACGGACCGATTCTCACCATCCGAAAGTTCTCGGACCGTATCTGCTCGCTGGACGAGCTCGTGGGGTTGGGATCGCTGCCGCTTTGGTATGCGCAGCTGCTGTCGTGTGCGGTGTCGCTGCGACAGGACCTGGCGGTTGCGGGAGGCACGGGATCTGGTAAGACCACCCTGCTCAACGCGTTGTCATGTGAGATTTCCACCGGCGAGCGCATCGTGACGATCGAGGACTCTGCCGAGCTCAAGTTTGCGCATCATCCGCACGTGGTGCGCCTAGAGGCGCGCGAGGCTTCAATTGAGGGCGAGGGCGCGGTGACGATCCGCGACCTGGTGACTAATGCCCTGCGCATGCGCCCCGACCGCATCGTGGTGGGCGAGGTGCGCGGTGCCGAGTGCTGCGACATGTTGCAGGCCATGAACACGGGCCACGACGGGTCGCTCACCACGCTTCATGCGGGTTCAGAACAGGAGACCGTGGTGCGTCTGACGTTGCTTGCACGTTATGGCATCGATCTGCCGAGCGAGCTCATCGAGGAGCAGATTGCCATGGCACTCGACGGTATCGTGATGTCCGAGCGCCACGCCGATGGCAGGCGCTTCGTCTCCTCGTATTCGGGGGTGCGACGCGCCGCATCGGGCGGCGTAGAGCTCGAGCGCTATGTGACGTTCGATGCCGCCGAGCGCACCTGGACGCTTGACCGCGAGCCGCCGTTTATCGCAGAAGGCCTGCGGTCGGGGACGCTCACACAAGAGGAGGTGGACGAATGGAGATCACTGTGCCCCTCGTCGTAGGGGGCTTGGCAGGGCTTTCTGTCGCGACGGCGTGCGGGGCGGAACCTCGTGTGCCGCAGGTACCGCCGGCGGAGCTGGCACGTCAGGCGCTCGAGACGGTGGCAGAGAAGCTGCCGCGTGAGCTGGTGGAAAACGATCTGCTGAAAAAGATCGCCCGTTCGTGGGCATCGCTGGCTCCGGCGCATCGCCTTGGCCTCGTGATCGAAGATGCTTCGGGACGTTTGGCGTTTCTGCTGCTATCGAGCGGTGTCTGCTGCGTTTTACTAACGATGGTGTCGTTATCGCCCCTCGGATTTGCCTTGGGACTTGTTGCTCCGTTTGCCGTTGGTGCCGCTCGGGATGGCTTTGAGAGCCGGCGCGAGCAACACGATGCAGAAGAGGCAATGCCCGAGGCGTTTACCGCACTTTCCATGTCGCTTGCCTCGGGACATTCGCTGGCCCAGGGCATGCGCTTTGTGGGCGCTCATGCGCAAGAGCCAGTGCATACCGAGTTTTTGCGGGTGGCGGCGGCGATCGATTGCGGCATCTCGGCGACCGACGCGCTCGATGACTTGCTCGTGCGTATCGACGCCCCCGGTCTTTCGCTTGTGACCTTGGCGCTTAAGGTGTCTCAGCGCACCGGCGCTCCGCTTGCCGACTTACTGTCCGAGGCGTCGAGCACGGTGGGGGAGCGCATTGAGCTCAAGCGCCGCCTGGATGTTAAGACGTCGCAGGCTCGCATGTCTGCGCATATGGTCGTGGCGATGCCGGCGGGCATGTGCGCGGTGTTGGCGCTGCTTTCGGCAGATTTTCGTCGCGGTCTTGCGACGCCTGCCGGCGCGGGCGCTGTGGTGCTGGGTCTTGCCCTCAACGCCGTTGCCCTGGTGGTTATCCGGCGCATTATGCGGGTGGAGCTATGAGCGCCCCGGTTGCAGTTGCGGCTTGCCTGTGCGCCCTGAGTGTATTTGTCGCGACGGGTTTGGATCGGGCGGATGCACGCAAGATCGCAGGGGCCTGCAAGCGCGAGGCAGTGCTGGTCGCTGCCGCGGGTCGCTCGGTGGTCGATGCTCTGACCGCGCGAGTGAAGGGCGCGGTTGGAGCGGGCGGCCCGGCGCGAGTGTCGCTCGGCGAAGTGTCCGAGATGATCGATGTTGTGCGCTTGGGTCTTTCGGCCGGTCTTTCGTTTGATGCGGCGCTTGAGATTTTCTGCGCCAACCGCCGGTCAGTGCTGGCTCTTCGCCTTGAGCGCGCCTGCATGGCGTGGCAGGTGGGCGTGGGCACGCGTGAGGACGAGTTGTTGGCCGCCGCGCGCGACCTGGACGTGCGAGCGCTCGAGACCTTTGCCATCACGGTGGGGCAGGCGCTCGCCCTGGGTGCCCCACTTGCCGAGACGCTGGCCGCTCAAAGTCGCGAGATCCGTGCGGCTCATCGCGCCGCGGTCGAGCGCGAGATCGAGCGTGCACCCGTCAAGCTGCTGATTCCCACCGGCACGCTCATCTTGCCGGCGTTGCTTCTGTCCATATTGGGCCCGCTGCTGGGAGCAGGCGGGATGATGTAGGGAGGAATACATGAACACGATGACTGACGCTGCTGGCAAGGTCCAGGGCTGGGCGTTTTGCCGGGCGGCACATGTTCGTCAGCGCGCCAAGGAACTATTGCAGGAGGAGAGTGCACAGGGTACCACCGAGTATGCCATCTTGGTCGGCGTGCTCGTGGTGATCGCGATTATCGCCATCGTCGCATTTAAGGGCAAGGTCCAAGATCTATGGAACGCTATCAGCGAGGGCATCAACAGCCTGTAGAGGGCGAGCGCCCCATCGGGGTGCTGCTGGTGTTTGCTTGCCTGACCGTGGCGATAGCGGCGGTGCTTTGGGGGCTTAACGCCGCGCGGCAGCAGCGTCCTGGGACCGCCTCCGATTTGGGCTCAGATTCGGCGGTGGCGTCTCAAAAAGATGAGATGCGAGATGCGGACGATTCGGATGTCGCTGTCACGGCGCAAACCTTTCTGCGGACGCTCGACAAGCGGTCTGGCACTGCGACGGATTCGCCTGAGGGCAACGCGATTGCGGTCCGGCTTGCATGGTCCGAGGACCGACCGATGACCGAAGCGGCGGCGGATATGCTGCGTGCCTATCGCGAGGTACCCACGGCGCAACTTGCTCTGAGCGGCTATCTCGACATCAAGGGAAACGTGTGGGGCGCCATCGTGCGCGACGAACGCGGCTGGGTCGATATGGTGACAATTGCCGCGGATGCTGGCGATGCTTCGTGTCGTCTGCGCGCCGTGCGCCTGAGCCCGCAGGCAACGGACTCAAAGGAGGGATCGTGAAATGCATGATGTCCTGCGTGAGGAATCTGCCCAGGCGACGGTCGAATACGCCATCGTCACGGTGGCGCTGTTATCGATCGTGCTGGCGATCGCGGGACTTTGGCGTGCCGGCACCGATGGGCGCTTGGCGGCGCTGGTTGAGCGGGCGGCATCCCATGGCGTTGCCTCGACGTCGGTTATCGACGCCGCTGCGGCCGCTAAGGACATCGCGTTGTATTGATGCCGCGCGCGAGGACCGGGCGCAGTCTACGGTCGAGGCCGCTTTTTTGCTGCCGACGTTTCTGACACTCATCCTTCTCGCGCTGCAACCGGTGTGCCTGCTCTATACGCGCGCGGTCATGGAGTCTGCCGCCGCCGAGACCGCGCGGCTCATGACCACGACGACGGCGGAGGACGACGATCTTAAGGAGTACACCCGCCGCCGACTTGCCGCAGTGCCCAACGTTTCGATCTTTCATGCCGGCGGGCCGTTGTCGTGGGATATCGAGCTTGGCCGGGCCGGTGCGGGTGGCGTCTCGTCCGTGTCCGTTTCCGGCGAGGTCAAGCCGTTGCCTGTGATCGGTGCGTTTGCGCAGGCTATTGGTGGTACCGCCGAGGGCGGCTACGTTGAGCTCAAGGTCGATGTCTCGTATCAATCGCGTCCCGAATGGCTGGAGGGAGATTATGATTCGTGGATTGCTGCATGGGATTAGGCGCTGCCTGTTGCGGGTGACGCAAGGGTTTGCGGCCCGCCGTCGACCAGGCGCTCTCCGCAAACGAGGCGGCTTTATGGGTCGAGCCGGTGTCGATCTGTTTATCGAAGACGGCGCCTATACCACGCTTTCTTCTGCCGTGGTCATCCTAGTGGTGCTCACATTGTTGTTTTCGTCGACCGCGGCGATATGGAGCATGTCGCGTGCCGGGGATACTCAGGTGGCGGCTGATAGTGGCGCGCTGGCGGGTGCCAACGTAGTGTCGTCCTATCACACGGCTGCCACGGTGGTTGATGCGAGCATCTTGAGTCTGGGGCTGGCGGGGTTTGCCACGATCGGGACGGGCCTGGTCGCCATCCTCATCCCGGGTGCCGAGCCGGTTGCCGGCAATATGGTCGACACCGGGATCGAGATCATTAAAACGCGCAACAAGTTTGCCAAAAGCGCATCGGAAGGCTTACAGAAAATCGAGACGGCTCTGCCGTATCTGATCGCCGCGCGTGCCACGCAGGCGGTGTCGGCGCAGGATACCGATAGTGTGACCTATACCGGTACGGCGCTTGCCGTGCCCAGGACATCCGAGTCGGACTTCGCTGCGATCAAAGGGTCAGAGATCTCGACCGATACCATTAAAGACACATCAGATGATTTAGAGGGTGCGGCCGAGGAGCTGCGGAAGGCTTCTGAGGACACGGCGAAGGCTAAAGAGCGTGCTTGGCTGGCGGATTGTGGTGGGTCTGACAAGGGCTCGGTCGGCAGCTGTTCTTGCATGTGGGAGCGTGCGAAAAGCCTAACGGATCTCTCCGGTGTTCAAAATCCGCATTACTCATCGAGCGTTACGTGGGAGCCCCAAGTTGCCCTTGATCGCGCGAAGGACTACTACCATTGGCGTCTGACAAATGAGAAGCCCCACGGCTCGAGTGTCGAGATGAAGGCAGAGTCTGCGGCGCGTAAGGCGTTTTATTCCTATGCGAACGCGGAGGTCGATCGGGCATATATAACCGAGAACGGAGACAGGGTTTCCTCCTATATTCCGCTGCTGCCGCGCAACTCTGATGAGGTTCGGGCGACGGAACTCTATACCGATGCGGTGTGGCCGACTAGCGTGAACGATGACAAGGCGTATCTGCATTACGGGACGACCTGCCCTAACTATAAGAAAGGGACGCTGAGCGGATTTGCTTCGGTTGCCGATTACGATGGACAGGATAAATGCAGCAAATGCCATTTTGGCGTTTTGTCGCTTGGTGCTGTTGCGGCGCCTTCAACCTCTATCGAAAACGGCTTCGAGTATCACTTTGACAAGTTTAAAGACGCCCTGGAGGACTACGTCGACTGTCGCAACAAGGAGCTCGAGCTCGAGCGTCAGACCGAGGACGAAGCCGACCGTGCGGGCAATGCGTTCGATACCGCCATCAAAGAACTTTCCGGTGAGCGCCCGCGTATCGCTCCGCCCGGTCGCAACGGCGTGGTTGCCTTTGCGGTTTCGGGTGCCATCTCGAGCTCCGATGAACTCAACTCTTCGTTTAACACGGCAGTTAGGCTTGGCGATCGCGGTGCCATCTCTGCCGCGGTGCTGGCGCCCGATGGGGCGACGGCGCAAAACAACGTGCTTTCGCGATTTTTCTCGACATTGAAGGAACGCTCGGGCGGCGTTGCCGGCGTGCTCGACGGCGTCATGGATGTCTGGGGACGGCTGCTTGTGGGATACGGAGACATCCAAGGTTCGGCCGACGAACTTATGGACGAGATGATTAAAGGCCTAGGAGGGGGCAGCGGCGCGTTGGGCTCCATTGCATCGTGGCTCGGCGATACCGTTTCGGCGTCCGTGGCGGCGCTGGGTTTGGAACCGTGCGACTTGCGCCTGCGAAAGCCGGTGCTGACTGATTCCGCCAACGTCATTAAGAGCCCGGGGTCTGACATTGCTGGCCTCTCTCAAGCGCAAGACAAACTGCGAAGTATTCCGTTGGGCGTGACCGATCCCAAGGCGCTTTGCGAGGCGTTGGAATATCAAGTCGAACGCACCATCAGCGGTACGATGTTCACGCTTGCGGAGATTCCTCTGCCCGGCGGCGGCTCCATCCCGCTCACCGTCGATGTCGCCACGCTGGTTGGCGCTCTGGGCGGTGGGTCGTAATGAGTATCCGCATGCGTCTGCGCGAGGAGCGCGCCCAAGCGACGGTGGAGATGGCAGTGGTTACGCCCGTTTTGCTGGTGCTGGCACTCATCGTGTACAACGTCATGATCTTTGCCAGCGCTGTCGCGCGCTTCGACCGCGTGGTGCCCGACATCGTGTTGGCGCACGCCGTGGCGTCGGAGGGGGAGGGCGACGAAAGCTCTGTCGATGCCTCGGCGACGGTCCAGACTCAAATTCTGAATGCCATGGAAGGCTATGACTTGCAGATCGAAGTGTCGAGCGAGCAAGGCGCGGAGGCATCGGATGGTGGTCTGCTCTCCCTATCCGGTACGTTTAGGACCTACACCTGCACCATGCACTATGAGCCTTGGCCGACTTCTCTCAGCATCGCTGGCGTTCCGCTGGGGGCGCCGACAACGTTGTCGCACGAGCGCGCGGTGACGGTCGATCCATGGCGCCCGGGGGTGGTCATGTGACCGCGGTCTCGTCCTACATCGCCTACGCGCGGGCACTCAATAGGCTGGGTTGGACGCCGGCCGAGTTTGCGGTGGCGGAGTCGTTTGTCGTGCGCCTGCGCGGCATGCTGGGACGGCGTCCGGTTGCCGCCAACGGCCTGCCGCTCGTCATGGCGTTTCCACGCTGCTCTTCGGTCCACACGTGTTTTATGGCCTATCCCATCGACATCGCCTTTATCGATGCACGTGGCTATGTCCTCGTATGCTACGAAAACGTACGTCCCTGGCGTATGTGCTCCTGCCCCGGCGCCTGGGCCGTACTAGAGCGTCCTTCAATCATTGTTTCGACCCCTGCTCTCCAACGCGTGCCGGCTTAAGAATTGGCGACAGCGGACTTTCGTCATACGAAATTGGGTAAGATGGAGGAGAAGATGCATGGATGTTGAGATCCATCCCAACGCTAAAAAGCACCTGACGGAAAAGCAGGTGCTTAGCGCTTGGCTTGCGGTTACTGAGTGCATTCGTCGCGAGTCGAAGGACGAGCCGCCGAGATGGCTTGCGATTGGATGGCTCCCAGACGGACGAAGCGTGGAGCTTGTCGCGGTCGAGCTTGTCCGTGGGTGGCTTATCATTCATGCCTTGTCTCCAGTCCAGAAGAAATTTTGGCAGGAGATTGAACGGGCTCGGCAAAGGGGTCGATGATGGGCAAGACGTATACGGCCGCTAATGGTCAGGTTGTAACGGATGAAACGATTGACGCGTGGTGCGAGTCGTACGAGCGCGGAGAGTTTCCGGATGGCGAACACACCGTTGGTGGGATCGTGCATGGACGGCCCCCACTCTCAGGTGAGGGGACGGCAACGCTGTCGGTCAAGATTCCTCTGGGAATGAAGGAGGCCATTCGTCGACGGGCGGCTGCCGAGGGGATGACGCCAAGTGAGTTTGCCCGTGCGGCTCTGAGCGAAAAACTTCTTGCTGCCGGCTGATGCCTCTGACGTGCCGATTTATAGAACCGAGGCTGTGCTCAAAAACTTTTTTGAAATTCTCGGTTGACCGGAACGCGTCCTTGGTTATACTAATCAAGCCTTGAAACAAGGCACACCTCAAATGGCTGGGTAGCTCAGTTGGTAGAGCAGAGGACTGAAAATCCTCGTGTCAGGGGTTCGATTCCCTTCCCCGCCACCTTGAATTGACTAGGACCTCTGCAAAGGGGTCCTTTTCTTTTATGTAGGGTTCTGCGGAAACTGCGTCCCAGAATAAGGGCTCAGAACGGGACACACTTTCCGGTGCCTGCCTCCGGCGCGCGTACACACCTCGTCGCACCATTCCGAGCCCGCCCGCCCCAGACATTCCTCCCACTTTCGCGTCACTTTACAGACCGTTCGGTCGCCTGTCCGCACACGCGGGTATACTCAAAACGATACTTATCCTATGCAATACGATGCGGGTTCGACCTGCATGATCCGAAGGGGGCAGTGATGGAGAGGATACTCGGCGTTAATCTCTCTGGCTGGTTTATTCCCGAGCCTTGGGTGACCCCGTCGCTGTACGCGGCGACCGGTGCATCCAACGCGGCCGAGCTACAGGAGGCCATGGGTACCGCCGCCTATAACGAGCGCATGCGCCGCCATTACGAGACGTTTGTGAGCGAGGACGATTTTCGTCGCATGGCGCAGATCGGTCTCAATGCCGTGCGTCTGCCGGTGCCTTGGTATGCCTTTGGCTCACAGGAGTCCGATGCCTCCTACATATCGGTTGTCGATTACATCGACCGCGCGATTGAGTGGGCTGCCAAGTACGACATCCGCGTGCTGCTCGATCTGGCAACTGTGCCCGGTGGCCAGGGCGATTCCAACGATTCGCCCACCACGCCGGAGGCTGTTGCCGAGTGGCATTCGTCCACTAACGGCCGCCATGTCGCACTCGACGTGCTCGAGCGCTTGGCCGATCGCTATGGCGAGGCCGAGAGCCTGCTGGGCATTGAGCTGCTGGACACGCCGCAGATGAGCGTTCGCAAGAGCCTCTTCACCATGACGGATGGCATTCCCGCTCACTACCTGCGCAATTTCTATCGCGATGCCTACGAGCTCGTCCGTTCGTATATGCCCGAGGATAAGATCGTCGTCTTCTCGTCGTCGGGGCATCCCAGCGAGTGGAAGCATTTTATGCGCGGCGCCAAGTACAAGAACGTCTACATGGACCTTCACCTGTACCATTACCGCGACGAGTATGCGCTCGACATCACGAGCCCTCGCGGGCTGACGACGGCGATTTCGCGCAACAAGCGCGAGCTTAAAGAAGCGATTTCGACAGGGTTCCCCGTGCTGGTGGGCGAATGGTCGGGCGCGGCGATCTTTGCCAACTCGTCGGTTACGCCCGAGGGCCGCAATGCCTACGAGCGCGTGTTTATCGCCAACCAGCTGGCTTCGTTTGCGCCGGCCGCCGGTTGGTTCTTCCAAACGTGGAAGACCGAGAAGCGCATTGCAGCATGGGACGCCCGCGCGGCGCTCGGTACGCTCGAGCGCGGCATGATTGAATAGGTTGATATGACGCAAAACAGCGCCCGCACGGGCAAACTCTATGTGGTCGGAACGCCCATCGGCAACCTGGGCGACCTGTCTCCGCGCGTCGGCGAGGCGTTTGCCGCCGCCGACGCCGTCTGCTGCGAGGACACGCGTGTGACCTCAAAGTTGCTGATGCACCTAGGCATCTCCAAGCCGCTCGTTCGTTGCGACGAGAACGTGATCGCAAGTCGCGCCGCCGGCCTGGTCGACCGTCTGCTGGCAGGGGAGACCCTCGCCTTTGCCTCGGACGCCGGCATGCCGAGCGTGTCCGATCCCGGCCAGGCGCTGGTCGAGGCGGCGCGTGAGGCCGATGTGCCTGTCGAAGTTATTCCCGGGCCCTCTGCTTGCGTCACGGCACTCGTTTCGTCCGGCATTCCCTGCGAGCATTTTTTCTTCGAGGGCTTTTTGGGCCGAAAGCACGGCGACCGTGTGCGCCGTTTGCAGCGCCTTGCCGTGGTGCCCGGCGCACTCATCTTCTACGAGTCTCCACATCGCATCGTGGCGACGCTCGAGGCCGTGGCGGAGGTCTTTCCCCAGCGCGATGTCGCCGTCTGCCGCGAGCTCACCAAACTGCACGAGGAAGTCTTGCGTGGATCCGCCGCCCAGCTAACCGAGGAGTTGCGTGCCCGTGGCGAGGTAAAGGGCGAGATTGCGCTGGTCATCGCGCCGCCGAGCGAGGATGAGGAGGCCGGTATCGTGCCGGTTGGCGCCGCGGCAGCGGATCCCGACGAGGCCCTGCGCGAGGATATCCGCGCCGCGCTCGAGGAGGGGGAGCCCGCGTCTGCGGTGGCCAAGCGCCTGTCTCAGAAGTATTCGCGCCGCAAGCGCGATGTCTATGCCATAGTGCTCGATATGCAATAGATGGAGGATATCCAGCCCTTGCGCTAGAATCATCCTCTGTATGCAACGTTTTTCTGGAGGACAAACCCCATGGATCAAAGCAAGCCTTCGTTCTTTATCACGACGCCCATCTACTACGTCAACGCCGATCCGCACCTGGGCACGGCTTATTCCACCATCATCGCCGACGTTCAGGCTCGCTATCGCCGTTCCGCCGGCTATAACGTCAAGTTCCTGACCGGCATGGACGAGCACGGCGAGAAGGTCGCCGAGGCCGCAGCCAAGCATGGCATGACGCCGCAGGAGTGGACCGATAGCCAGGCCCCGCACTTCAAGGAGCTTTGGAGCAAGCTCGAGATTTCCAACGACGACTTCATCCGCACCACCGAGCCGCGCCAGCATCATGCCGTGCAGTATCTGTGGGAGCGCATGAAGGAGTCCGGTTACCTGTATAAGGGCAGCTACGACGGTTGGTATTGCGTGCCTGACGAGACCTACTTCACTGATACGCAGGTCCAGAAGGGCGACGAGGAGTACGGCAGCGTCGGCCAGCATCTATGCCCCGACTGCCACCGTCCGCTTGAGCGCGTGCAGGAGGAGTCCTACTTCTTTAAGCTTTCCGCCTTCCAGGACAAGCTTCTCAAGCTCTATGACGAGCACCCCGACTTCGTCGAGCCTGCGTTCCGCATGAACGAGGTACGTAGCTTTGTCGAGGGCGGCCTTAACGACCTTTCCGTGAGCCGCACGAGCTTTGACTGGGGCATTCAGGTCCCGTTTGACGAGGGTCACGTGACCTACGTGTGGTTCGATGCGCTGCTCAACTATATGACGGCCGTCGGCTACGGTGTCGACACCGACGAGGCGCGTGCCGAGCTGGCCTATCGCTGGCCCGCGCAGTTCCACATCGTGGGTAAGGACATCATCCGCTTCCACTGCGTCATTTGGCCCGCCATGCTCATGGCCATCGGCGAGGCCCTGCCCGAGCACGTCTTTGCCCACGGCTTCCTGACCGTGCGCAATGCCGAGACAGGCAAGGCCGAGAAGATGTCCAAGAGCCGCGGTAACGCCATCGCTCCGCAGGACGTTATCGACATGCTGGGCGTTGAGGGCTATCGCTATTACTTTATGACCGACGTGGTCCCCGGCACCGACGGCGCCATCAGCTTCGATCGCATGGAGCAGGTCTACAACGCCGATCTGGCCAACAGCTGGGGCAACCTCATTTCGCGCTCGCTCAACATGAGCGCAAAGTACTTTGACGGCTGCGCCCCGGCTAAACCGGCGTCTGCCGACGCGTTCGATAACCCGCTGGCAAAGATTGCCGACGGTTTGGTCGAGCGCTACATGGCCAAGATGGACATGCTCGATTACGGCGGAGCCAAGGATGAGGTCATGGAGCTCATCCATGCCGCCAACCACTACATCGAGGACTCCGAGCCCTGGGCGCTTGCCAAGGACGAGGCCAAGGCTGACGAGCTGGCATTTGTGATTTACAACCTGCTCGAGGCCATCCGCATCGCCGCCCACCTGCTGATGCCGCTCATGCCCCAGACTTCTGTCGAGGCTCTGCGCCGCCTGTCCTGTGAGGGCGAGGCCGCGAGCGACGACCTCAAGGGCATTTGCGCTTGGGGCCTGCTTGCTGGTGGTCAGCCCGTCGAGAAGGGCGATCCGCTGTTCCCGCGTCTGGCGTAGAGACCGCGCGAGCGCCATATCGGCAATTTGCTGTTTAGCTGTAAGGGCATGGCCGCCACGGTCCATGCCCTTTTGTTTCAAGACGCCGCCATCATGCTAAGGAGGCAACCATGACAACTTCGCCTTTGGCAAACCCCACGGCCACCAGGGAGCTGCTGGAGGAGTTTGGCCTTGCGACCAAGCATCGCCTGGGCCAGAACTTTCTAATCGACAATCATGTGATCGAGCGTATCTGCGAGCTTGCCGAGCTTGCAGGTGACGAGCGCGTACTCGAGGTGGGTCCGGGTTGCGGTACGTTGACACTTGCGTTGCTGCAGGAAGCGGCGTGCGTTACGTCCATTGAGGCCGATCCTGAGCTCGAACCGGTGCTCGACGCCCATGCCGCCGACTATGCCAACTTCCGCTTTATCATGGGCGACGCGCTTAAGGTTGGCCCGGAGCAGATTGAGCAGGCCGCCGGCGGCGAGCCCACGGTATTTGTCGCGAACTTGCCCTATAACGTGGCGGCGACGATCATTTTGCAATTTTTCCAGACGATGCCGGCGCTCAAGCGCGCCGTCGTCATGGTGCAAAAGGAGGTTGCCGATCGCATTGCCGCAGTGCCGGGCAACAAGACCTATGGCGGCTATACGGCAAAGCTTGGCCTGTATGCGCAGGTAACGGGTCGCTTTGAGGTGCCGCCGCGTTGCTTTATGCCGGCGCCACACGTGGACTCGGCCGTCGTGCGTATCGACCGTGTTGACGGTGTGGTGCCCGAAGGACTCGATCGCGAATTTGTGGCCCGCGTGATTGACGCTGCATTTGCTCAGCGTCGCAAGACCATCCGCAATTCCATGAGCGCCAACGGCTTTGCCAAGGACGTGCTCGATGCCGCCTTTGAGGCTTGCGGTATCGCACCCACCACGCGCGCCGAGACGCTCGGCGTCGCCGACTTTGTGTGCCTGGCTCGGGAGCTTTCCCATGACGCTTAATGCCGAACGCGTGACGTTTACCAAGAAAAAGAAGACGGTTGCTTGTCCCGTGCCCTTGGCACCGCTTGCCGACACACATGCGCATCTGCTTTCGTTCTGGGGCAAGGATGTGCCCGAGACACTCGTGCGTGCCAAGGCGGCAGGCATCGACCTGTTGGTGACGGTCTTCGACCCCATCGCCGACAAGCGCAGCGTGACGGACTATAGCGACTGGCTCGTGCGCGAAATTCTGCCGATGCAGGATATCCCGCAGATCAAGTATCTTGCCGGCGTGCATCCGTATGGCGCGCCGGACTATACCGACGACATTCACGCGCAGGTTGTTGCTGCGCTTGATGACCCTTTGTGTGCCGGTATTGGCGAAATCGGTCTGGACTACCACATGGATTACGACGACGACATCACGCCGGCGCCCCACAGCGTGCAGATTGATTGCATGGCGCGCCAGCTCGAGCTTGCCGTGTGTCGTAACGTGCCGGTGGAGCTGCATCTGCGTCACGAGGACATGGACCAGGAGCGTACCTCGCACGTGGACGCCTACAACGTGCTTCGTGAGGTGGGCGTGCCCCAGGCCGGTTGTGTGCTGCACTGTTTTGGCGAGGACCGCGCCACGATGGAGCGCTTTGTGGAGCTGGGCTGCTATATCGCCTATGGTGGTGCGGCCACCTTTAAGCGCAACGACGACGTGCGCGAGGCATTTGCGGCAACCCCACTCGATCGAATTTTGTTCGAGACGGATTGCCCGTATATGGCTCCGGAGCCCATCCGCGGTCTTGAATGCGAGCCCGCAATGATCTCCATTACGGCAAACGCGCTGGTTAACGACCGTGTCGATCGCACTGGTGAGGACGCCGAAACAATCGCGCATGCCGCTTGGGAAAATGCCTGCAAACTTTTTCAAAAATAGTTCTTGCGTTCGCGGTGGCGCTCCGTTATTCTAATTCCTGCACGCGGGCGTGGCGGAATTGGCAGACGCGTACGGTTCAGGTCCGTATGGGGGCAACCCCATGAAGGTTCAAGTCCTTTCGCCCGCACCATTGATTGAAAGAGCTCCCAGCAATGGGAGCTTTTTGTTATGCACGATCTCCTTGGACGGGTATCCTAATGGCAACGTGTGCCTATCAGAGGAGAGACCATGCTGTTTTCCGGTATCATCGCCGCCCTTACCAGCCTTTTGATTCCCATCATCATCCTGTTGCTGCTGCTCCCCAACGCCTGCTACGTCGTTGAGCAGCAGCACGCTGTGATCATCGAGCGCTTGGGTAAGTTCAATCGTATCGTCAACGCGGGCTTCCACGTGAAGGTGCCCGTGATCGACCGCAAGGCCGCCACGGTGAGCCTGCGCACCATGAAAAACGGTTTTGGCATCGACGTTAAGACTCAGGACAACGTGACCATCGGCCTTGAGGTCTCCGCTCAGTACCACGTGAGCTATGACATGGGCGCCGGCCCGGCAGATTCGGGCATCTACAAGAGCTACTACATGCTGCAGGAGCCCGTCGACCAGATGCGCGACTTCATCACCGATGCCCTGCGCTCCTCCATCCCCGTCTACACACTCGATGAGGTCTTTGCCAAGAAGGATGACATCGCCAAGGATGTCAACGCTACCGTTTCCGAGCAGATGGCCGCCTACGGCTTCACCCTCGTGTCGACGCTCATCACCAAAATCGCACTGCCGACCGAGGTTGAGAACTCCATGAACGACATCAACGCCGCCCAGCGCAAGCGCGCTGCGGCACAGGAGCTCGCCGAGGCAGACCGCATCAAGCGCGTCACCGAGGCGACCGCCGAGGCCGAGGCAATGGAAAAGGCGGGCGAGGGCATCGCCAACCAGCGCAAGGCCATCGCACTGGGTATCAAAGATTCGCTCGAGATCATCCAGGAGACGGGTGTCGGCAATGACGAGGCCAACCAACTGTTCATGTTTACGCAGTGGTCCGAGATGATGACGGAGTTCGCTCGCACGGGTAAAACCTCGACGGTCGTGCTGCCGAGCGACTTTTCGCAGTCGGCCTCGATGTTCGAGCAGATGCTGGCCGCCGGCAAAGTTCAAAACGATTCGAAGGAGTAGACGCGCGTGAAATACACCGTCGTTTGCGTCGGTAAGCTCAAGGAGCGCTTTTGGAAGGACGCGTGCGCTGAGTACACCAAGCGCCTAGGTGCCTATGCCAAGGTGGATATCCGCGAGGTGGCCGATATCGACCCGGCTAAGGCGGGCGGCGTGGATGCCGCGCGCGACAAGGAGGGGGCGGCGATTCTTGCCGCCTTGCCATCTCGAGCGCATTTGATCCTGCTGGCTATCGAGGGCAAGGAGCGCTCGAGCGAGGAGTTTTCGGCGAGGCTCGACGATCTTATGCTGCGAGGCAGCAGCGACATTGCCTTTGTAATCGGCGGTTCGGGCGGCGTGAGTGATGAGGTGCGCGCCCGCGCCGACGAGATGCTCAGCTTTGGACGCATTACCTTGCCGCATAACCTGGCGCGTGTGGTGCTGCTAGAGCAGATTTACCGTGCCTGCAAGATCAGTCGTGGCGAGCCGTATCACAAGTAGGTCGGCAATACGAAACAATAGCGTGGGACAATGACTTTCGTTTTTGAGGAACGCATCTGAGAGGACTGTGTGATATGAAGATCGGATTTGTCGGTTTTGGCAATATGGCGAGTGCTATGGCCGATGGCTGGATTGCCGCCGGCGTGGCCGCGGGCGACATGTGCGCCTGCGCAGGCCGCTACGATGCTTTGGTCGAGCGTTGCGAGGTGCGCGGCATGGTCGCCTGCCACGATGCCGCCGAGGTTGTCGCCGCATCCGATATCGTGGTCGCTGCGGTCAAACCGTACATGATCGAGAAGGTATTCGCCCCGCTCAAGGATGCTCTTGCCAAAAAGGTCGTTCTGTCGGTTGCCTGGACCTGGGACAGTGCCAAGTGGGAGCAGGTCCTGCCGGGCGTCGCGCATATCTCGACGGTGCCCAACACGCCGGTTTCGGTGGGCGAGGGCGTCATCGCCTGCGAGAAGGCTTCGACGCTTAACGACGAGCAGCGTGCTGTGGTGCTCGACCTGCTCGGTAAGCTTGGCGCTGTCGTCGAGCTCGACACAAGCCTGCTGTTTGTGGGCGGCACGGTGGGTGGTTGCGCTCCGGCGTTTGTCGCCATGGCAATCGAGGCCCTGGGCGATGCGGCGGTCAAGCACGGTATCCCGCGTGCGGATGCTTATCGCATTGTGAGCCAGATGGTGCTGGGTACGGCAAAGCTGCAGCTTGCAACTGGCCAGCATCCTGCGGCGATGAAGGATGCCGTATGCTCGCCCGGCGGTGCCACCATCAAGGGCGTCGTTGCACTCGAGGACGCCGGCATGCGCAGCGCCCTGGTCAAGGCAATCGACGCAACCCTCCAGTAAAACCGACCAAAAAAGGGACAGTTTATTTTGGCAGGTTTTTCCTGCGGTTTTGTCCTTTTAGCGAAAAGTGCCCCGCAACTGGCTCAATTCCAGTTGCGGGGCACTTGCGTTTGCCCAGATAAAACCGACCAAAATAAACCTGTCCCTTTTTGGCAGGTTAGTCCCAGAAGCTGTCTTCTTCGTCCTCGGACTTGGGGCCGCGGTCGACATACATCTTATGGGTGCGCTTCTCCATTACAAAGGCAATAATCGCAAACAGCAGGATGCCGCCGGCGAAAAGGATGGCAAAACCGGTGCGGGTGCCAAACAAAAAGGAAAAAACTGCGTCCATTGGGTGCCTTCTTGCGTAGTTGAGTTGGGTCGTAAACGCTCATAAGTATATACTTGCCCATACATGTACAAGGTTGCAACCTAAATGGAATGTATATCGCCGGAGGATCTAATGCTTGATATCAAGTTTGTTCGCGAGAACCCCGATGCCATCGATGTCGCCATGGCTAACCGCCAGACGTCTTGGGATCGCGAGAAGTTCTTTGAGCTCGACGACGAGCGTCGTGCCGTCATCACTGAGGTTGAGGAACTTCAAGCCACGCGCAATGCCGAGTCCAAGAAGATCGGCGCCCTGATGAAGGAGGGCAAGAAGGACGAGGCCGAGGCCGCCAAAGAGGCCGTGCGCGCCGTCAACGAGAAGATTGACGGTCTGGCCGAGCGCCGCACCGCCCTCGAGCAGGAGCAGTACGACTTCATGGCTCACCTGCCCAACATTCCTTGCGAGGCCACGCCGTACGGCAAGGACGAGGACGAGAACATCGAGCGCCGTCGTTGGGGCACCCCGCGCGAGTTCGACTTCGACTTTAAGCCGCACTGGGATCTGGGCACCGATCTGGACATCCTCGACTTCGAGCGTGGCAACAAGCTCTCCGGCAGCCGCTTCACCGTTCTCGGTGGCGCCGGCGCCCGCCTGGAGCGCGCCCTTATCAACTTCTTCCTGGACACGCACACGAGTCGTGGCTTTAAGGAGTGGTGGCCGCCCATCGTCGTCAAGCGTCAGACCATGTTCGGTACGGGTCAGCTGCCCAAGTTCGAGGACGACGCCTATCACGTCTCGGGCGACAACTTCCTGATCCCCACCGCCGAGGTCGTGCTCACCAACCTGCACGCCGGTGAGGTCCTCGACGCCGATACCCTGCCGCGCCGCTACACCGCCTTCACCCCCTGCTTCCGCGAGGAGGCCGGCTCCGCTGGTCGCGATACCCGCGGCATCATTCGCCAGCACGAGTTCGACAAGGTCGAGATGGTCAAGTTTGCCAAGCCGGAGGAGTCCGACGAGGAGCTCGAGAGCATGACCGCCGAGGCCGAGTTCCTGCTGCAGCAGCTGGGTCTTCCGTATCGCGTGATTAGCCTGTGCACCGGCGACCTGGGCTTCTCCGCCCGTCAGACCTACGACGTCGAGGTCTGGCTGCCGAGCTACAACGCCTACAAGGAGATCAGCTCCTGCTCCAACTGCGGTGACTTCCAGGCCCGTCGCGCCAACATCAAGTATCGCGACCCCGAGAACTTCAAGGGTTCGCGCTATCTGCACACCCTCAACGGTTCCGGTCTGCCGGCTGGCCGTACCATGGCAGCCATTCTGGAGAATTACCAGAACGCTGACGGCACCATCACGATCCCCGAGGTTCTGCGTCCCTACATGGGCGGCCTCGAGAAGATCGAGCCGGTCGCGTAGATTGGCTGCATAAGCGATTTGCTAGGGCACTCCTTTTTGGGGTGCCCTTTTTGTGTGCGGCCATACCATGCTGTGCGGACAGCTCAATAGAAAACACACGAACAACTGTTCTGTATACAGCCATCTACCTGCTATGCTTTTGCTAAATAAGAGCGAGAGAAAGGGGACGCGATGGAGCTGTTTGATGATCGGGTGGTTTTGTTTGAGAGCGACGAGGGCGGGGAGTACCTGCTTGTGACGTGTGAGCCGTCTGGCATGGGTGGCCTGGTGGTTCGACAGACGAGCGAGGGGCCGTTGACGCAATGGTGCTACGAGGAGTCGCCTCATGTGGTTGAGGCGTTTGTGGCGCACGAGGGGCTTGTGGCCCTAGAGCATTTCTATGGGGTCCAGACATCTAATCAGGTTGCTCGCATGTTGAGCATCTCGTTTGCCGATTATGATTGTGCCCAGCGGGTGAGATCGCTCCTGAGGGAACTTGATGCTAAGTTTGACGTGATCGAAAAGCCAATCGATCGTACGAGGAACGACGGTATATGCGGAGCAGCATGACAAGACTGCGTTCCACAAAAAAGTTTGAAATTGTGCTTGACTCCAATAAGCTAAAGTGGTTTTATATGTCTTGCGCTGCGGCGTTACCTCAGCTGGATAGAGGGTCTGACTACGAATCAGAACGTCATAGGTTCGAATCCTATACGCCGCACCATTTGAGATTAAAGCTCCCGGCAACGGGGGCTTTTCTTTTACGTAAACACCGCATGGATTCGAACCTCGGTCGAGGCGCGGGCGTAAAGCGGACGATTTCCTGTCGACTCGTGTAAGATTCCGAGTAGATGTCGCGACTTATTCGCGACCACTCCTTCTCAAGCGACCGATCAGGGTGATATTTCGTGGCAGAGCGTCCGACATACAAGCTCAGGTTTCTCGATCCCAAGAAGCGCTTTCCGGCGATGCCCGAGCAGCCTGCGGGACGCTCATATGGCGTGGTCTGGAAACTCTTTGGCGAGGATCAGCATGAATCTTGTTATGTCGTCGAATTCGTTGGCAAAAGCCATGTGTCGCTTTTGGGCTACGTAAGCGTTTCGGGTGAGGTGTACAAGGTGGACCGCCCCGTCAGCGAGGCTCCGCTGCCCAACGATCCCGACATGGAACTGGTCCTTGACGAGTCGGACTCCGGTATTGGTGAGATTATGGTGAGGGGAGCAAACGGCACGATGCGCGCGTGCGCGCGAACCGTCGGCTCTCCCGAAGGTCCCATGCGCGAACAGTCCGATCACGAGACATGGAATTCGACCCGCTCCCTTCCTTACGGTGAGTTCATGGCATCGATGTTCCTGCGCTACGTGATATTCGCTGACTCCGAAAATTCCATTGCGAGCACGGCGGACGCCGACGGACTCGACGAGGGTATGCAAAACGTTGTCGACAAGATCAAGCTCGTAAAGTTGCCCGAACCGGTCGAGGTGTTTTTGGGCTTTAACACGACACCGCTACCTGACGCTATCGAGACACTGCTCTACCGCGTTGACCATGCCGAGAATCCGAGCGGTATCGAGCGCTATGCCGCCGCCCTTATGAGTGAAATTGACTTGCCTCGCTTGCGCACCATCGCCGCTAAGTCCGAGATGAGCCTGGCTCGCATCGATCGCTCAAAGCTTTTCTATCTCAATTTTGATCGCAGCCTGCTGGACCAGGACGAGATTGACATGCTGCTTGCCATCGAGTGCCGTCTTAACCGTCTCTCCGGCATCCTTGAGCACATCGGGGCCGGATTGGTCCCTGCGGCATCCTCGCCGAGCCTTGAGGGCTGCGCGCTCTTTGATGCGTGGCATATCGCCAAGACGACCAACGATGTTCCCCGACTGCTTGATACGGCCTCGAGCGATAACCCGTGGGGCAAACCGGGTACGGTGGCTTGCCAGCCGGGCGGTGAGTGGGATGTGCGTACCCGCTTCGCGCGTATTGTCGAGGCGCTTAACGTGGTCACGCGACTCGACTATACCTATCGGGCAAACGTTGCCGAGGGGATCATGCTCGTTCGGTTTGGGCAGTCTGTCGTTGATGCCATGCCGCAACGTGAATACGACGCTCAAGATGACGCCTGGCGCGAGTTGGACGAGGGCGCGCGTGCGATCTGGGCCGCGGAGCACGATGCGCGCGTGGCACTCACGCTTGCAGCAGCGTGTTTTGCCGCGGGCACCTGCATCACGCGCTGCTATGTGCAGATTGCTGCTCCCGGCAGTGAGCAGGGCGAGCGCGTTGTCGCAACGTATTTCTTTGGGCGCGCGGCCTATCTGGCCGATTGCGTGCCTGTCGCCAAGGATCTTGAGAGCATGGACATGGACGATATGCCGTGCAAGCGTGTACTTGAGGCGTATGAGTCAACCGTTCCGGAGACGATTGAGCCTGCGGAGGTTCATGCTCGTCCGCGTGATGACCATCGCACGCTGCCGCCGGCGCTGCGCGATCTGCTGCTTGCCGATACGGCTGACGAGTTGGAGGTCATGGAAGAGGACGACGACCCATACGTGGCCCGTGTTGTTGAATTGCGCGAGCAGGCAAAAGTCGACCGTACAGGTGCTTTTGAAGGCTTTTCCCGTCTTGTCGAGGAGTTGGAGGCTAAGTGCGCCGTCGCCGAGCTTTTGGCGACAGGTCCGGTTCAAACGCAGTTTTGCGATAACCAGCTGGTGCGCATGGTGCTACCGGTGTTGGAAGAAGACCGCTCTGTGCGAATCCTTCGTGCGCCCGATGCGCTGTACTTTGCCCAGCACGAGATCTGCAGTTTTTACGCCGAGCAAGAGGACTTTGAACGAGCACTGCCCGAGGTGCGCCATCTTTACGATCTGGCGCGCTCGTCCATGCAGTCGCACTTTGCGCTCATCAACGTGCTCGCGCGTCTGGAGCGCTTTGACGAGATTATCGAGGTGGCGCGCCACGGCCTACGTATTGCCAGCGATCGTTCTGCAATCGGCTACCTGTTCTATCGCTTGGCGTTTGCCTATTGGAATTGCGATCAGCTCGACCTGGCGCTGGCTTGTTACCGTCTGGTGCCGCGCGGCGAGGAGTCGGGCAGCAGCGCACTGGAAGAAATGCAGGGCCTTATGAACGAGATGGGCGTCAGCGAGCCTCCGACGTTCGAGGAAGCGGTCGAGACCATCCACAAGGCTGGACTCGAATTGCCGCCCGTGCCCGCGGTGACCAATCAGCTTGCGGATGCCGCCGTGCAGCTGGTCGATAACGGCTTCTTTTTCCTGGCGCGCGGCTGCATCTTCCAAATGTGGCGCACCATGGGTAACGACGAGCTCGGCTCCCTCAACCGCTCGCTGGGGTAGGCGAAGCTTTCAAGAAGGAAAGGCTGCCAGGCAATTAGAAAATTTCCTCTTGCCCATCCTTGGCTGTTTGGTTACTATAGAACGGCTGTTACGGAGAGCTGACCGAGAGGCCGAAGGTGCTCGCCTGCTAAGCGAGTATGCCCCAAAAGGGCATCTGGGGTTCGAATCCCCAGCTCTCCGCCAGTACGAATTTGAAGAAGGGTCCCATTTGGGGCCCTTTTTATTATCAAGAATGGCGGCTGGGGATTCGAACCTCAAAAAAAGAGGCATCCTTTCGGACGCCTCCCTTCAGTGGGCTTATTATTCTTGCGCACTACACCTCGGGCGCCTTGGCGACGGTCTCGCTTTCTGTCGTGAGCGGGCGGTTGTCGATGCGGCGGCCCAAGCGATCGAGCTTCACGAGTAGCCACTCAATGGGATTCGGCCCTGCGCCTTCCTCGTCGGCAACCAGGTCCATGACGGCGATCTTGGTGCCATCCTGCTTGAGCGTAACGCTGCCCACCTTGTCGCCCACATGCACCGTGCCCGAAAGATCGTCGTAGCTAACCTTTTCGGTCACCTCGCCGGCAAGGGAAAACACGGTCGCTTGCGCCGTAGGATCGGCGAGCGTGGCGTCGATCGTCTTATCCGTCCAGTCGGTTTGGCCAATGCGCGCCATAAGTGGGTTGCCGTTGGCGGTCTTTTCCTGCGTGTTGGCGATTGCGACCGTCACCTTGTGACCGTAGTACCAATTGGCAAGGGTTGCGGTATCGGTAAAGCGCTGGTCGGTGGTGGTGGAGTTCAAAACGACGGTGTAGATCTCGTCGCCATCGCGGTTGTAGGCACCCGTAAAGCAATAGCCTGCATCATCGGTGGTGCCGGTCTTGCCACCGATGTTGCCATCTTGGCCTAGCAAATAGTTATGCGTGTCCATGGAATGCGAATGGTCGGTGCCGTCGGCGCCCGTGACCTCGATCCAGGAATCCTCGCTCGCTACGACCTCGCGGATCGTGTCGTTTTTCATGGCCTCCTGCATCATCAGCGCTACGTCGTGTGCGGTTGAGTGCATATCGCCAGCCCACTCATCAAAGTCCAGACCATGCGGGTTTTCAAAAAGCGTACCGGTGCAGCCGAGCTTCTTAGCGCGCTCGTTCATGGCCTTCACAAAGGTTGCCTCGGCGTCTTTGGTCTTAGGGTCGATCTTCTTGCCCACATATTCGGCGAGCACGATGGCGGCGTCGTTGCCCGAGGGAATCATCAGGCCGCGTAGTGCCTGCTTCACGGTGAGCTCGTCGCCTTCGAGTAGGCCGGCTGTTGAATTGCCCACGGTGGCTGCGGCGTTGCTCACCGTGACCTTCTCGTCCATCTTGCAATTCTCGACGGTTAGGATTGCGGTCATGACCTTGGTGATCGAGGCAATCTTGACTTGCTCATCGGCGCCGCGGGCATAGTAGACGGTGCCGTCTTTGCCCATGACGAGGGCATTGGTCGCATCGATATCGGGCAGGTTTTCGGCCGTGATGCCGCGCGCATCGGCGGTTTTGCCGCAAACATTGTCGGTCGTGAGTACTTGGGCGCCGGCGACGGTGGGCACGCCAGCGGCAAGGGCGATAGCGCAGACAAAGCCGGCGGCAAGCTGGGCGGAGCGTTTTGCAAAAGAGGTGAGGGACTTCACAGATTTCGCTTTCGACGGGATGGTCTCTTCTGGCACTAGAGTATATCGTTTGCCGGCGACGACGATCGTTGCGTGCGCGCATGGCCCGCATTCGTGCTCGAATGGGCGCAAGGGTGCTTAAGGTCGACTTAATCGCCCACGCTTGTTGTGTGTGGCGGGCGCCGCCTCGGGCATAATGGAGCGCGAGAGGAGCACGCATGAACGAGCGCATACTGGTAGTTGATGACGAGAAGGCCATCGCCGACCTGGTTGGTATCTACCTTACAAAAGAGGGCTTTGACGTCCAGATCGCCTACAGCGGGGCCGATGCGGCCAAGGCAATTCTGGAACAAGAGTTTGACCTGGCACTGCTCGATGTCATGCTGCCCGATATCGATGGCTTTGAGCTGCTGCGTACCATCCGTGCCAGCCATACCTATCCCGTAATTATGTTGACGGCACGCGATGCCCAGCAGGATAAGATCGAAGGCCTTTCGCTTGGCGCGGACGATTACGTGGTCAAGCCGTTCCGCCCGCTGGAGCTCATCGCGCGCGTTCATGCTCAGTTGCGTCGCTACACCAGCTACGGTAGCCGCGCGCAGGCGACCGAGTTGCCGACCCTCCAGCTCGACGGCCTCGAGATCAACCGTGACGCTCGCTCCGTGACGGTGGACGGTGCGCCGGTGCGCCTCACGCCCATCGAGTATTCCATCTTGCTGTATCTGGCCGAGCATCGCGGCAGCGTAGTGCCCGTGGAGGACCTGTTCCGCGCGGTGTGGAACGAGGACTTTATGCCCGGCTCCAACAATACGGTGATGGTGCACATTCGTCACCTGCGCGAAAAGATTGGTGACGACGCTCAGAAGCCGCGTTTTATCAAAAACGTCTGGGGCGTCGGCTACATCATCGAATAACGCTGTTCGCTTGTGAGGATCTTGATATGACAAAAGACGATAGACAGGCATTCGAGGTGCCCGATCGGCTCTTTGAATACGTGAGGGCGGTCGTCGATAATCGCGCGCTTGCGACGGTGCTGCTCTTTTTGCTGAGTCTGCTGCTAATCGGCATTGATAACATCGCCGGTATCTTGGCGGTGCTACTCATCGGCTTCTTGCTGATCGGTCGCTTTGAAATCGTGCGTCGTTGCGTGGTAATCGGCGGTGCCGCGTGGGTCATGACGCTGGCGATTGGCACCGTGGCACTCGGTGGCATTAAGGGACCGGTGCTGTTCGATGCCGGCTTTGTATTCAACATGCTTGGCTTTGTCCTGGCGCTTGCCGTGTGCGTCTTGTTCTTTTGCGGCCGAGCGCTGTATTACCAAGGCTACGAGCAAGGGGAACAGCATGCCGATCGCGTGCTTGCGGCCCGTATCCAGGACCGCCTGATCGATCATCCTGACGCCTGGGACAACATCGACGGAGACTTCCTGGAGGTCGAGGGCGCGCTCAACCGCGCGCGCGATCGCGAGCGTAAGGTGCAGCAAGCCCTACGCGACGAGTCGCATCGCAAGGACGACTTGGTCACATACTTGGCGCATGACTTGCGCACGCCGCTTGCCAGCGTGGTGGGCTACCTCTCGCTGTTGCAGGAGGCGCCCGATTTGCCGCTTGAGCAACGTGCACGCTTTACGGGCGTGGCACTCGACAAGGCCCACCGGCTCGATGCGCTCATCGAGGAGTTTTTCGACATCACACGCTTTGATTTCCACGATATCGTGCTCACCCGCAGCTACGTCGATTTGGGGCTCTTACTGGCACAGGTGGCCGACGAGTTCTATCCCATTCTCAACGAGCAGCACAAAGATGTCCAAGTTGATGTGCGCGAGGACCTGACGGTGCTCGTAGATGGCGACAAGATGGCTCGCGTGTTCAACAACATCATGAAAAACGCCATCGCCTATAGCTACGAAGGATCGACCATCACGATTGAGGCTGGGCACCAAGATGACGGTGGAGTGCGAATTCGCTTTATCAATCAGGGTGATCCGATTCCGGCGGCTAAGCTCAAGGTGATCTTTGAGAAGTTCTATCGCCTGGATGCGGCGCGCGCGACCAATCGCGGTGGTGCCGGTTTGGGCCTTGCTATTGCCAAGGAGATCATCGCGGCACACGGCGGTACCGTTGCATGTGAATCGACGCCCGAACACACGATATTCACCATCGAGCTGCCCGCCGCATAGCTAGCGTGCCCTTACAAACACTTGACAATGTGCTCACGTGCGTATGAGCCGCGATTCCTACTATCGATACTGCTGAATTGATATCGATATGGAGGTGTGCGGTATGACGGCTGCTGCGGCTGTGGAGCCCACGGAGCTTGAAGAACTCATGGAAGCGCAGGCCGAGGCCGCGCATGAGCGCGAGGTTGGGGATGCGACTCGCCCCACGGCAGAGGATCTTGCCGCCTCGCCGACGCGCATCGACGTCGAGGGCCTCGACCTGTTCTATGGCGACCACCATGCGCTCAAGGACGTGAATATCAAGATCCGCGACAAGCAGATCACCTCGTTCATCGGGCCTTCGGGCTGCGGAAAGTCCACGTTGCTGCGCTGCTTTAACCGCATGAACGACGGCATCAAGGATTGCCGCATCGAGGGCAAGATTGCGCTCGATGGTCAAGATATCCTGGGCGATTGCGACATCTGCCGTTTGCGCCAGCGCGTGGGCATGGTGTTCCAACGCCCCAACCCATTTCCCATGAGCATCTACGACAACGTCGCCTACGGTCCTCGCGGTATGGGTGTGCGCGACCGCGCCGTGCTCGATGAGCTGGTCGAGGACTCCCTGCGTCGCGCTGCCCTGTGGGACGAGGTCAAGGACAAGCTCAAAGAGTCGGGCCTGGGTCTTTCGGGTGGACAGCAGCAGCGCCTGTGCATCGCCCGCGCACTTGCCGTGCAGCCCGACATTCTGCTGATGGACGAGCCGACTTCGGCACTCGACCCTGTGTCGACGTTGGTGGTGGAGCAGTTGGCCTGCGAGCTCAAGGAGACCTGCACGCTGGTGGTCGTGACGCACAACATGCAGCAGGCCGCGCGTATTTCCGATTCGGTTGCGTTCTTTTTGCTGGGTGAGCTGGTGGAGCACGCGCCCACCGCGCAACTCTTCAAGAATCCGTCCGATCCGCGCACCGCGGATTATTTGACGGGGCGTTTTGGCTGACGCTGTCTTTTACAGGTGCCTTTAGGGTTAAGATGCGGTCATATCGGCCGCAAAGGGGTTCAACATGATCTATTACGTCGAGGACGATGACAACATCAGGGATTTGACAGTCTACGCGCTGCACAAGCAGGGAATCGAGGCCGAGGGCTTTTCGTGTGATGGCGAGTTTAAAGCTGCCGTGGCGCGACGGGTGCCCGATGCTGTGCTGCTCGATATCATGCTGCCCGACACCGATGGCTTGGCGATTATGCGTCGCCTGCGTGCCGATCGCCTGACGGCGACGGTGCCCATCATGATGCTTACCGCCAAGGACACCGAACTCGACAAGGTGATGGCGCTCGATGGCGGTGCCGACGATTACCTGACTAAGCCGTTTTCGCTCATGGAGCTTGCGAGCCGCTGCCGCGCACTGCTGCGTCGCGGCGGCATGGTCAAGCAGGCGAGCGATGTGCTCAGCGTGGGCGACATCGTGCTTTCGCCTAGCCATCGCGAGGTGACCGTTGCCGGCGAGCCGCTTAAGCTCACCCTGCGCGAGTTCGACCTGCTCGAGTACCTCATGCGCAAGCCCGGCGTGGTCTTTACCCGCGAGTCGTTGCTGCAGAGCGTGTGGGGCTGGGACTTCGACGGCGGTTCGCGCACCGTTGACGTGCACGTGCAGACGCTTCGCCAAAAACTGGGCGAGCATGCCAGCGCCATCGAGACCGTGCGCGGCGTGGGTTATCGCCTGGCCGAGCCTTCTGCCGGTGATGGTGCCGAAGGCGACGACACCGCGGCCACCGCATCGGAGGAGTAACCCGTGGTCTTCGCCCCCCAGGGAAAACATACGCTGTCGCACCGCGTTTTTGTGACGATCTTTGTCTGCGCCATGGCGGTTATCGTGGCGTTTACGGTGCTGGGTGCGTTCTTTGTGCAAAACACTTTGGCGGATGCCACGAGTGCCAATCTGGCGCAGGAAACCGAGCTCATTGCTGCCGCCCTCGACGAGCAGCAGGAGCCCATTCCGTTCTTGCGAAGCCTCGATCGCGAGGATCTTCGTATCACGCTGATCAATAAGGACGGATCTGTTGCCTACGACAACGAGGCGTCGCCTTCCACACTGCCCAACCATGGCGATCGCCCCGAGGTCATCGAGGCCTTTGAGAGTGGTTCGGGTTCCGCGGAGCGCGCAAGCTCTACACTCGACGAGATTATGCTGTATCGCGCCGTCACCCTTGATAACGGCCAGGTCGTTCGCTTGGCGCAGGCCCAACCTGGCGTTGCGGCGATTTTGCTGTCGATGCTGGCGCCGATGCTGCTTATCGCAGCAGCGGGTGCAGTACTCTCGTTTTTTATGGCGCGCCGTGAGTCCCGTGCCATCATCGCGCCGTTGCAAGAGGTGGATTTGGATCACCCACGCCGTAGCTATGAGCACGCCTATGCCGAGATGGTCCCCATGCTTGAGCGCATCGAGTCGCAGCGCCAGGAACTCAAGCGCCAAATGGCGGTGCTAGCGGACAACGACCGTATGCGCCGCGAGTTCACGGCGAATATCACCCATGAGCTCAAGACGCCGCTTACGGCGATTTCGGGCTATGCCGAGCTCATCGCAAATGGCATGGTCGAGGGCGAGGACGACCTGCGCAACTTTGGCGGTCGCATCTATCGTGAGGCGGGCCGCTTGGCAGCGCTTGTCAACGACATCCTTACGCTGTCTAACTTGGACGAGGCCGAACGTGCGACTGAAGGCGAGGCAGTGCCCATTGGTTCCACGGAGCCTATTGAGCTCTCGCGTGCGATCTACGCGGTTGAGCAGCGTCTTGAACAGGTCGCCCGTCAAGCGAATGTGACGATAAGTCATGAGACCAAGCCTGTGGTCATCGAAGGCGTGTCGCGCTTGATCGACGAGCTCATCTATAATCTGGCAAGCAACGCCATCCGCTACAATCGACCCGGCGGTACGGTTACGTTGCAGTGCGGCACCAACGACGAAGGCCATCCGTTCCTCGCTGTCGCCGACACGGGAATCGGTATCGCGCCTGAAGAACAGGGCAAGGTATTTGAGCGGTTCTATCGCGTGGACAAGAGTAGGTCCAAGGCACGCGGCGGAACCGGCCTGGGGCTTGCCATTGTCAAGCATGCGGCCCTGTATCATCACGCCACGCTCGATCTGTCGAGCGAGTTGGGCGTGGGAACCACCATTACGGTGACGTTTCCCATACAGCAGGACGAGCCATTCGCATAGCGATACAACATAGATATTGATGTAGACGCCGCATTTGACTTTCGGGTGCGGCGTTGTTGCGCAATTTTACGATTGCTTCCGACATTTTTACAGGAGAGCCTGTTTCTTATGTATAGAGTTTGGTCTCGGTAAAAAGATGCGATAACATACGGACAGTTTTGTCAATCCGAACTGGGGAAATGAAAGGCAAGCTGCATGACCCTTCTCGAACTGTTCCAGCTGCTGAAGAAGCACCTCAAGCTGGTCATCACCCTTCCGGTGGTCTGCGCGATCGCCATGGGCATCGTGTCCTTCGTTGCGATGGACAACACCTATACCGCGACGACGAGCATGTACATTCTCGCCAAGACCGACGATAGCGGTCAGATGAGCTACAACGATCTCTCGGCGAGCCAGATGCTTTCCAACGATATCGCCACGCTGCTGGATAGCGATAGCGTTAAGAGCGGCGCCGCCAAAGAACTGGGCCTTACCGATCTGGATGACTACAAGGTGTCTGTTTCCTCCGAGACCACCACGCGTGTCATTACGCTTTCGGTTACCGGCACCGATGCCAAGGAGACGGCTGAGGTCGCAAAGGCCATTGCCAGCTCGGTGAGTACGGTCGCTCAGAACGTCGGCGCTGCCCAGAGCATCAACGTTATCGACGAGGCTAAGACCCCCGAAGCCCCCAGCGGCCCCAAGCGCACGCTGTATATTGCCGTCGCGTTCCTCGCCGGTATCTTTATCGCAGTTGCCTATGTCGTTTTGGCAGACATGCTCAATACCCGCATCCGCGGTGCCGAAGAGGCAGAAGAGCTCCTGGGTATTCCCGTTGTTGGCCGAATTCCGGCTATGAAAGGTGGTAAATAGGCATGGCTAAGGCAAAGAACACCGATAAGCTCGTTGTGCAGAATGCCGCCAAGACCCTTCTGGCCAACATCCGCTTTGCGAGCGTGGACGACCCCATTCGCACCATCACCGTTACCTCCTCGATTCCCAACGAGGGCAAGTCTACGGTTTCCATTAACCTTGCTCAGGCAATCGCCACGAGCGGCAAGAGTGTCCTGCTGGTCGAGGCTGATATGCGTCGCAGGTCCCTTGCCGATATGCTCGGCGTCCGCTCCCGCGGCGGACTCTATGCAGTCCTGTCCGAGCAGGTTTCTATCGACCAGGCGATTGTCGAGACGGGTCAGAAGAACTTCTACTTCCTCGATGCCGAGCCGCACATTCCCAATCCTGCCGACATCATCGTCTCCCATCGCTTTGCCAAGCTGGTAAAGGCACTGTCCGCCAAGTTCCAGTACGTCATCTTCGATGCTCCTCCGGTCGGCACCTTCATCGATGCTGCCGAGATCGCAAGCCTGACCGACGGCGCGCTGTTCGTGGTGCGCGAGGACTTTACCAAGCGCGAAGAGGCGCTCAACGCTATCGCCCAGCTTAAGAAGTCCGAGAAGGTCAAGCTCATCGGTACCGTCATGAATTACTGTGAGACCGAGACCAGCGAGTACTACTATTCTTACTACACCAAGGACGGTAAGAAGGTTAAGAAGGGCTCCGACGATCAGGGCACTTCCAAAAAGGGCATCTTCACCAACCGAGCAAACGTTTAGTTGATTAAGGCTGACCTATGCGTGACATTCATTGCCATATCTTGCCGGGTGTAGACGACGGCGCCGCCGATCTCGAAGAGAGCTTGGCGATGCTCGAGGCTGCCAAGCGGGCCGGTGTAACCAGAATCGTTTGCACTCCTCACTGCCGTGATCCCTATTTTGATTACGACAAGATGTGGGATGCCTTTGAGCTGCTGCGCGATAACGCTGACGGTTTTCCGCTCCAGATGGGCTTCGAGGTCAACCATCGAAAGCTCGTTGAGCTTGGTATCGATGCCGCGGATCACTTGCATTTCGATGGGACCAACGAGTTTCTGCTCGAGCTTTCGACGCATGCCGATGCGTATGCGTTTAGAGAGTACGAGAACACGATTTACGATTTGCAGTGCCGTGGCTACCAGGTGATCATCGCTCATCCTGAGCGCTATCGTGCGGTTCAAAAGGATGTAAGCGTGGCGGAGCGCCTGGTCGATATGGGCTGCAAGCTGCAGGCTTCGGCGGACTTTATTGCCGGCGGTCGCTTTGGTCGCGAGAAAAAGCCGGCACAGCGCCTGTTCGATCAGAACCTGTACAGCTTCATCGCGAGCGATGCCCATAACGTGGGTCATTACGACTGCCTGGCGAAGGCTCGCGCGAAGTTTAGCGTGCGCGGAGCTCATTTTCGCTAAAATCTGTCCCTAACGTTCGCATTGAATGAAAGGGCAGCCATGGATATCCAACTTAAGACGGGATGCTTTGATGACGCGGCGTTGGTGCGCCGCGTCGTTTTTATGGACGAGCAGGGCTACGAGAATGAGTTTGACGCTATCGACGAGGATCCGAACTGCATCCATGTGACGCTCTATGTAGACGGTGAGCTTGCCGGTTGCTCGCGCGTGTTTCCCGAAGAGCTTGAGCGCGCAGCTGACGCAGAGGCTCCGGTGTCGCCGGCGTGCGACTTGGACGAAGGCGTCGCGGCGGGGGAGACCTACATTATGGGGCGCGTGGCCGTGCTGCCGAGCATGCGCCGTCGCGGTTTGGCGAGCAAGATTGTCGAGGCCAGTGATACGTGCGCGCGTGATGCCGGCGCCAAGCTCATTAAGCTGCACGCGCAGGAATACGTGCTGCCGCTCTATGCCAAGGCGGGTTACACGCAGATTGCCCCGGTGGACTACGAAGACGAGGGCCAGCCCCATGTTTGGATGGCCAAGCGCGTAGATGGCAGATAGGGACGTTCCTTTCCTGCCGGCAGTCGGGGACACTCCTTGGCAATTGGCGCATCAGAGCGTTTGGACATACAGTTTTTCGATTCCGTATGTATATATGCGCGCTAATGGGTTATAAAATCTAAGTCTGAACATAGCAGGTCTGCAATGCGGCTCGGGCAACCGGGCCGTTTTTGCGGACGGGGGTAGCGCGAAAGGACTGCACATGCGTCAATTTAAGACCGAGAGCAAAAAACTGCTCGACCTCATGATCAACTCCATCTACACCAATAAGGAAATCTTCCTGCGCGAGCTTATCTCCAACGCGAGCGATGCCGTCGACAAGCTCAACTTTAAGAGCCTGCAGGACCCGAGTGTCAAGCTCGACCAGGGCGACCTGGCTATTCGCGTCTCTTTTGATAAAGACGCCCGCACCATTACCATCTCGGATAACGGCATTGGCATGACCGCCGAGGAGCTCGAGCGCAATCTGGGCACCATCGCCCATTCCGGCTCCGAGGAGTTTAAGACTGAGAACGCCGAGCAGCAGGGTTCCGATGTCGACATCATCGGTCAGTTTGGCGTGGGCTTCTACTCTGCCTTTATGGTTGCCAGCCACGTAAAGGTTGTCAGCCGCGCCTATGGCGAGGACACCGCCCACGTTTGGGAGTCCGACGGTCTTGAGGGCTACACCATCGAGGATGGCGAGCGTGTTGAGCACGGTACCGATGTCATCCTGACGCTGCGCGAGAACGAGAAGCTCGACGCCGACGGCGAGGCCGAGACCTACGATCGCTTCCTGACCGAGTGGGGCCTCAAGAGCCTGATTCAGCAGTACAGCAACTATGTGCGCTACCCGATTCAGATGATGGTGAGCAAGAGCCGCCAGAAACCCAAGCCCGAGGACGCCGGCGACGACTACAAGCCCGAGTACGAGGACTACCAGGAGCTCGAGACCATCAACTCCATGACGCCGATTTGGAAAAAGCGCAGCTCCGACGTTGAGCAGAAGGATTACAACGAGTTCTACAAGTCCACGTTCCACGACTTTGACGATCCCGCGCGCACTATCAGCTTCCATGCCGAGGGTACGCTTGAGTACGATGCGCTGCTGTTTGTGCCGGGCCGCGCCCCGTTCGATCTGTACAGCAAGGACTACGAGAAGGGCCTGGCGCTCTACAGCTCCAACGTGCTGATTATGGAGAAGTGCGACGACCTGCTGCCCGACTACTACAACTTTGTCCGCGGCGTCGTGGATTCTGCCGACGTGTCGCTCAACATCTCGCGTGAGACGCTGCAGCAGAACCGTCAGCTCAAGGCCATCGCCAAGCGCGTGGAGAAGAAGATTACCGCCGATCTTGAGGATATGCGCGACAACGACCGCGAGGCCTACGAGAAGTTCTTTGAGAACTTTGGCCGCGGTCTTAAGTACGGCATCTACTCGAGCTATGGCATGAAGGCCGATGAGCTCGCCGACCTGCTACTGTTCTGGTCTGCCAAGGAGCAGAAGATGATTACCCTGGCCGAGTATGCCAAGGGCATGCCCGGGGATCAGAAGGCCATCTACTACGCCGCCGGCGACTCGCGTGAGCGCTTGGCCAAGATGCCCGTGGTAAAGGGTGTGCTCGACCGCGGCTATGACGTGCTGTTGCTGACGCAGGATGTGGATGAGTTCACGTTCCAGGCTATGCGTGAGTACGTTGCCGCCGATATGCCTAAGATCTACGAGGACGACGCCGCCCGCGAGGCTGCCGAGAAGGCCGTTGCCGACGGTGCCGAGCCCGAGGTCGAGGATCGTCACCTGGAGCTCAAGAACGTCGCGACTGGCGATCTTGATCTGGCGACCGAGGACGAGAAGAAGGAGGCCGAGGACGCCACCAAGGAAAACGAGGACCTCTTTAGTGCTATGAAGGAGGCGCTCGGTGGCAAGGTCGAGAAAGTTGCCGTCTCCGCGCGCCTGACCGATGCCCCCGCTTGCATCACCACCGAGGGTCCGCTTTCGCTCGAGATGGAGAAGGTGCTTCAGAAGGGACCCGAGGGCGCGCCCGACGGCATGCCCAAGAGCCAGCGCGTGCTCGAGCTCAACGCCAAGCACCCGGTCTTTGACAAGCTTGTCGCTGCCCAGAAGACAGGCGACGCCGACAAGATCAAGCAGTACTCCGGCCTGCTCTATGACCAGGCTCTGCTGGTCGAGGGCATTCTGCCTGAGGACCCCGTTGCCTTCGCGGCGGCTGTCTGCGAGCTGATGTAACTAGGGTGTTACGCGGTTCTACGAACCGCGTAACCACTCGACGCTGCCCTTCGTTCCGCCGTTCTAACGAACGACGGACCGGTCGACGCTGCAAACGCCCCATTTGGGCAATCTGGTTCCATCGAAAGGAAAGCATGTTCGGGTACATCTATAAGAAAGACGCCGCTGCTATCGCGGTTATCCTTGCCCTCTGCCTGGGCGTGGGCAGTTTCTTCGATTATCAGATTTCGAGCGCGCTGTTCAACATCGGCAGCATGTACGGTCGCTTTGTCGAGGCGGCCGGCGAGCTACCGTTTGAGCTGACGGCGAGCATCGCGGGCGTTATGCTCGTGCGAGCGGTGCGCCCCGATTCCAAGGCAAGCAAGTGGCTCGCCGCGCTGGGCATTCTCATCAACGTGGGCCTGCTCGGCTACGAGATTGTCGGATCGCAGCGTGTCGGCGGCAAACTCATCGCGTTTCAGCTGGTGCTGACGTTTGTGCTGATCATCGCAGCCAACCTCATCGCCTACCGCCTCACGCGCGACACCGATCCCGACGAGCTCACGCGCTGGGCGTTGATGGTGCTGACCGTGTGGGTCGCTCAGGCCATTATCCTCAACGTGATCGTCAAGCCGCTGTGGTCGCGCCCGCGCATGCGCGTGATCGAGGTCACGCCGGGGCTCAATTTTCAGCCGTGGTGGGTAATCGGCAATCCCGATAAGTGGAGCTATATTGCCGCCGGCGTGATCAAGGACGGCTTTAAGTCGTTCGCGAGCGGGCACACCGCGCACGCGGCGATCGGCCTTATGCTCGCCGGGCTTCCCGCGGCAGCCTTTGCGGAAAAGCCTTCGCGTCGCCGCGTGATCTTTTGGGCGGCGGCTGTGGTCGCGGCGCTCGTCGCCTTTGGCCGTATCGTGATCGGTGCACACTTTTTGAGTGACGTGAGCTGCGGCTTTGCCTTGGTGCTGGCGCTTGAGTGCCTTGCCGCGCGCATTGCCTATCCGGGCGGCGTACAATAGCGGCACCTGAATCATCGGGCCCGTGCCCGGCTAGAGAGGATTATCATGCTCGCGTTTAACAACGACTATTCCCACGGCGCACATCCGGCGGTGCTGCAGGCGCTCGTCGACACCAACATGGAGCCGCAGCCCGGCTACGGCACCGATGCACACACCGAGCGTGCCAAGCAGCTTATCCGTGAGGCCTGCCAGGCGCCCGATGCCGACGTATTTTTCCTGGTAGGCGGCACACAGGCCAACGCGACGGTGATCGACATGCTGCTCGCGCCCTACGAGGGCGTCGTTGCCGCCGAGACCGGCCACGTTGCCTGCCACGAGGCTGGTGCCATCGAGTTTGGCGGCCACAAGGTACTCACCATCCCCGGCTACGAGGGCAAGATGCACGCCGAGGACCTCGAGAACTATATCCAGGTGTTCTACGAAAACGAGAGCTACGAGCACACGGTGTTTCCGGGTGCCGTGTACGTGAGCCTATCGACCGAGTACGGCACGCTGTACTCCGCAGCCGAGCTCGCGGCGATTCATGCGGTGTGCCAGAAGCGCGAGATTCCGCTGTTTGTGGATGGCGCCCGCCTGGCCTATGCGCTGGCGGCCGATGAGTGCGACATTACCCTGCCCGAGCTGGCGCAGCTGTGTGACGTGTTCTACATTGGCGGCACCAAGTGCGGCGCGCTTTGCGGCGAGGCTGTGGTGTTCTGCGGCATGCACGCTCCGGCACATCCCATTCCGCGCATTAAGCAGCATGGCGCACTGCTTGCCAAGGGCCGCCTGACGGGTGTGCAGTTCGAGGCTCTTTTTACCGATGGCCTGTATTTTGAGATTGGTCGCCAGGCGATTGAGACCGCTCAGGCGCTGCGTCGCGTGCTGCACGAGCGCGGTTACCAGTTCTTTTTGGAGACGCCCACAAACCAGCAGTTTGTGATTCTGCCCAACGAGGACATGGCCCGCATTCGCGAGCATGCCTCGATCGAGTACTGGGAAAAGTACGACGAGACCCACACGGTGGTGCGCTTTTGCACCAGCTGGGCCACGACGCAGGAGGACATCGACGCGCTGGCGGCTGTCCTGTAGCCTGATGTAATGACGAGGGGCCGCCTTGCGCTGGGTTTGGCGCAGGGTGGCCTTTGCTTTTGGGGAAGGGTTGTATGACCGAGATGTCCGAGCCAACGATTCGCCTAGCGACGCCCGAAGACGCGCCGGCGTTGCTTGCCATCTATGAGCCATATGTGCGCCAGACGGCGATTACCTGCGAATACGAGGTGCCGAGCGTTGAGGAGTTCGCCGGGCGCATCGAGCGTACGCTCAAGCGCTACCCGTATTTGGTGATGGAGCTGGGCGGGCGTCCGGTAGGCTATGCCTATGTGAGTTCGCTCAACAGCCGCGAAGCATACGACTGGTCGGTCGAGACATCGATCTACCTGGCGCGCGACGCGCGCCACGGCGGGCTGGGCCGCAAGCTGCATGACGCGCTCAAGCAATGCCTGATCGCGATGGGCATCACCAACATGTGCGCGCTCATTGCCGTGCCGCACGACAAGGACGACGAGTATCTGACGCACAACAGTCAGGATTTCCATGCCCATATGGGCTACCGCCTGGTGGGCGCCTTTGACCGCTGCGCCCAAAAGTTCGGCCGCTGGTACGACATGTGCTGGATGGAGTTGGTCCTAGCCGAGCGCGTCCCTAACCAACCTAAGCCAACCTGGTTCCCCGACCTTCCCGCCTAAAACCACCACGAAGGTGCCTGCCCCTTTGTGGTGGTTAGCCGATGGGCTCGGTGTATTTGGCGCGGTCGGTGCGCTGGATACGCTTGGAGATATGGAGCGGGCGGCCGTCGGCGTCGTAGACGTAGTCAGTGATAAGGATCAGTGCCTGCCCGCGCTCAACGTTGAGCAAAAACGCCTCGTTTTGCGAGGCATAGCACACCTCAAAGGTCTTATGCCCCTGCGCCGGCGCACGATGGAACTCCTGGCGCAGCGTGGCGTAGAGCGAAGCGTTGATATCGCGATCGATGAGCGCCTCAAAGCTTGGCGGCAGATAGGTGGTCTCCAGGCACAGCGGTGCTTCGTCCAGATAGCGCAGGCGGACGAGCTTGACGAGTTTGCTGCCCACGGCGGCATCGAAAAACTTGGCCACGTCGCCGGCGGCCTTGGCAAAGCCCGAGTCCACCGTGCGCGTGGTGGGCTTCATGCCCTGACCCTGGATCTGCGCTGTGTAGCTCGAAAACACCAGGTTGTTCTCGTGGAGCGCCGGCGTGTCGGCCACAAAGGCGCCGCGTCCGCGCTCGGTGCGAATCAGGCCTTCGTCAACAAGCACCTTAAGGGCATGGCGCACGGTGCTGCGCGACAGCCCCGATTCGTCCATGAGCTCCATTTCGGACGGCAGCTTGTCTCCGCAGGCGTAGATGCCGGCAGCGATGCGGTCGCGAAGCGTTGCCGCCAGACGCTCGTATTGGGTCAAGTTCTTTTTCGACGAAGTGCTCATGCGATCAACCTGTATCTAACCTGTATGCTTACCTAATCAAGCATGTATCCAATACAACAACAAAACTGCTGGTAATGGACTTTCGAAAACCTTAGCAGCAAATTTTCTAAGATAAATATAGCATACAACTAGTCGACATAAGCAAAACATGTATGTAACTTGTATGCCTGTGATGAGCATCAAACGAGAAGAAAGGCTGATGCACGATGACTACTCAGGAACAGGTTAAGGACGTCGTCTCCCAGGTTTTGGCTGACAAGGCTGACAAGGGCGGCATCAAGCGCGTCGTATGGATTGGCGCCGGCGGATCCAACGGCGGCAACTATCCTGCCCAGTACTTTATGGAGCACGAGGCCACGAAAGTCGTGAGCTCCAGCTACACCAGCAACGAGTTCGTGCACGCCACGCCTGCCTACGTCAACGAGAACACCCTGGCCGTCGTCGTGTCCATGCGCGGCACCAAGGAGACCATCGTCGCCGCCCAGGTCGCCAAGAACCACGGCGCCAGCACCATCGCCATCTATGTTGACGAGTCCGGCCTCACCGAGGTCTGCGACTACAAGATCCAGTACGACAGCCTGGCCATCGACGAGTCCTGCATGGGCCGCACCAACTCCGCCGTCGTGACCATGATTGCTATGGAGCTTACGCAGCAGACCGAGGGCTATGCCGAGTACGAGACCGCTATGGCTGCCTTCGACTTGGTCGACCCCATCTATCGCAAGGCCGTCGAGTACACCCGTCCGCTCGCTGCTAAGTGGGCCGAGCAGAACGCCGACAAGCCTTGCATCAACGTCATGGCCCAGGGCCCGCTCTTTGGTGCCGCCTACGTCTTTAGCATCTGCAACGTGCAGGAGATGCTGCAGATCGACTCCTGCACCATCAACACCTGCGACTTCTTCCACGGCCCCTTCGAGATTCTGGACAAGCGTACCTCGCTGTTCCAGCTCATCAGCGTCGGCCGCAGCCGCTGCAACGACGAGCGCGGCATTCGCTTTGTCAACCAGTACGGTGGTGAGCGCGTCTACCAGCTCGACGCCAAGGAGCTCGGCCTCAACGACATCAAGGACAGCGTGAGCGAGTACTTCAACCACCTGATCTTTGCCCCGATCCTCAACAACGTCTACATGCGTGCGCTCTCCGCCGTCACCCACAAGGACTACATGACGCGCCGTTACATGTGGAAGCTGGATTACTAAGGGATAGAGCGGCCTAACAGCCCAATACCCCTCATGAGTTGCGGTGGAATAGTTCCTGTTTGGGAGTGTGAAGCCTCTGTTTGAGAACTATTTCACCGCAACTGCTAGAGCGGCACTTGGGGACGTTCCCTTTCTGCCGGCAGTTAGGGATGTTCCTTTTGTGCCGGCAGTTGGGGACACTCCTTGTGTCGAGAGATTTCCCGTTCGCCGATTTGTGCCTTGAAAAATGTATATAACGACTATAACGTAGCATGAAACATATTGGAAATAATACTGAGGAGGCTGCGTTGAAGAGAAGCAATCTGGGCTATGTGCTGGTGCTGACCGCCGCGCTTATGTGGGGCAGCATCGGAATCTTTGTAAACGGCATCTCGGCCATGGGCGTGACGTCCCAGAGTATGGCTGCCTTTCGCTTGTTGGTCGGAGCGCTTATCTTGGCGCCGGTCCTGATGTTTATGGGCTGCCGTCCGGGTGAGGGGTCTACCGTGGCTCAGGGTCCGCTAGCCCTGTTCAAGGCAAGCCCTAAAGAGCTTGTTTCCTGCGCGCTTGTCGGTATCGTCGGTTTGGCCGCCGCCAACACCTGCTATTACGAGTGCATGGGCGAGGTGGGCATGTCCACGGCCTCGGTGCTGCTCTACACCTCGCCGGTGTTTGGCGTCATGCTCGGCCGCGTGCTTTATCGCGAGGATGTGACTCCCAACAAGCTCGTTGCCATCGCTTTTAACATAGGTGGATGTGTACTTGCAGTGACCAATGGCGACCTTTCCGGTTTCCATTTTTCGGTTTGGGGCGTCACGTCGGGCGTGATTGCGGGCTTTTGTGGCGCGTCGCTCGCGGTGTTTAGCCGGATAGCAACCAAGACGGTCCACCCGCTGGCTGTCACGTTTTGGGGCTTTGTTTTTGGCGGTGCGGTTATGGCAGCTATCGGGGCTCCGTGGCCGGATGTCGCCGCGGCAATGTCGCCACAGCTGCTGCTGCTGTTCCTTGGCTTTGGACTCATCCCCACAGCCGTGGCTTACATCTTATATATGCAGGGTCTGTCCATGGGGCTCGAGACGTCGAAAGTTCCCGTCGTAATGTCATTCGAGACAGTCGTCACCGTACTGCTGGGCATTGGTGTCTACGCCGAGCCCGCCGGCGCGATCAAAGTTCTGGGCATCGTTTTGGTGCTCGCGTCCATCGTGATTATGAACACCGACTTTTCCAAGCTGCGCAACAGTGTGTTTGTCGGCCATGTCGTTGAGAGCATGACCTTTAAGCCCAACGCGTGGTGGACGGAGAAATCGCAGGACATGGATCTCTTCCGCGAGCGCACGGGCATTGCGCTGGAGCCCACCGTGCAGGAAAGCCCCTGGTACTTCGTGCGTTAGGGGATTGGCGGTGTGTTTGAGCAGGTAGCGCCCGGCGTTTGATCGGGCGGCGCCTAGCCAGCGCCGACCTACCCAAGACCATCGTTTCGATTGCGTTAAACCCGCCAACGGTCGTTTTTCACCCGCGAACGGTTTATATACTAATTATCAATATAAGCAACGTATAAGACGTTATAATGACCATAACGAAAAGGAGGAGGCAAGATGAATCAGATCATTCTCGCATCTCATGGCGGCCTGGCCGCAGGCGCCAAAGACACGCTCGAGATGGTTCTCGGCGACGTGTCGAACGTCCACGTCGTGTCGCTTGCTCGTGACGACAAGGAGCCCATCACCAATAAGGTTGAGGCTATGATCGCCACGTTCAACGCGGACGACACCGTGTATGTGCTAACCGATATGCTCGGTAGCTCGGTCAACAACAACATGGTCGAGCTTTCCAAGAACGGCACGAAGTTCACGGTTGTCAGCGGTTTCAACATCCCGCTGGCGCTCACGCTTGCTATGAGCCCCGCCCCCGTCAAGGGCACCGAGCTCGCGGCCCTCATCAACGAGGCCCGCACCGGTCTGACCAACCCCAACGCACCGGTCGAGGTCGCCGCGGCTCCCGCCAAGAAGGCCAAGGCGTCCCGTCACAGCTCCGGTCCCGCCAAGATCGTCCTCGCACGTCTTGACTACCGTCTGCTGCACGGCCAGGTCGTCTTTACCTGGACCACCAAGGTTCAGGCCGAGCGCATCATCGTCGTCGACAACGCTGCCGCCAACGATGACATCAAGAAGGGCGCTCTTAAGCTGGCCAAGCCCCAGGGCGTGCGCCTGAACGTCTTCACCGTTGAGCGTGCCCTTGCCAAGATGGACAAGCTCAACACCCTCGGCGAGCGCGTCATGTTCGTCTTTGGCAACACTGCCGAGATGCTGCAGTTCTGCCAGGGCTACAAGCTCGACGCCATCAACCTGGGCGCCACCGCCAACCACGACGGTGCCGAGCAGGTCGGCGGCAAGGACAGCTCCGTCTTCTTCGACGCCACCCAGAAGGCCGACGTCAACCAGCTGCTCGACATGGGCATTAAGCTCTACGTCCAGCAGACCCCTACGTATCAGAGCGTCGACATCGACGCCAAGCTGTAATCAACCAGGCGTTTGCCTGACTGAAAGGAGAAGGGTATGAATACGTTCATCAGTGCGGTGCTCGTCGGCCTCGTCGGCGTGTTCTGCATGTGGGACTCCCGCCTGCTCGGTCGTCTTAACTTCGAGCAGCCCCTCGTTGGCGCTACGCTCGTCGGTTTGCTGCTGGGCGATGTGCCCACCGGCCTTGCCGTCGGTGCCGCCGTCGAGCTCGTGTCCATGGGCCTGGTGCAGGTCGGCGCTGCCGTTCCGCCCGATATGGTCCTGGGCGGCATCGTGGCCGCTGCCTTTGCGTGCCTGACCGATGCTTCCGCCGAGACCGCCATGACGATCGCCATCCCGGTCGCCGTCCTGGGCCAGCTCCTCGGCATCGTGTTCCGTTCCATCATCGCCGCCCTCACCCATGTGGCAGATAGCGCGATCGATAACGGAAAGTTCAAGACCGCCTACCGCATGCACATCTGCGCCGGCTCCGGTCTGTACGCCGTCATGTACTTCCTGCCGATCTTCCTGGCCGTCTTTGTTGGCACCGACCTGGTTCAGGCCATCGTCAACATGGTTCCCGAGTGGCTGTCCACTGGTCTTAACGTTTCGACCAAGATCATGACCGCCTACGGCTTGGCCCTGCTGCTCACCATGATGATCAAGAAGGGTATGACTCCGTTCCTGTTCATCGGTTTCCTGCTCGCCGCTTACCTCAACCTGTCCGTCATCGCGGTCGCTTTGATCGGTGTGTGCCTGGCTGTCGTCTTCATGGGCTTCAAGTTCAACGGTTCCCATGCAGCCGCCGGTGTCGATTCCGACTACGATCCGCTCGAAGACGACGAAGACTAAGGAGGAACACACTATGGCAACCGCAACCAAGGACGTGTCCCTGAACAAGAAGGTCAGCCAGTTCTTCTGGCGCTCCTGGGCCATCCAGGCCTCTTGGAACTACGAGCGTCAGATGAACATGGGCTTCCTCTACGGCATGGTTCCCACGCTCGATCGCCTCTATCCGGATGAGTCCGATCCCAAGCAGCTCGCTGCTAAGAAAGAGGCTTACCACCGTCACATGGCGTTCTACAACTGCACCCCGCAGACGAGCGCTTTTGTCCTAGGCCTCGCCGCCTCCATGGAGGAGGAGTACGCCAAGGATCCCGAGAACTTCGATCCCGATTCGATCAACGCGGTCAAGACCTCCCTCATGGGTCCGCTTTCCGGTATTGGTGACTCCTTCTTCCAGGGCACCATCCGCGTCATCGCCTTTGGTCTGGGCGTCCAGCTGGCTCAGCAGGGCTCCATCATGGGCCCGATCCTGGCCATGCTCATCTCCATCGTGCCTTCCGTGCTGATCACGTGGTTTGCCGCCAAGATCGGCTACCAGGGTGGCCACGAGTACCTGAGCAAGCTCCAGGGCGGCGACCTCATGGAGAAGCTCATGTATGTCTGCGGCATCGTGGGCCTTATGTCCGTGGGCGGCATGATCGCTACACTGATCGGCGCCACCACCCCGCTGCAGTTCGCTGAGGGTACCGTCGTTATCCAGGACATCCTGGACGGCATGATGCCCCAGATGATCTCCCTCGGCCTCACCGGCCTTATGTACTGGCTCATCAAGAAGAACGTCAACACCGGTTGGCTTCTCGTGATCGCCATTGTGGGCGGCATCGCCCTCTCCGCGGCCGGCATCCTGGCCTAGTCGCGACCCAATGCTTCCCCCGGGGGCCTGCCTGGCATCCCATACCCCAGGCAGGCTTCCATCCCTAAATGTGTCAAAGGGACAGTCCCTTTGTCGCATCCTCAACGGGCCGGCGACTCGGTCCTAGCCACGGTAACCCTGCGAGCGTCCGGCAATGTGACGCCGCAAAAATACGAAAGGAATGTGTCAGATGTACGAGATCGACCTTAACCTCCCTAAGCAGATCGTCGCTGACGTCCTGTCCAACCACGAGATTCACAGCGTCGCCTTCGTCGGCTGCGGTGCTTCTATGTCCGATCTTTACCCCGCCAAGTACTTCCTGGCCAACAACACGGACAAGCTGAACGTTCAGATCTTCACCGCTAACGAGTTCAACTACGACACGCCTTCCTGGGTCAACGAGCACACCTTCGTGATCACCTGCTCCCTCGGTGGCTCCACGCCCGAGACCGTCGAGGCCAACAAGACCGCTAAGAAGCACAACTGCCCGGTCGTCTCCCTCACCAACAAGGCTGGCTCCGCTCTGACCGTCGACGCCGACCACGTCATCGTCCACGGCTTCCACGCCAACTACGCTGCCAAGTGCGAGAAGCCCGGCTATGCCATCGCCCTTGCTCTCGAGATCCTTCAGCAGACCGAGGGCTATGACCACTACGAGGACATGATCACCGGCCTCACCAACGTCTTTGAGCTCTGCGAGAACGCCGCTCAGTCCGCCAAGGGCCTCGCCAAGCAGTTCGCCCAGGACTTCAAGGACGACGAGATGATCTACTTCATGGCCTCCGGTGCCTCCGAGAAGATGGCTTATTCTCACGCCGCCTTCCTGTTCACCGAGATGCAGTGGATCGACGCCGCCGCCTACAACACCGGCGAGTACTTCCACGGCCCGTTCGAGGTTTCCACCGAGGGTAAGCCCTACGTCTTCTTCATGTCCGATGGTGCTACCCGTCCGATGGACGCTCGCGCCCTCACCTTCCTTGAGCGCATGGGCGCCAAGGTCGCTCTGATCGACTCCAAGGACTACGGTCTGGCCGACGCCGTGCCGGCAAGCGTCGTCACCTACTTCAACCCGCTGCTGCACCTCGCCGTTATGCGCGAGTACGGCAACCAGATCGCCGAGGCCCGTCAGCACCCGCTGACCATGCGTCGCTACATGTGGAAGCTTTCCTACTAATCACAAGTAAGTTAACCTTACGGGTTGATTGAGAGGGGATGGGGTTTTGCCCCGTCCCCTTTTTTGCTCTGGGGAGGGCGTGTGCGCACGCGCCGCAAAACCCCAGATAAAACCTACCAAAATAAACCTGTCCCTTTTTGGCAAGTGGGAGGAGATGCGTATGATCAAGGCAGTGCTGTTTGATATGGACGGCGTGCTGGTCGATACCGAGTGGTTCTACAACCGTCGCCGCGTGGCGTTTATGGAAGAGAAGGGGTTCCACTTTGACGAGATCCCCGATCTTTCGGGGTCTAACGAGCCTGCCATCTGGAAGTCGCTGGTGCCCGACGATGTTGAGCTGCGCGAGCGCCTGCGCGTGGAGTACAAGCAGGTCTACAGCCCGGTCCATCCCGTTCCGTATGCCGAGCTGCTCAACGAGCAGACGGAGCCGGTGATGCGTGAGCTGCACGAGCGCGGCGTGAAGTGTGCCATCGCGAGCTCGTCCTACCGTGAGCTCATCGACGAGCTGGTGGAGATTGCCGGTATCGCCGACGTGCTGGACTACACCATCAGCGGCCATGAGTGCAGTGCGTTTAAACCCGACCCCGAGATCTATTTGCGCGCCATGGAGGCGTTGGGTGTTGAGCCGGCCGAGTGCCTGGTTATCGAGGACTCGCCTATGGGCATTGAGGCCGGCAAGCGCTCCGGCGCCCGCGTCCTGGCGCTGCGTCCGCACGAGGGCGTCAACCTGGACCAGTCCGCCGCCGACACCATCATCGACAACCTGGCCGACATTTTGGCCGCTTTGTAGCGTCGATCCACCACGAGTAGTACAGATTCGCACGTCTTTTGCGGCGGATTGGCATAATTTGGCTTGGATTTTGATCCGTTTGACTTCGACTCAGACTAAGTGAGTAGACTTTTTGGCACATGCCGAGCACAAAGCGTATCTGCTTTAGTAAAACCGCAGGTCACAGAGGTGGCAGTTTTTGGTGTGCTCGGCAGATCGTAAAAAGTCTACTCACTTAGAATTTGGCTCTTTGGTTGGGGAGCTGCTGACTCGTTTTGGTTGTCGAGAGAGGGTGAATTGAAGCGCCCACTCGCGCTCCATGCTACAATCGCCGGCATGCCCCACAATTACATCTGCCTTCGAAAGGAGCCTACGTGGCGAACGCCATCGATCAGCTCACGGACCGCGTGCTCGTGCTCGGCCGCCTCACCATCGTCCGCCGCGCCATTACTGCCGTGGCGGTCACGATTTCCGCCATTCTTCAGACATTTCTGATCCAGGCGTTCATTCAGCCCGCCGACCTGCTACCGAGCGGTCTCACCGGCGTCGCCGTCTTACTCGATCGCGTCACCTCGCTCGGCGGCGTTCATATCGATATCTCGCTCGGCATGCTCGCGCTCAACATCCCCGTGGCGCTTCTGTGCTGGAGCGGCATTAGCAAGCGCTTCGTCATCTTCTCGATGATGCAGGTCGTGCTCTCGTCGTTGTTCCTCAATATCTTTCACTTCGCCCCGTTTTTGGGCGACAAGATCATGCTCATCATTTTTGGCGGCGTGGTCTCGGGCCTGGGCGCTGCCATCGCGCTTAAGTCCGGCGCATCCACCGGCGGTACCGACTTTATCGCTCTGTGGGTCTCCAACCACACGGGCAAGACCATCTGGGGCGTCATCTTTGGTTTTAACTGCTTTATCCTGGCGATCTTTGGCTTTATGTTTGGCTGGGACAACGCGGCGTACTCCATTGTGTTTCAATTTATTTCGACCAAGACCATCGACAGCTTCTATCGCCGCTACGACCGCGTGACGCTGCAGATCACGACGCGCGAGGCAGATGAGGTCATGACCGCCTATGTCAATCACTTTCAGCACGGCATTAGCTGCGCCGAGGTCATTGGCGGATACAGCCGCGAAAAGATGTACCTGCTGCACACCGTTGTCTCGACCTACGAGAGCCAGGATATCGTCAAGCTGGTGTGCGACATCGACCCCGGCGCCGTGATTAATGTGTTCCACACGCTTAACTTTGTGGGCGGCTGGTGGGGCGGTCATGTCGACGAGCCCATGCCTACGGCCGTGCCCGATCCCGACAAGCCCGCGCGCATGGCCAGCAGGCAGGCCCGTCTGCACGATCAGGAAAGCTTGCAGCAGGACGACGGCAAGTAAAGATTTGCTGTATGCGGTGTATCGTTTTATCAAGCTGAGGTAACATATAAAAAGACGTTATATACGTATTAGTTATTTCGATATTTTGATAAGAGTGATCAGATATGCCAGCGCCCAAAAATGCACCGCTTTACCAGCAGATTTACGACGAGATCAAGGAAGCGATCGAGAAAGGCGTTTATGCACCTAAGGAGCGCATCCCGTCCGAGCTTGAGCTTGCCGAGCAGTACGAGGTGAGCCGCATTACGGTGCGCCGCGCCGTCGAGGAGCTGTGCTCCGATGGCTACCTGGTTAAGCAACAGGGTCGCGGCACCTTTGTTTCCACGCCGCACATCAACCGCCAGTTCCATGCCTCGACGCTGCAGACGTTTTCCGCGCTATGTGCCGACAACGGCATGAAGGCCGGCGCGCACGTGGTTGATCGCCAGATTGTGCCGGCGCGTCAAAACGAGATGGAGTTCTTTGGCCTGCAGAAGGACGCGCTGCTGCTGCATATCAAGCGCGTGCGTACGGCCGATGGCGAGCCCATATTTGAGGAGAACATCTTTGTGCCGTTTGACGCCTACCGTGAGCTGTTGACGGCCGATCTTGAGGACAAGTCGATTTTTGCCGAGGTCGAGCGTGTTGGTGGAACGCCGATTGTCTCGGTTGGCTACCGCACGGTCGAGGCCGTTCGAGCTAACGTCGAGCAGGCGGCCGAGCTGGGCATTGCTCCGCACGATCCGCTGCTCAACCTGCGTGCCGGCTTTACCGGTCCCAACGGCGAGCCGGTCCTGATGGGTAAGCAGTACTACGTGGGATCGCGCTACGTTATGGTGATGTAGTTCGGGATAGAAAACGAGAGTGGATAATCTCCCGTTTTAGGTCCGGTGGCGGCCTTAAAGTGGGAGATTAACCACTCTCGTTCGTCGGGTGTCCAAAAATCCACTCTCGTTCCTTTCGGAACGCGTTGCTCGTGGCTAGCGGCAGCTCGGCGCTGGTTCGCGTGGCGGCGTATAATCGGCGACAGATGACTTAGACGTTAGGAAACCATGACCGATAGCATGCAGCAGATGGCGCTCGACACGCTCGGCGCCTATTTTGGCTACACCTCGTTTCGCCCGGGGCAGGACCGCATGGTCGATGCGATCCTTGGTGGCCGCGACGCGCTGGGCGTTATGCCCACGGGCGCCGGCAAGTCCATTTGCTACCAGGTGCCCGCGCTCATGCTGCCCGGTATCACCTTTGTGGTGAGCCCGCTGCTATCGCTTATGGAGGACCAGACCCGCGCGCTGCTCGCGGCGGGTGCGCGCCCCAGCTATCTCAACTCCAGCCTTACTCCGGCCCAGCAAAACACCGTGCTCAAGCGGGCGCGCGAGGGTCTCTACCAGCTTATGTACGTGGCGCCCGAGCGCCTGCTCGAGCCGCGCTTTTTAGCCTTTGCGCAGGAGGCCGCGGCGGACGGCGGCATCGGCGTGCCGCTCGTGGCCATTGACGAGGCCCACTGCGTAAGCCAATGGGGCCAGGATTTCCGCCCCGCCTACCTGCAGATTCGCGAGTTCATCGATTCCCTGCCGCAGCGCCCCATCGTGGCGGCCTTTACCGCTACGGCGACCGAGCGCGTGCGCGCGGACATTCAGCAGATGCTCGGCCTGCGCGACCCGGCCACGGTCGTGACGGGCTTCGACCGCAAGAACCTCTACTTTGGCTGCGAGGAGATGGGCGACAAGGCTAAGGCCGCCTGGGTGCGCGACTACGTAATCGCGCATTCGAGCGAGAGCGGCATCGTGTATTGCTCGACCCGCAAGACCGTCGATGCGCTCGCCGGCGAGCTTGCCGAGGCGCTGGGTCCCAGCGGCATTCGCGTGGGCCGATACCATGCCGGCATGGGCAACGACGCCCGTCGCCAAAGCCAGCGCGCCTTTATCGACGACGATATCCAGGTGATGGTCGCCACCAACGCCTTTGGCATGGGCATTGACAAGCCCAACGTGCGCTACGTCATCCATAACAACGTGCCCGAGAGCATCGAGGCCTACTATCAGGAGGCGGGTCGTGCCGGCCGCGATGGCGATCCGGCCAGCTGCTACTTGCTGTGGAACGGCAACGATTTTCGCATGCGCCGCTTTTTGATCGACCGCGGCGATGCGGCCGACGAGGCGCTCGACGATGAGCAGCGCGCGTGGGCGCTCCAGAATCGATATCGCCTGCTCAGCCAGATGGAAGGCTACTGCAATACCACCGGCTGCCTGCGCGAATACATGCTGCGTTACTTTGGCGACGAGGCCGCGGCCGAGCATGCGGCCGTAGGCGGCACCGCCTCGGATGACGCCGAGGGCTGCGGCAACTGCAGCAACTGCCTTACGCAGTTCGAGGTCGAGGACGTCACCGATATGGCCCGCGCCACCGTGCGCTATGTGGCCACGCGGCCCATGCGCTTTGGCAAGTCGCTCATCGCCGATGTGCTTCACGGCGGCAACACCGAGCGCGTGCGCCAGATGCATCTGGACGAGGATCGCGGTTATGGCGAGCTGTCGAGCGAATCGGTCGGGCGCATCAAGGACATCATCGGCCAGTTGTGCGGCCGCGGTTATTTGGCCGCCTCGCAGGGGCAGTACCCGGTTGTGGGGCTGGGTCCGCGTGCCGGCGAGGTCGAAGAGGAGGCGTTTGCCTTTACCGTTAAGCGCCGTGCGTCCAAGCGCAAGGCCTCGGCCCGCGCCCGCCGTGCGGTGGATCTGCTGCGCGAGGAGGCCGAGCTGGATCAGCGCCCGCGCGTGGGCGACGATGCCGAGCTATTCGAGCGCCTGCGTGCCCTGCGCAAGGAAATCTCGACCGAGCTGGAGATGGCGCCGTACATGGTCTTTTCCGACAAGGCCCTGCGCGGTCTGTGTCGCCTGCGCCCGCAGACGCGCGACGAGCTTATCCAGGTCAACGGCATCGGCGAGAAAAAGGCAGACGCCTTTGGCGAGCAGTTTATGGCGGCGATTGAAGAGTTTGAGTCCGAGCATGCGCGAGATGGAGCGTAACGATGGCAACTGACGATAAAACCGAGCGTGCCGACGTGTCCGCCGTGCCGCTGTACCAGCAGGTCATGGACGACCTAAAGGGCGAGATCGCGCGCGGCGTGTACGCGCCCGGCTCGCGCATTCCTTCCGAGATGGAGCTTGCGAAGTCCTACGGCGTGGGGCGCATTACCGTGCGCCGCGCCATCGAGGAGCTGTCGCGTGCGGGGTATCTCAACCGCCAACAGGGGAGGGGCACCTTTGTGCGCGCCCCCAAGCTCAAACGCAAGATTCGCCAGAAAGGCGATGTCCAGAGCTTTACCGAGGGCTGCGCCGCCAACGACATGGTGGCCGGAGCACGCTTGGTGTCGCGCACGGTGGTCGCGGCGACGCGCGAGGACGCGGCTTTTTTTGGCGTGGAGCCCGGCTGCGAGCTTATCGTGGTCGAGCGCGTGCGCACGGCAGATGGCGTGCCCGTCATGCTCGAGAACAACGCCTTTGTGCTGGCCGATCATCCCTACCTGCAGACGCTTGCCGACGAGGGCCTTGCCGATAACTCGATCTTTGCGTTCGTTGCCGAGCATTCGGGCCGCGCACCGCTCAAGTCCGACCCCTGCACCGTGGAGATTGCGCTTGCCGATGCTCAGGCGGCCCCGCTGCTGGAGGTGCCGGTCGGCGAGCCGCTCTTCTATATGGAGGCTTACTTTACCGATGCGGACGGGCTGCCCCTGCTGCTCGGGCGTCAAAAGATCGTGGGCTCGCGCTACTTGTTTGACATCTAACGCTCATAGACAGAACAACATAGAACAAATTTGCTGAAACGACTTCACCTGTGACAGCTCGCATGCTATAAATAGGACAACATAGAACGATCGCAGGTACGAGCTGTCGTCGTTCAAAGCCGCCACACAAGGAGGAGCGTCACGGTGAACGCACACGATCTGATTCAGGAAATTATCGAGCGCAAAGGTAAGATCGAGAACGTCTTTTGGATCGCCTGTGGCGGTTCGATGATCGATCTGATGCCGGCCAACGAGCTGCTCAAGCGCGAGGCCACCACGTTTGCCTCGACGGTCTACACCGCGCGCGAGTTTTGCCTGATGGCCCCCAAGAGCCTGGGGCCGAAGTCGCTCGTCGTCGCCTGCAGCCACAGCGGCAACACGCAGGAGGTCGTCGACGGTTGCGAGATGGCGCTGGCTGCCGGTGCCGAGGTCGTGGCTATGACCGACTATGCGGGTTCCAAGATCGACAACGGCAAGTGGACCACCTGGGTCTATCCGTGGGGCAAGGGCGAGTCGCAGGCCGAGGTCCCGCAGGGCATCGGCGTTCTGATGGCTGCCGAGCTGCTCGATCAGCAGGAAGGCTACGAGGCGCTCGCCGACATGTATGCCGGCCTTAAGCAGATGGACGCGCTGCTGCCCGCCGCCCGCGAGAAGGTCAACGCGGAGCTGGGCGACCGCTTTGCCGAGCTCTGCCAGCAGCACAAGTTCTTCTACATCCTGGGCTCCGGCCCCAACTTTAGCCAGACCTACGCTATGGCCATCTGCTCGCTCATGGAGATGCAGTGGCAGCACTGCTGCTACATCCACTCCGGCGAGTACTTCCACGGCCCCTTCGAGGCCACCGAGCCCGGCGTGTTCTACTTTGTGCAGCTCGGATCGGGCGAGTGCCGTCCCATGGAGGAGCGCGCGCTCGCATTCCTCAACACGCATACCGATACGGTCATGGTGCTCGATGGGCTCGAGTACGGCGTGGGCGAGGTGCCGGCCAGCGTGCGTTCGTTCCTGGAGCCGATCTTCTTCTACGCGATGAGCTGCGAGCTGCGCGCCGCCCGCGGCAAGGTGTTCGACCACAGCCCCAAGGTTCGTCGCTATATGGGTGTCGAGCAGTACTAGGTACCGGGAAAAGTATTCACCTTCGATTCGCAAGCGAACAGCGTGCGTAAATAGCGGGCCGCACCGGGGATTTCCGGCGCGGCCCGCTCTGCATTGCGTCCATGCGTGGGGGTATCGCGTCAACCGACGACCTACTTGGCGTCGTAGGCCTCGGCATCCCACCAGTCGAGCTGGGCAATGTTGTCACGGATGTGCTGGCAGCTCTTGTGGAAGCCTTCGAGCTCGTGCTCGGAAAGGTCGAGCGTGTAGACCTCCTCGACGCCCTCGGCACCGATCACGCACGGCAGGGAGGTAAAGATGCCTTCCTCGCCATACTGGCCGGTCATAAGCGTAGAGGCCGAAAGCACGGCGTGCTCGTTGTGCAGAACGGCGGCGCAGACGCGCGCGGCGGAGTTGGCGACGGCGTACTCGGTGCACTGCTTGCCGGCGTAGGTCACATAGCCGCCCTTGCGCGCGAGCTCCTCGACCTCCATGTGGTCGAAGGCGTACTTGTCGGGGTTCTCGGCCTGAAGCTCGTTGAGGCTCTTGCCGGCGATGGTCGCGGCTTTAAAGGCGGCAAGCTGGCTAAAGCCGTGCTCGCCGATCATGTAGGCGTCGATGGACTTGGGGCTCACGCCGATCTTCTTGGAGATCTCGGTGCGCAGGCGGGCGGAGTCCAGACCGCAGCCCGAGCCGATGATCTTCTTGGGATCGTAGCCGGTCAGGTGCCACAGCTCGGTGCACACGACGTCGCAGGGGTTGGAGATGCTCACGAAGATGCCGTCAAAGCCGGCGTCGACGATGCGCTTGGCAAAGGTGCGCGCGGCGTCGGTGGTAAAGAACAGCTCGCCGTCGCGGCTGCCAGCGGCCAGCGCGACCTTGCCGGCGGCATTGACGATGACGTCGCAGCAGGCCAGCTCCTCGTAGTGGTCGTAGCAGCTGACGATCTTGGTGTTGTACGGGACAAACGAAAGGGAGTCGCGCAGGTCCTGGACCTCGGACGTCACCTTGGCCTCGTTGATATCGCACAGGTACAGCTCGTCGGCAATGCCCTGCATAAGCAGGCTGTTGGCAACGTGTGCTCCTACGTGGCCCTGGCCGACCACACCGATCTTACGCGTCTGGTACATATACGTATCCTTCCGGCCGAGTTTTTCGCGTCGAACCATTGTAGCGTCCTGGCGTCACTTTGCTAGACTAAAGTGCCGTAGATTTTTGGGACATGCCTTAATTTCTACTTTTGCGGCGTTGGAGGGTAGATTTTTGGGACCTACCCGAAAATCTACCGCTGGGCGATGTGCTCGCGCGGATGGGGTCGCTCGTTGTACCATAGCTGCAACTGACTCGTTAGGAGCTTCCATGCCCATTCGCATTCCCGACGCCCTCCCTGCCGCCGCGCAGCTCGAGAGTGAGAACATCTTTGTCATGACCGAGTACCGCGCGCTGCACCAGGACATCCGTCCGCTGCGCGTGCTCATCCTCAACCTCATGCCCACCAAGATCGCCACCGAGACGCAGATCATGCGCAAGCTCTCCAACACGCCGCTGCAGGTGGAGGTGGACCTGCTGCGCACCAAGACGCACGAGGCCACGCACGTGAGCGCCGGCCACCTGGAGACGTTCTACCGCACGTTCGACGACATCCGCGATATCCACTACGACGGCCTGATCATCACGGGCGCGCCGGTGGAGCAGATGCCGTTCGAGGAGGTCGACTACTGGCCCGAACTCTGTCAGATTATGGATTGGTCCACCACGCACGTGCACTCTACGCTGCACATTTGCTGGGGCGCGCAGGCGGGGCTCTACCATCATTACGGTATTCAGAAGTACGACCTGCCGGCAAAGGCGAGCGGCGTCTTTGAGCATTATCTGGTGAAGCCGCAGAGCCCGCTGGTCCGCGGTTTTGACGACCATTTCTATGCTGTGCATTCGCGCAACACCGATGTGCGCCGCGAGGACGTGGAGGCCGAGCCGCAGCTTGAGGTCGTGGCCGTGTCCGACGAGGTGGGCCTGTACATCGTCAAGTCGACCGACAGTCGCCGCTTCTTTGTATTTGGCCACCCCGAGTACGATACCGACACGCTGCGCCTGGAGTACGAGCGCGATGTGAAGCGCGGGCTCAACCCTCAAGTGCCGGCGCATTACTTCCCGAACGACGACCCCACGACCGAGCCGCGCAACGTCTGGCGCAGCCAGGCTCAGCTGTTTTACACCAACTGGCTCAACTACTACGTCTACCAGACCACGCCCTACGACCTGGCCCGCGCCGGCGAGGAGCACTAGACTGCGATGGTACTGCTGTAGCCGTGGCTGATGTGGCGGCGATTAGGCGCTGATGATGTTGGGCAGCGGCAGGTCGTGGGCATCGGTGGGGACGTGGTTGATGCGTTGTTCGTCAAAGGCGATGCCGATGATTTGGCATGCGGGTGAGAGAATGGGCAGGTAGCGGTCGTAGCAACCGCCGCCGTAGCCCAGACGCGCGCCGGTTTGATCGAAGGCCACGAGCGGCACAACAATCATGTCGAGTGCTTCGGCAGGCACGATGGGGAAGCGGTCGCTGTCGATGTCCGTGGCCGCGAAGGCCCGCGCGGGGTGGGCGATAAACGGAGCCGCGAACGCATCGTCGGCGGCAACTGCTCGCATGCACATGCGCTGGCCACAGGTCGCGGTGTCAGTTGCCGAGAGCGTGCACGGATAGGCGACGCGCCAGCCGCGCGCGGCGACCGCAGCGGCAAACGCGGCAGGGTTGACCTCGGAACCCATCGCGGCATAGATGGCAACGGTGTGCGGCACCGCGGCATCCGAGCGATCCAACAGCTCAACCAGCCGCGTACAGATAACGGCGGACTTTGCCGCACGCACATCCAAATCAAGAGCATCGCGCCGGGAAATCACCGCCCGTCGCAACTCAGCCTTATCCATCCCAGCTCCCTCTCCCAAACCTACCAAATAGGGACAGGTTTATTTTGGCAGGTTTTATCTGGGCAAACGTCGAAGCCGCCGCAAAGGCGCCCTTTGTGGCGGCTTCGACTCGACGTTGGCTTCACAGCGCCGCAGCGATCGCTTCAGTCACAAACTTATTGAGTGACTCACCCTTCTTTGCCGCCGCCAGCGCTGCTTGCTTGTGGAGCTCAGAGCCCGTTCTTACGTTGAACGAGCCCTTAAAAGCCCGCTCGGGTTCCTTGCCCTTCTCGGCGCAAAACTCAAGGTAATCGTCGACGGCGTCGTGGAAGCATTGCTCCACTTCTTCAGCCGTGGAGCCTTCAAATACGATTGCGTCCCTAATGCCGGCGACCATACCTGTTAGCACATGCTGTTCGGCATCGAACTCGACCGGGGCGAAATAACCCTTGTATGCCAAAACGTTACTCATGACTACCTCCGACATCTTGCAGAAAGCGAACGATGTTTCGAATGGTCCCCGCTGTCAATTCGTCAGATGAATGAGGCGTGTGCATTACGAACATCCTGCCATCTGATGGCCTGTAGAAGCGAACGCGCGATCCGGATGTCTTGCCTTTGCTGTCCATTTCAAAGCCATATGAAGCCATAACTTTAAGAAAGTCAGCGAATCTATACGTTGAAGGACAGCTAAGCAGCTGGGCGATGAGTTTATCGGATCGAGTCATCCCGCCTCACATTCTGCAACTATATTCTAGTTGCAATTTCAGTTTGATGCAAGCACCTCTACTATAGAACATGCGTGCGTATAGAACAAGTGTTCGAATCACAACTGAGGAAGGAGACAGGCACCTTTGTGGTGGTCTGTGCTGTGGAGTGGGCGTCTGCGGCGGTTTGTCTCAATCTGTAACAGTAACTCGGCAAAATTGGACCTAGATGTTACAGATTGAGACAAACCGCCGCGGTGGGCTGCGCCGCCCCGCTCAAACCGCAGAAAAAAGGTAGATTTTCAGACATGTCCCAAAAATCTACCTTTGCCGTGCGTTAGCCCATCAGGTCGACGACGTTAAAGTCGGCGTTGCTCTTGGCGATGACGTCTCGGCCGCCAAAGACGCAGGTCGGCGACTCGGCTGCGATGCGCGTCACATCGGCGCCGAGCGAGCGCAGTTCACCGGGCGTGGCGGCGAGCATCTGGGCGCGGCGCTTCTCGCGCGCGTTGGGATCGAGGCCGGCCAGGTAAGTCGTGTTGCGGCGCTTGGTGAGCGCGTAGGGCTTCACCGGCGCGTCCATGCCGCTCACGCAGCTCACGATAAAGCCCTCAAAGGCGGCTTCGTCGGGTTCAAAGCTGCCGAGCCATTCGCCCGCGCGCGCCACGCGCTCAATCGAGGGATCGATTGCCGGGTCGCGGTAGGTGTAGAACGCCGCCTGGCGCTCGCCGGCCGCGCGGAATCCGCAGCCGTACGCGCCGCCCTTTACGCGGATCTCGTTCCACAGGTAATCGTAGGAGAGCGCGTTGGCGGCAACCGCCCAGGCGCCCGTCACGTCGATGCCCAGACGGCGCGGGTCGCATGCGCTTGCCGCAAAGCAGATGTCGCTGGGGATGACAAAGGCCTCGTGGCGGTCGCGCGGCACCGGCACCACGAGCGCGTCGCGGCCGGCAGCCCCGTCGCCA
>UQPT01000004.1:0-55925 GCA_900543045.1 uncultured Collinsella sp.
CCCGCGCCCGGTCCACTCCGCGCTCGACCTGTCCAGGCTCGAGTCGGTCGGGTTCAACATGCCCGACTGGGAGGAAGAACTGGGGGAGTACCTCAAGACGCTCTAGCCGCTATTAACTTTTCGAGAGAAAAAGCCGCCGCTTGTTAACGGCGGCTTTTCTTATGCCTGGCGTATAGTCCCGCTGCAATAAGGGCGGCTGCGGTCGCCAGACTCACTGCAAGTCCCGCAAGGGCACCCGGAGTCTTGTAGGTCATCACGACCCTATTCGCGCCTTTCTGTATGTTCAGGGACGACAAACCCTTATCGGCGGCGGGCGTTAGTTCTGCGGCGGTTCCGTTTACCGTTACGTTCCAGCCCTCATCGTACGGAACGCTCAGCAGCAGGTTGCCGTCATCCTTGGCGGTATACTCGCCTTCGATCCTTCCGTCCTCAAAAACCGTCGGAACAAATTCGCTCGTCTTAAGCGAGTTAATAATCTGCTCGAAAACGTCCAGATTGAGGGCGTAAAAGACCGGCTCATTGTCTTGGGGCATGTCTGTATAGCCCTCTGCGACTCCGATTGACACCGTATGCTGGCTCGGGGCGTCCGATGCATCCGCAATCTGGCGGATATTATTGTCGAATCTCCAGGCCTCGTTTTCGATCGTTCGCTGGTCGATGGTAAGGGTGACGGGCCAATAACTGCCGGCAGTCGTATCTTTGTTGATGTAGAGATACCCGATGGAGCTTGCCGGAAGAGTAACGCTCCATTGCTTTAAGCTATCGCTATTCTCCGTGCTCGTGGCCTCGATCTTGGTATAGAGCTCGACCTCGCGGCCTAGGATTTTGCTGTAGAGGTCGTTCTGCTTTTCGAAGGGGTTCTCGCTCTTCAGCGTGCTGTTTTGGATATCGCTTGAGGCTGCGACGCCAATGCTGAGCGCATAGGGGTTCTCGTACACCGCGCTTGTAGAGTCGGCCTGATTCGTCTTGGCCGAAACGTATCCCGCAGGCGCGTTCTCGGGAATGGCATACTTGACTCCCAGTAGGGCATCGACGGCGAGAATGGGCTCGGCATAACGGGTTGAGAATTCGCCAATGCTGCTATATCCAAGGGAGTTGAGCAGTGCGATGGCCTGCGGGTTGTTGGCAGACGAATACGAAGACAACTGGTTGTACCCAAGCGCCAAGCCTTCGTTGAGGGCGGCGCTGTCGACGCGTGTGGTTGTGCGGTCAATGCGATAGAACGACGCCGAAGTCTGGTCTTGAATGGTCGTGATAGTGTCGGTTGCGGTGGCGACATAGGCGCTGTTGGCTTTTTCGGAATAGCCTGTGTACAGCTGGTTCCACATAACATGGGCGTTGGCAAACAACTCAATGGCGGTTAGTGCCAGGAGGGGCATGATGACGACGGGGCGATAGGCTTGACGCAATTTGGGCTGGTTTTTGAGCGCCTGCTGCGCGTGTCCTGCGGCCCACAGCGCAAAGAAGCTCAGCAAAAAAGCCGTGCGCGAGTAGAAGCCGTTGGGAACGCGCATGCCGCACCAGATGTACTCGAGCGGGCTCAAAACGGAGCTTGCGACCAGGATTATCGTGACGACGAGTGTTGCGATGCGCGTCTTGATCGAAACCGTGCGGTTAACCAGCAGGCTCACCGCAAGCAGCATCATGACGATGCCGCAATAGAACTGCGGTGTGCTTTCGTTGCTTACCCACATGCAGGGAAGAAAGCCCCTGATGAGCGACTTGAGGCTGGTTTTAAGTAGGGGGCCGAGTGCTAGAACGGGACCGCCCTTGGACATGGCAAGGATGGTCGGCAAAAAGGTCCAGGCGGACAGAAGCAGTCCGAGCGCGATAGCCCCGGCGAATCGCAGGGCCCGATCGAGCATGAGCTTCCAGCTAAAACCTTCTTCTGCAACATAATCGACAAATTCGACCAATACGAAGATGCAGAGGAACAGGATGCTGATGTAGGCCGTATACCAGCAGAACATGACATTGAGCGCCGTTGCGATGACGAGGCGGATCATGCGCTGCTTGCGAATGAGCTCGTAGCATCCGAAGGCGCAGATGGGTAGCAGGATAAGGCAATCAATCCAGAGCGGATTACACAAATTACTTATGGTCCAGCTGCAAAACGTGAACGAGAGGGAAAGCAGGAATGCTGCGGGCTTGGGTAGGTCAAAGCGCTTTTGCACATACCAAGCGCTGCTGATGTGGATGCAGCCCAGTTTGAGCGCGGAGATAACAAACACGAAGAGCGTTAGCTTGTCTGCGGGAAACAGCGCGCAGAGCAGGTTGAAGGGGCTGGCGAGGTAGTAGCTATAGAGCCCCCATGTGTCCATGCCGAGTCCTTGCGAGAAGGAATAGCGAAGGCTTGCCTCGCCTAAAAGGACGCGCCGGAACCAAGCAAAGAAGTCGATGTATTGGTATTTGAGATCGTTGGTGAGAAACGAGTTGTCGCCAAAGGGGTAGACATGCCCTGCCACTGCAAGTGCGACAAAGAGTGCGACGGAAAATGCGAAGCAGGCGGCGTAGAACGCCACATTCTTGAGCGTGCTGTTATTGGGCCGTGTCATCAGATTCCTCGTTGGATTCTCGAATGATATAGATGGGACGTCGCTTGGTTTCCAAGTAGGCTTTTGCCAAGTATTCACCTATGATTCCCAGGCACAGAAGCTCCATGCCGCCAAACAGCGTTATGAGGCAGGCGAGCGACGGCCATCCGCCGACGGGGTCGCCCCAGACAAGCGTCTTTACTAGGATGACGACGAATCCCAGAATAGCGATGAGGCAGAAGACGATACCTGTGAGGGCGGCGAGGGGAGAGCGGCGCCGTGGAAAACGCGACGATGCCGTCGATGGAATAGAGGAGCAGCGACCAAAAGCTCCATTTGGTCTCGCCGGCCACGCGGTTGACGTTTACGTAGGGGAGCCATTTGGTTTTGAAGCCCACCCAGCCGTAAATGCCCTTGGAGAATCGGTTGTATTCGCCCATGGAGATGATGGCGTTGACCATAGGCCGCTTCATGAGCCTAAAATCGCGTGCTCCGTCGACGATGTCGGCCTTGGAAATGCGGTTGATGATCTTGTAGAACATACGGGCACAGAACGACCTGATGGGAGGCTCGCCTTCGCGGGTGGTCCTGCGCGTTGCGACGTTGTCGTAGTCTTCGGTTTGCAAGATCTCGTACATCTGCGGCAGGAGCGAGGGCGGGTCCTGCATGTCGGCATCCATGGTGGCGACATAGTCGCCCTTTGCGTGCTGGAGTCCGGCGAGTAGTGCCGCCTCCTTGCCAAAGTTGCGCGAGAAAGAGTGCCAGCGGATGGCGTATGGATGCGCCGCCGCGGCTTCTGCCTTCATGACGGCGAGCGTTTTGTCTGCCGAGCCATCGTCGATGAGGACGGCTTCAAAGGAAATGCCGAGGTCTTGCTGGTTCATGATGCGAACGACGCCATCGAGCTCTTTGAGAAAGATCGGAAGTGATTCCTGCTCGTTGTAGCACGGCACGACGATGGAGATGAGCGGCATGGTGGTTTACCTCTCGCTTGGCTTGGAAGTGGGGTGGCCGAGCTGGTCGTCGTAGGCGTATTTGCTGTACACGTTGACCTCCCACTGCTTTTTTTCGACCTTTGCCACGGAATCGAGGATGAATCCGGTTGCAAGGCTCAGACCGCACAGGAACATAAACGACGCGGCGAGCATGGCGGTGGGGAAGCGCGGAACGAGGCCGGTGTGGAAATACTCGACAATGATGGGCATGCCCAGAGCGAGGCCGATCACCGCAAACAGAAGCGCGACGAGGCTGAAGAACTTCAGTGGGCGGTAGTCCTTGAACAGCGTACCGATCATCGCGACGACTTTAATGCCGTCGCTCACGGTATTGAGCTTGGACTCGGAGCCTTCCGGACGGTCGCGGTACTCGATGGGCACATCTTTGATGCGCCAGCCGTGGTCGACGGCGTGGATCGAGAGCTCGGTTTCGATTTGGAAGCCCTCGGAAAGCACAGGGAAGGTTTTAACGAACGGGCGGCTCATGGCACGGTAGCCGGTCATGACGTCATCGAAGCTGTAGCCATAGATCCACTTGATCATGGCGCGAACTAGGTTGTTGCCAAAGCCGTGGAAAGCACGCTTGTTTTCCTCGGCGTAGGTGCCGTTGGAAAGGCGGTCGCCTACGGTCATATCGGCCGTGCCGTTGAGGATAGGCTCGCAGAGGGCCTCGGCGGCCTCGGCGGGGTAGGTGTCGTCTCCGTCGACCATCAGGTAGCAATCGGCGTCGATATCGCGAAACATCTGGCGGCACACGTTGCCCTTTCCCTGACGGGGCTCAAAGCGGACCGTGGCGCCGTGCTCGGTGGCGATGCGTGAGGTATCGTCCGACGAGTTGTTGTCATAGACATAGACCGTCGCTTGCGGAAGCTCGCGGTGAAAGTCGTCGATTACTTTGCCGATCGTGAGGGCTTCGTTGTAGCAGGGGATAATAATGGCAATCGTTTGCTCGGCCATGAAGGTTCCTTTGGTCGCGTACAATCGAATCGTTTGTTACATGGTTAAGGTGAGCGCATTGATTCGACAGTTCAAGCTTTTAGATGTGGTACGTGCTTCTTTGCTGGTTGCAGTAAGCATCGCTACGGTGACGTATTGTAGTGGTTCCTTTGCCCTGTTTCCATCGGTCTTGGCGTGCATTGCGATAATCGCATCATTGGTTTATTTCAAAAAGTTGGGATGCAGGGATTTTGCATTTCCGTCTCTTGTTGGTCGAGTTTGCTGTCTTATGAGCTCCCTTGCATTTTCGTTTGTTCTTGTGTTGGGAGCTCATATTCGCGTGGCCGAACCGGTGATAGCCGGCGGGGTTAACGAGAATTATATTGAGCCGTATTCCGTGTATGATATCGTCGCATTTTGCATGATGGCGGCACTGGTCTTTTGGATTTTGTCGGCGCTGGTTCAGCTGTCTGGTTGTGGTCGTCGCTGTGCCTTCGTTAAGAAGTTTCAGAGGGCGAATGGCGGTGATACGTTAGTTCCTGTTTCGGTCTCGTCCGTTGTAATCCGTGCTCTTGTCATTTTTCTTCTGTATCTACCGTTCTTTATGAGGTATTTCCCCGGCCTGTTTTTTGGCGACACCTTTTCTTCGTTCGCTCAGATTATGGGGTGGAATCCCCTGAGCAACCATCATCCGGTTGCTTTCACTTTGATGATGGGCGCTTGCATCAAGATTGTCGGGTTGTTTGGGCTAGGCCCTTCGGTGGGCGTTGCATTGCTGACGGTATTTCAGATGGCCTGCGTTGCCTGCACGTTTGGCTATCTTGCTCTTTGGGTGACTTCCCGCTTGGGGGTTTCTGCTCGTTGGTCCTGGCTGCTCGTGGCTCTATTTGGCTTGTCTCGGTATTGCGCACTATATTCAGTGGCGCTCTGGAAGGACCCACTGTTTTCTTGCTGCCTTGTTTTGGTGGTGGCCATGCTTACGGATGCCGTTTTGGAGCATGGGCCTCGATTGGGTACGCCGCGTCTGCTTGTATTTGGCCTGCTTTCGTTAGGCGTCATGCTGCTGCGTAATAACGGTTTGTATATTTGCGCTGCGCTATGTATCGTGCTTGCAATAATTGCGGTACTGGGCCGACTTGGCCGCACTGTTCCGATGGAGTTGGCTTTCCGTATGGCTGTTCCTCTTGGATTGGCGATAGTTGCATGCTTGGTGATTACGGGCCCCGTGTACTCGGCGATGGGCATTGTTCCGTCGGAGGAAGTTGAGTCGGTGGGTATTCCGCTTGCCCAGATGGCTCGCGTTGCCGCGCTTGATGGTGATATGTCCGAGTCCGACCGTTCTTATATGAACGAGTTGCTTCCGCTCGATCGTTACAAGGAGGTTTACCACCCCAGTATTATCGATCCGCTTAAATGGAACGATGACTTTAATTCGGACCATTTAAAGGATGGATTCTGGGCTCATTGGGCCTCGATGCTTTCGCGTAACCCATCGATATACTTTGAGGCGTGGGAACTGCAGACGTTTGGTTTTTGGGCCCCAAATGTAAAGGGTGCTGACGGTCTGCCTGAAAACTTTCTCATGGGCGTTCCGTATAACCTTGTGGCCGACTCAAAGGCTTCTACGGGAGTTACATTTCGCAACTTGCTTGCGCCCCTCGGCGATGATGTTGATGTGGCGATTGGACTGAGCGCTTGGTCTATTCCTGGCGCCGTTGTCTTTTGGTTGCTCATGTTTTCGTCAGCACTGTTGGTGTCTTGTGGTCGCGCAAGGTTTGCTTTGCCGCTTTTGCCATTTTTGTTGTTGTACGGGACGCTCTTTATTGCCAGTCCTATTTGGTACTGGCCTCGTTATATCGTGGCTGCTCAATTTGGTCTTCCTGCCGTGCTTGTGGTGGTCGCTCGCGGCATGCTGTCTGGTGAAAGACGTTCCGAAAACGATGTTGTGAGATAGTTCTCCAGTTTCGCAACGCCGCCTTATGGCGTTGAGGGCGGGTCTATACTGTTCGTTTGTCAACGATTACGAGTAAAGGAGTTGCATCCGTGTCGGATCAGACAAAGCAACAAGAAACTCGCAGTCTGCCTGCGACGTTTGCTAAGAACGAATTTGAGAAGGACGCGTTTATCCTTCGTCAGCTGGTTACCAAGGATTTTAAGATCAAGTATCGCCGCAGCGTTCTGGGCGTCGCATGGTCGGTGCTCAACCCGCTGCTGATGATGATCGTCATGGCCATCGTGTTCTCGACGATTTTTGCCCAGGGCCGCAACGGCTCAATTACGCCCGAGATGTACCCGCTGTACTTGATCGTTGGTAACGTCACCTTTGCCGTCATGTCCGAGTCTACGAACCAGGCCCTGACGTCGATCGTGGGTGCTGCTCCGCTGCTCAAGAAGGTTAAGGTGCACCGCTGGGTCTTCCCGGTGCAGAAGGTGCTCTTCTCGCTGGTCAACTTTGCCTTCTCGCTGGTCGCCGTCGCCATCGTTATGCTGTGGTTCCGCGTTATGCCTTCTTGGCACCTCATTCTGTTGCCTGTTTGCCTGCTTTTGCTTATGGGATTTTGCATGGGTCTGGGCATGATGCTCTCTGCCCTCACGGTCTTTTTCCGCGATGTCATGCATCTGTGGAGCGTTGTCATTACGGCTTGGACTTACATCACGCCTATTTTCTGGACGACCGACTTCGTTGCGCAAATGCCGCATCTCGTGCGCATTCTGGTCTATGCGAACCCCATGTATAACTACCTGCAGTTTATGCGCGATATCTTCCTGTTCCAGACCACGCCCTCGCTTTTGACGTTTGGTATGTGCGTCGCTTGGGCGGTTCTTGCGCTTGTTATTGGCTACACCGTGTTCCATAAGTCCGAGCGCAAATTTATCCTCTACATCTAAGGAGTGCTGTGATGTCTGAATCTGTTGTTGATTACAGCGAGCAGCCTCTGGCTGTCGAGGTCGACGACGTCACCATGATCTTTAACATGGCGTCCGAGTCGCTGACCAACCTCAAGGAGTACTTCATTAAGCTTGCCAAGCACGAGCTGTTCTTTGAGGAGTTTAGGGCGCTTAAGCACATCTCGTTCGATATTCATCGCGGCGAAGTTGTCGGTCTGGTCGGCACCAACGGCTCCGGCAAATCCACGATGCTCAAGATTATCGCTGGCGTGCTTGAGCCCAGTGAGGGCAGCGTTAAGGTGCACGGTAACATCGCGCCGCTGATTGAGCTTGGTGCCGGCTTTGACCCCGAGCTGACCGCCCGCGAGAACATCTATCTGAACGGCGCCCTGCTCGGGTATACCAAGGAGTTCATCGACGCCAACTTTGACGGGATTATCGAGTTCGCTGAGCTGAAGAATTTTGTCGATATGCCGCTTAAGAACTTCTCCTCGGGCATGGTGGCGCGTATCGCCTTTGCAATCGCGACGATTACCGAGCCCGATATTCTGATCGTTGACGAGACTCTGTCCGTCGGTGACGTGTTCTTCCAGCAGAAGTGCGAGGCCCGCATTCAGCACTTTATCCAGAGCGGCGACGTGACGGTTCTGTTCGTTTCGCACTCCATGGAGCAGGTTGAGCGCATCTGCCAGCGTGCCGTTTGGATTGAGAAGGGTGACCTTCGCATGGACGGCCCGGTCGATGAGGTCTGCAAGGCGTACCGCGAGCAGTTCAACTAGGTTATAATTACTTGCGCCTGACAGGCTTACGCTTGCTTGGTCGTGCGGTTATTTGCTCCATTAGCTCAGTTGGATAGAGCAGGGGACTTCTAATCCCAAGGTCGACGGTTCGAATCCGCCATGGAGCACCATCGTTTATTAAGCCCGGACCGCTTGGTGGTCTGGGCTTTTTTCATCTTGTGTGCTGCGGCTTTGAAGGGTTCGCTATGGGAAGCAAAAGGCTCGACTGGATCGATATTGCAAAGGGGATTGCAATTATTCTGGTCATTGTGGGGCACACCGTCCCAAATCCCTCTCCCTTGCGGCACGCGATCTTCTCGTTTCACATGCCGTTGTTCTTTATTCTTGCCGGGTATACGTTTAGGCCGAAGCCGTGGCGTGACTGCTGAGTGGTTCGGTATCGCGCCTGCTGGTGCCGTATGTGGTTCTTGCACTGGCGTGGCAGGTGCCGACGTTCTTGATGAGCGGCGCTCCTTTGACGAGCGGTGCGTTTGCGGGCGGGCTCGAGACACTCGTGTTTGCCTTGGGCGTTGATGTGCATGGGCTTGGCATTACCGCCGTTGGCATGGCATGATTTTTGGCGGCGCTGTTTACGTCGCGCCTGCTGTTTAATGCGCTCGTGCGGCTGTTTGATCGCCGCGGGATTGGGGTTGTTTTGCAGGGCGTTGTCTGTGCCGCGATTGCCTTTTGCGGTTTGAGCATGTCTCGCTATTTTGGTGCTTACCTGCCGCTCGATTTGGATTTGAGCTGCTATATCGTCTTGCTGATGTGGATTGGTTATACGGCGCGCCAAAGGGGGCTGGAGCCGAGCGTGAGCAAGCCTCTGCTGTTCATGGGAGCCGGTGTTGCTTGGCTTGTCCTTGCCGCGCTGAGTGGGCTTGAGCTTTCGAGCCGCCGCGTGGATGGGTTTGTGGTTGCGACAGTTGCCGCTCTTGCCGGCAGCTACTGCGTGTGCTGGGTTTCGATGGCGTTGGAGAAGTTGAAAGACGTGCCGGTTTTGGGGGCTTTTGAGCGAGGACTCGTGTTTTGCGGACAAGCCAGTCTGGCGATCTTTGCGATCCACGCGGTCGATTGGTTTATTCCTTGGCAGACCATGCCTCTGCTTATGACGCTGCCAGCATCGTGGCTCTTCGCGTCAATTGTGCGTTGCGCCTGCGATATTGGATTGGCGTACGTGATCAAGAAGGCGTAACAAAAGCAGTGTGACTAAGTTGGCCCCCGCTGTTTCATTTGGGTTTTAAGTAGTCTGGTAAGACTTTTCTAACGCATTCAGCGATTGCGGCCATAGAACCTAGTGCAGCACTCTGGTCGTATCATCAACATCCAAAAAGTCATTGGTGGCACCGACGAACTCCTGCATGTTCTTGACGATGCGGCCGTCATTTTCAATACGGATTTCGAAACGCTTCCAGGGGAATTTCATGATGTGATAAAGGGTTACCAGCACGTCTTGCTCTTTGCCAATCTTGAGCAGCCAACGGGCGCAGTTGTCTCCGCAGGTGGAAGCATTAAATACCATGTCGGGGAGATTGCGTACCAGCAGCAACGTCTTGACACCGCCAGAAAGCTCGAGTGGCGTAGTCGAGCCAAGCTGCTTGCTGATGATGCTGTGGGGGCCGATGAGCTCTGAACCGTCAACACCTTTAATCATCTGTGCAGCCATGGGATCTTCGAACCATGAATCCAGGTACGAGTTCCTAAAGTAGGTCTTGGTATCGTAGATGGAACCGGGGTAATCCCCCAGGTGAATGCTCAGCATGTGGGTCTCCAGACGTAGTGTGACCGCAACGATTATATGCCAGTAATAAAATGCCGGCAGCAGCGAGGTCGCTGCTGCCGGCGCTGGAGTTTTGTTCGTGTGAATCGGTGCTAATGAATTGATCCGCGAGGCTACTTTTAGAGATACTCCCTCAGCAGCTCCAACGCGTGAGCGTAGCCTTGCAAGCCCTCGCCAGTGATGGTGGCGAAGCAGGCTAGGCGTGCATAGCTCACCTGACGGAAGTCCTCGCGCGTCTCGACGGCGCTGATGTGGACCTCGACGGCAGGGATGGCGACGGCCTTGAGGGCATCGAGGATCGCCAAGCTCGTATGCGTATAAGCGGCCGGGTTGATGACGATGCCGTCGACCTTGCCGTAGGCCTCCTGGATCTTGTCGACGATGCTGCCCTCGTGGTTGGACTGGAAGACCTCGACCTCGTCGAAGCCCTGTGCGGCGCCCGCTTCCTGGCAGATCTGCACTAGGCGGTCGTAGTTGTCGCTGCCATAGATGCCCGGCTCGCGAATGCCGAGCATGTTGAGGTTGGGGCCATTGATGACGAGTGCTTTCATGGTTGCTTCCTTTGCGATTGGAAAACCACCACAAAAGTGCCTGTCCCCTTTGTGGTGGTTTTGATTAGAGAGCGGATGGGAGGGTGTCGAGGAGGGCTTGGGCGGTGTTGGCGGCGCAGTTGCGTGAGTCGATGATGCAGTCGGCCCAAGCGCGGTAGCGCGGCATGCGCTGCTCGGCCAGCTTGTCGATGCCATCGCGGGCGGTGATGGGGCGACCCTTGTGGGCGAGCTCGTCGAGCTTGCGGTTGAGCATCACAATCTGGCTGTTCTGGTGCAGCAGCGGGTAGTTCTCGTCGCGCGTGACCACGCCGCCGCCGGTGGAAAGCACCAGGCCGCTTCGCTTGGAGATGTCGGCCAGCGCCGCCGTCTCCTGTTCGCGGAACGCCGCCTCGCCGCGCTCGACGATAAAGTCGGCGCAGGGCATGCCCAGGCGCTCCTCGAGGGCGCGGTCCAGGTCGATGTGCTCTCGCCCCGTGAGCAGGGCAATCTGCTCGCCCACGCGGGTCTTGCCCGAGCCTGGCATACCGATCAGCGCGATGTTCTGTTCGCGGCGTGACAGGCGCTCCGTTACGTCCAGAATGCGCTCACGCGGAGTGACCTGGCCGGTGTAGCGCTCAACGGCTTGCGCCGCCTGGGCCACGAGCATGAGCAGGCCGCCGATGCAGGGGATGCCGCGGCGCTCGGCCTCGAGCATCAGGCCCGTGCGTGCAGGGTTGTAGACAATGTCGATGACGCCCTCGAGCGCATCGAGCCCCTCGAGCGTGCAGGGGGCATCGGGACAGTGGGGGAACATGCCGGCGGGCGTGCAGTTGACGAGCAGTGCGGCGTCGGACTGCTGCGCGATGTTGTCGTAGTTGACTTCGCTCGTGCGGCCCACCGGCACGACGATGGCGCCCAGGTCGCCGAGTACCATGCTTGCCGTGGTGCCGGCGCCACCGGTGGCACCGAGCACGAGGGCCTTCTTGCCGGCAACCTCGACGCCCAGCTCCTCGACCAGGCATTGGAAGCCAAAGTAGTCGGTGTTGTCGCCGCGCAGGCGGCCGTCGGGCAGGCGCGTGATGGTGTTGACGTTTCCCATACGCTCGGCGAGTGGACTCAGCTCGTCCAGGTATTCCATGACGGCGCGCTTGTAGGGGATGGTCACGTTGGTGCCCTCCCATTCGTCACCCGTCATAAAAGCCTGGAGGTCCTCGGGCTCGCGCTCAAAACGCACGTACTCAAGCCCCGCGAGCTCTTTGTAGATGGTCGGGGTGTAGCTGTGGCCCAGCACGCGGCCCAGCACGCCGTAGGGGCGGGTTGCGGCAGTATCGGTCATCTAGAGCACCTCCGTGTAGCTGCCAAAGTAGGTGAAGCTCTCGCACACGTCGTCGATGGAATCGAGCAGGTCATCGAGGGCCTTGCTGCCAAAGGGGCAGTCCAGGTCAAAGTAGAACATAAACTCAAAGTCGTGCCCGGGGATGGGGCGGCTCTCGAGCTTGATGAGGTTGATATTGAGCGCGTAGAAGCGCTCGAGTACGCGATAGAGTGCGCCCGGCTCGTTGGCCGTGGTAATCATGAGCGAGGTGCGGTTGGCGCCGGGGTAGACGCGTGGCTCGCGGCTGATGACGACAAAGCGCGTGTAGTTGTTGTCCGAGTCCTGGATGTTGGGCTCCAGTACCTCCAGGCCGTAGAGTGCGGCGCAGCTGCGCGATGCGATGGCGGCAACATCGGTGCGCTCGGAGCTGGCGACCATCTCGGCCGACATGGCGGTGTTGGGGTACTTGGTGGCGTGCAGGCCGTGCGCCTCGATAAAGCCAGCGCACTGCGCGATGGCCTGACCGTGGCTGTAGACCTCGCGTATGCCCGCGAGCTTGGTGCCGGGCTTGACGAGCAGGTTGTGGTCGATTTTGAGGCGGAGCGAGCGCACGATGTGGAAGTCGAACTGGGCGAGCAGGTCGTAGACGGCGTTGACCGAGCCGGCGGTGGAGTTCTCGATGGGCAGCACGCCAAACTCGCAGAAGCCGTCGCGCACGGCACACATGACGCCCTCGAAGGTCTCGAAAAACGCGATGTCGGGCACGTCGAAGAGCTTGCACGCGGCGATTTGGCTGTAAGCGCCCTCAACACCCTGGCAGGCGACGGTGGTCGTTTGAGGGAAGGGCGTGTCGGAGGCTGCAGCCGTGGCGTGGGCCTTTTGCGAGACGGTGATGCCCTTGAGCTCGTTGATGTAGCGCTGCTGCTCGGCCTTGCTCATGCTCATGAGGAGACGGAACAGGGTGATGGTCTGCGCCTCGTAGCGCTCGGGCGCGCGGCTGGCGAGGTTGTTGAGCTTGGAGCGCTCACGGGCGGGGTCGAAGACGGCCTCGCCCATCTCGATTTTTGACTTGGCGACCTCGGTGGCAATGTCCATGCGCTCAACAAAGCTGTTGAGGAGCGTGGTGTCGATGCCATCGATGGCCTGGCGGATGTCAGCAAGGTCCATGGAGACCCCTTTCACGTGTCGGGGGATGTTGAGGGGTGGGTAGTTAGCGCTGGTCTGCGTCCTCTAGGAGGGCGTCCCAGATGGCGAGGGCGGCGGCTGCCTCGGCTACGGGGACGGCTCGGGGGACGATGCAGGGATCGTGGCGGCCGTGGACCGAGAGCTCGGCATTTTCCATAGCGTCCATGTCCACCGTCTGCTGCTCGCGGCCAATCGAGGGCGTCGGCTTTACGGCCATGCGCCACATGACGGGCGCGCCGGTCGAAATACCGCCCAGGATGCCGCCGGCGTTGTTGGACTCGACCTCGATCTCGCCGGTCTCGGCATCGATGCGATACGGATCATTGTTCTCGCTGCCGCGCATGGCGGCCACGGCAAAGCCCATGCCAAACTCCACGCCCTTTACGGCGGGAATGCCAAACGCGATCTGCGCGATGCGGTTCTCGATGCCGTCGAACATGGGGTCGCCGATGCCCGCGGGAAGCCCGTAAATGCCGCACTCCACGATGCCGCCGATGCTGTCGAGTTCGTTGCGCGCGGCTAGTATTTCCTCGCGCATGCGGCCGGCTGCGGCGGCGTCAATGCACGGCAGATCGTTCGTAAGGATCGCCTTGCGGTCGGCCTCGCGATAGACCATATCGTCCATGGGCAGATCGGAGATGCCGCCGATCTGCGCCACATGCGCCATCACTTTAATGCCGCGGGCCTCGAGTGCCTGCAGCGCAATGCCGCCGGCGATGCACAGGGGTGCCGTTAGGCGGCCGGAGAAATGCCCGCCACCAGCGACATCGTGCATGTTGTGATACTTCACGCGCGCAGGGAAGTCCGCATGTCCGGGGCGGGGCTTGCGGCGCAGCTCGGAGTAATCCTTGGAGCGCGTGTTAGTGTTCTCGATAATTGCCGCGATGGGCGCGCCGGTGGTGTGTCCATCGACCACACCGGCGATGATGTGCACGGCGTCGGCCTCGCGGCGTTTGGTCGCGGTCTCGTCGCGACCGGGGGCACGACGGTCGAGGAAGGCCTGCAGCTGCTCCTGGTCAACAGCGATGCCCGCCGGAATGCCATCGAGGGAGCAGCCGATGGCGGGGGAGTGCGACTGGCCGAAGATGCTTAAGTGCAAGACGTTGCCAAAGGTCGAGGACATGCTATTCCTCCTCGAGTGTGACCTTGCCGCCCAGCAGGCGGTAGTGGTCGAAGAAATCGGGATAGGACTTGTTGACGGCCTCGGCGCCGTGAATCACGACCTCGCCGGTGGCGCGGCTCGCGGCGATAGCGGCCATCATGGCGATGCGATGGTCGTTGTGCGAATCGACCTCGCCGCCGGTGAAGGCGTCGACACCCTTGATGATGAGGTCATCACCGGCAATGCGCACCTGCGCGCCCAGCGCGGTGAGCTCGCGGGTGGTGGTGACCAGACGGTCGGATTCCTTGATGCGCAGACGGGCGCAATCGCGGATAAAGGTGCGGCCCTGTGCCAGCGAGGCCACGGCCGAGATGACGGGCACCAGGTCCGGAATGTCGTGGGCACTCATCTCAAAGCCGGCGAGCTTGTCGGACTGCACGGTGGCGGCGTTGGTGGAGCGCACGATGCGGGCGCCAAAGCGCGAAAGCGCGGCAAGCACGTTACGGTCGCCCTGTGCGGAGCTTAGCGACACGCCCTCGACGGTGATTGGGTCGGTGCCGATGGCGCCGGCGCACAGCCAAAAGGCGGCGTTGGACCAGTCGCCCTCGACGGCTACGCTGCCGGGCGTGCGGTACGAGCCACTGCTCACGCGGAAGTTCGTGACCTCGGGCTGGCCGTCCTTGGCCGGAATGCGCTCGACGTTGACCTCGACGCCAAAGGCCTTCATGGCCTGTATCGTCAGGTTGATGTAGGGGCGGCTCTCGATGAGGCCGGTTACCTGCACGCAGGAGGGCTGGGCCAGCAGCGGGGCTGCCAGCAGCAGGCCCGAGATGTACTGCGAGCTCACGTTGCCCGGAAGCACAAAGGTGCCCGGGCGCATGCGGCCGCTCGTCTTGAGCGGAAAACCGCCCAGACCCTGTAGGTCGCAGCCGGCGGCGATGATCTCGTCCGAGAGCGGGGAGAGCGGGCGGGCGCCCAGGCGGCCATGGCCTACGAAGGTGGCATCCGCACCCAGCGCGCAGGCGACAGGCAGCATAAAGCGCAGCGTGGAGCCACTTTCACCGCAGTCAAGCGTGCCGCCGGCAAGGGCCTTGAGCAGACCAAACTCAACACTCTTCATGGTGGGGTGGACCTGGAAGCCGTCCTCGACGGTCTCGATGCGAGCACCCAGTGCCGTAAGGCAGCGCACCGTGGCCTCGATGTCGGCGCAGGTGGTGTTGCAGGTGACGTGCGTCTCGCCGTTGGCAAGCGCAGCGCAGATGATCAGGCGATGCGCCATCGACTTGGACGCGATGGCGGGAACGGTGCCCTTGAGCGAGGACGGGGTGATGCGGGCTAGCATGCGGATGCGTCTCCCTTCTGGCCGAGGCCCTCGGCAATGAGTTCGTGGAAAGTGGAAAGCGGCGTGCGGTCGATGCTGCAGCGGCCAATGCCGTGCGGAATCACCAGATCGATGGTGTCGCCCGCGCGCTTCTTGTCGTGGAGCGCCTCGGCAAAGACGGCATCGGCATCTAGGTCGCAGCGGGTCTTGAGGCTATGGCGGGCGCAGAGTTCCTCAATACGACCGGGAAGGGCAGCATCGCAAACGCCGTGCAGGGCCGCGGCGCGCGTGATGATACCCATGCCGATCGACACGCAGTTGCCGTGTCCCAGCTCAAAGTGCTCGCAGGCCTCGACGGCATGTCCGGCACTGTGTCCAAAGTTGAGGAGCTTGCGCTGGTTGGTTTCGCGCTCGTCGGCGACGACCACGGCGCGTTTGATGTCGATATTGCGGGCAATGATAAGCGCCACGCGAGCCACGTCCTGGTTGAGCAGCTCCAGCGTGAGCGGGGTCTTCTCCAGCTCGGCGAAAAGCTCCGGGTCGGCGATCACGGCGTGCTTGACGACCTCGCCGCAGCCGTCGGCGAACTGCTCGGGCGTGAGGGTGGCCAGGCACCCCACGTCGGCGATAACCACGCTCGGCTGCCAAAAGGCGCCGGCCAAGTTCTTGCCGGCAGCCAGGTCGATGGCGGTCTTGCCTCCCACCGATGAATCCACCATGGCGAGCAGGCTCGTCGGGATCTGCACAAACTTGCAGCCGCGCATGTAGGTGGCGGCCACAAAGCCCGCCACGTCGCCCACGACGCCGCCGCCGAGTGCCACGATCACGTCGGAGCGCGAAAGCTCGTGCTCGGCCACAAACTCCAAAATGGCAACATAGGTCTCGGCGCGCTTATGGGCCTCGCCGGCCTCGAAGGTGCAGATGCTCACCTCGTAGCCTGACGCCTCCAGGCTCTGCTTAACGGGCATCTGGTAGAGCGGGCCCACGTTGGTGTCCGTAACGATGACGGCCTTGGTGCCGCCGGCAGTGGCGCGCACGAGCGGTCCCGCCTGCTCCAGCAAAAACGTGCCAACATGCACCTGGTAGGGGCGTGCGGTGTCGATATCGATGGTAATCGCCATAAGCTTCGGTCCTTTCGACCTGGCGTGATGGGTGGTCTAGTGGGAGGCCTCGTCGTCGAGTGCACGCTTAATGCGGTCGCCCTCGGCAAGGAGATTCTCCAGATAGCGCTGGTCGCGGTCCTTGAGCGCACGGCTGTAGGCGCCAAGCGATTCGATCAGATGGTCGATCTCGAAGGCGAGCGCGTCGGCGTCGTCGATCATGAGCTCGGACCACATTTGCGGGTTGAGGTGCGCCACGCGGGTGAGATCGCGGTAGCTACCGGCCGAAAAGCCGTGGTGGACCTGAGCGGTCGGGCTCTTAACATAGGCGTTAGAGACGACGTGCGCGAGCTGGCTCGTAAAGGCGATGACACGGTCGTGCTCGGCGGCGCTGGTCACGCTGAACTTGCCAAAGCCCAAGGGTCGCACCATCTCGCGCACCTGGCCCAAAAGCTCGAGCTTAAGGGCATCGTCTACCGCGGGTGGAACGAGCACCAGGGGAGCGCCCTGGAACAGGTCGGCGCGGGAGTGCGCATAGCCCGAGTACTGCGTGCCCGCCATGGGGTGCGCGCCCACAAAGTAAAAACCGTGCTCGCGGGCAAGCTCAAAGGCGCGCTCGCACACGATACCCTTGACGCCTACGGTGTCGATCACCACGGGGCCCATGATGGCCTCGGTGTCGGTGGCATCGGCGAGTGCCTGGGCGTGCGCCTCGAGCCACTCGATGCAGGCCTCGGGGTAGCATGCCAGCACGATGATGTCGCATTCACCGAGCGTCTCGTCGTTGAGCTCGCCGGCGACGGTGCCCATGCTGGCGGCCGTCATGACGTCGTCATCGGGGTCCCAGGCCAGCACACGGACGCCCGCCTGCGCATAGCCGCGGGCAAAGCTGCCGCCGATGAGGCCCAGGCCCACGATGCCGGCGCACTTGGGGCCACCCTGGTTAACGCGTGCGTTTCTCACCGTACCCATGGGCTACTCCTGAACGGTCTCTTGGCAGACGACCTCGCGGATGGCGCGGATGCGGCGCATGGTGTCGTCGAACTGGTCGGGGGTGAGGGCCTGAGCGCCGTCGGACCAAGCGTGGCTCGGGTCGTCGTGGACCTCGATCTCCAGACCGTTGGCGCCGCAGGCGGTCGCGGCGAGCGCCATGGGCTCAACATAGCGGATGTAACCGGTGGCGTGGCTGGGGTCGGCGACGACGGGCAGGTGCGATAGGTGGTGCAGCACCGGCACGGCGTTGAGGTCGAAGGTGTTGCGGGTGCGGGTCTCGAAGGTGCGGATGCCGCGCTCGCACAGGATGACGTTGTCGTTGCCCTCGCTCATGATGTACTCGGCTGCCATAAGCAGCTCGTCGACGGTGCCGGACATGCCGCGCTTGAGCAGAATCGGGGTCTGCGTCTTGCCGACCTCCTTGAGCAGGGGGAAGTTCTGGGCGTTGCGGGCGCCAATCTGCATGACGTCGATCTTCTTGTCGAGGAAGACCTGCACGTCGCGCGGGTCCATGATCTCGGTGACGATCGGCATGTCGAGCTCTGCCGAGGCCTCGCACAGCAGGTCCAGGCCGGCGGGACCCATGCCCTGGTAGGCGTACGGGGAGGTGCGGGGCTTGTAGGCGCCGCCGCGCAGCATCGTGGCGCCGGCAGCCTTCACGCGACGGGCGATGTGGATGAGGTTCTCACCCTCGACGGAGCACGGGCCGGCGATGACCTGGAACTGGTCGCCGCCGATCTTGACGCCGTGGCCGCAGTCGATGACGGAGTCCTCGGGGTGGAACTTGCGGTTGGCGCGCTTGAACGGCTCGGAGACGCGCTGCACGCGCTCGACGACGTCCATGGACTCGAGCAGGAACGGGTCTATCTTGGTCGTGTCGCCCACCAGGCCGATGATGGTCTCGTTCTCGCCGCGCGAGACGTCGGTCTTGAGTCCCTTTTTCTCGATCCAGCTGACGATGTGGCTGACGGCCTCGTCGCTGGCGCTCTGCTTTAAAATTGCAATCATGGTGTGCCTCTCACCTCGATGGATAGTCCTTGCAAAAACGGCCCGCATTGCGAGCCGTTTTATATGGTGCATGAGAGTTTATACTATCTGACTCGCTTTTGCCGCCTAAAGCGCGCCGTCGCGGCGCGTCTCCCACGTAATTGCAAAGCTTTTTCTATTATTTTGTTAGCCCGTGGCGCACTTGGGTATAATGCCTACCGTTCGCCCTATTAGCTCAGGGGATTAGAGCGTCTGCCTCCGGAGCAGAAGGCCGTTGGTTCGAATCCAACATGGGGCACCATCGAACGTAAGACCGTCCGAACCTCGCATGGTCCGGGCGGTTTTCTTATACCGACGCGACGTGATGGGACGTGGTATGGCAGCAACGGATATCGAGCGCGGACTCTCGACCGCCGAAGTCGAGGAGCGCATCGCCGCTGGTAAGATCAACCGCAACATGGAGCTCAAGACCAAGTCGGTCAAAGAGCTCGTCATCGAGAACCTCTGCACGCTGTTCAACTTGATCAACGTGGTCTTGGCAGTTCTGGTCCTGCTGACGGGTTCGTTTAAAAACCTGACGTTCCTGTTCGTGGTGTTCTTGAACACAGCGATCGGCGTCATTCAGTCCATGCGTTCTAAGCGGATGGTCGACAAGCTTACGCTGCTCACCTCTAAGAAGGCCATCGCGGTGCGCGACGGCGCCGAGGTGGAGCTCGACCTGGACCAGATCGTGCTCGACGACATCATTCGCCTGGGGCCCGGTGACCAGATTCCCGCCGACGCCGTGGTGGTGTCGGGCGAGGCGCTCGTTAACGAGAGCCTACTGACGGGCGAGAGCGACCTCATTAAGAAACAGCCGGGCTCCGAGCTCATGAGCGGCAGCTTTATCGACTCGGGCCTGTTGCGCGCCCGCGTGATCCATGTCGGCGCCGATAACTACGTGGCAAAGATCAACAACGAGGCCAAGTACGTCAAAAAGGTCAATTCCGAGATCATGAACGCGCTCAACGCCATCGTGCGGTTCGCGAGCATTATCATGATTCCGCTTGGTCTGGCGCTCTTTTCCTCGAGTGTGAGCGAGCTGTGGGATGCCGCGGGAACCCCGGGCGATAGCGCGCTTTCCTGGTGCTTCTCCGAGCTGCTGGCCGGTCGTGTGCCTTCTTCGGCACTGCTGTCCACGGTGGGTGCCCTGCTGGGCATGATTCCGCAGGGTCTGGTGCTGCTGACCTCGTCGGTGCTCGCGATTGCCACGGTGCGTCTTGCACGTCGCAAGGTGCTGGCACAGCAGCTCTACTGCATCGAGACGCTCGCGCGCGTCGACGTGCTGTGCCTGGACAAGACGGGCACCATTACCTCGGGCCGTATGGAGGTCGAGGGCACCTATCCGCTGCCTGTTGAGGGTGTTGGCTTTGGCGCGGACTCGGACGAGGCAGCTGTTCCCGTCGAGACCACGGTGCTCGACTTTGCGCTCGCCAACGTGGCGCGTGCTACCTCGGCAGATGCCAACGAGACCTGCCAGGCGCTGCTCAACTACTACGCCGATCGTCCGGTCGAGGTGTCCGAGCCGCTGTCGGTTATTCCGTTCTCGTCGTCCAAAAAGTGGAGCGGCGCGTCGTTTGCGCAGGGCTCCTATGTAATGGGCGCCGCGCAGTTTGTGCTTTCGGACCGTGTGTTTTCGCAGGTCGAGAACCGTGTCGCCGAGCTCGCCGATACCTGCCGCGTGCTCGTGGTGGCACGCGTGGACGGCTTTACGCCCGACGGCGATATCGTGGGCGAGGCCGAGCCCGTGGGTTTTGTGACCATCCGTGACGAGATCCGCACCTCGGCAGCCGAGACTATCGGCTACTTTAACGAGCAGGGCGTGACCCTCAACGTGATCAGCGGCGACGACCCGCGTACGGTGTCGTCGATCGCGCGCGTGGTGGGCGTGCCGGGCGCCGACGCTTACGTGGACGCCACGACCCTCGATACGCCTTCCAAGCTCGATGCGGCGGTGGACCGTTATCACGTCTTTGGGCGTGTGACGCCGCAGCAGAAGCGCGAGCTCGTACAGGCGCTCAAACGCCGCGGGCACACCGTGGCCATGACGGGCGACGGCGTCAACGACGTGCTGGCGCTCAAGGAGGCCGACTGCTCCGTGGCGATGGCCGCCGGCTCCGATGCCGCGCGCAATGTGGCCGAGATCGTGCTCGTCGATAACGACTTTGCCTCGATGCCCGCTGTGGTGGCCGAGGGCCGTCGTTCTATCAATAACCTTCAGCGCTCTGCCGCGCTCTTTCTGACCAAGACGCTTTTCTCGATGGGCCTGGCGGCGCTGTGCATCGCTCTGCCGCCGTATCCCTTCGAGCCTATTCAGATGACGCTCATCAACTTCTTCTGCATCGGCGCGCCGGGCTTTGTGCTGGGCCTGGAGCCCAACAACGCCCGCGTGAAGGGGTCGTTCTTGACCAACGTGCTTAAGCGTGCGCTGCCGGCGTCGATTGCGGTCATTTTGGCCGCGGCGCTCGATATCTTTGTGGCGCGCGTATTTGGCTTTAGCCAGCTTACGCTTTCGACCATGTGCCTGCTCACGTCGTGTGCGGCGAGTGTCAGCCTGATCTGGCGCATCTCGCAGCCGCTCACGCCCTTGCGCGTGGTGCTTTTCGTGTTTGTCGTCGCCGGCATCCTGACGGGCGTTATCGGGTTCCCGGGGCTGCTGTCCATCGCCAACTTGTCGATGGGTCAGATTGTCATCTTGGCGGTTATCGTCGTCTTTACCTGCGCGGTGTTCTTTAAGCTTGCCACGATGATGGACTCGCTTAAGCCCCGTCGCCGTCATGCGGCTACCGGCTTTGGCCGTGGCGTGCGCGTTCGCCTGGGTCGCGGTGGCGGTGAGGTGAGCTCGACGGGATCGACCGCCGAGCGTTTTGCCAAGCGCGTTGCCGCCGATATGGCGCAGCGCCGTGAGGCGCGCACTGTCCGCGAGGCCGAGGCCCGTGCACTCGAGGGTGTGGCCCAGACCCAGCCAAAGAAAAAGAAGAGCGCCGGCGTTAAGCGCTCCCGCGTGACCAAATCGCCCCAGGGCATCAAAGTCTCGATGCCCAAGAAAAAGAAGTAGTTCGCTGCCTTCAGGGATGATTTTTCTGGCGATGTTGAATTGGTGCCTTGCGCTTGTGGGGCCGTGTCGATGTTATGCTCTAACCTCGATTGTTTGAATTGCTTCGGAAAGAGGATGCCGTGATCTGCCCGCATTGCCTAAAGACCATCGAGGACGGCGCCTCGTTCTGCCCCTATTGCAACGCATACGTTGGTCCGGGCGATGGCCCCGAGCATACCGAGTTCGTGTTCTGCGACGGCTGCGGCGCCCGTCTGTCCCCGCATGACCGTACCTGTCCCAAGTGTGGACGCCCCGCGCCAGGCATCCTTTCCGAGGACGCGGCCGCATCCGACCTGGCCGCAGGGCGCACGGCCGGCTTTCCGCGCCTGACGCAGGAACAGATCGATACTGAGGTGCCCCACGCGCCGGCATCTGCCGCCGCGGTGCTCTCCGACGCAGCCGACCCCAACGAGACCTGCGTGCTGCCTGCCTTCGATAAGGACTTTGGCATCCCCAAGGTCGATATCCCCACGCCGGTGTCCCTGCGCGATGATGCCCAGCCTAAAAAGCAAAAGTCCAAGCGCAAGGTCCACCCCGACGAGGATGCCTATCACAAGCACAAGCGCCATATCCCCAAACCGCTCATCGTCATCGCGGTGCTCGCCGCCGTGTGCGGTGGTGCCTATTGGTTTGTGACTGCCGATCCCATGGGCGTCATGCCCGGCTTCTACGACCAGTTTGGCCAGGCCGCCAAGACCACCTTCCCGTCGCGCCAAAAGGGCGAGGCCACCGACAAAGAGCCCAAGCAAGAGGATACGTCCGAGGTCGTTCAGGAAGAGACCGTCTTAACCGACGACCAGCTCTACACCAGGCTCGACGGCCTGTACCAGACCATCGTGTCGTACAGCGACGAGAATCAGATTGGCGAGGTCATCGATTCGTTTAATAACGGCTATCTGCGTACACCGCTTTCCACCCGTCAGGAGCTGTCGCAGAGCGCCTATGCCCTGCGCGATCAGATTAAAAAGACCCAGGATGAGCTCAACAGCCTCAATGTTCAGGACGACACGGTCTATGCGGAGGACATCGATCATCTAAAGCAGCTTGCCCAGTGGATGTACGAACGTGTCGACGTGATCTGCCAGAGTTGGGATATCTCGCTGTCCATTCCCGACGGCGAGTCGCTGAGCGCCCGTCGGAGCGAGATCCTGGCGCCCATCGCACAGGGCGGCAACAGCGCGCTTAACCAGTACGACGCCAACGTGAGCGCATGGAGGCCGCAGCAGCGTTCGTAATTTGTTGCCCTCCGGCGGCATAACCTGCGTGCGCAATTGATGGAAGCCCGTGCTTATTGCTACAATTCGTACAAATATGCTTTAAACGCACGAGGAAGGAACCACATGTTTGGTTTTAAGAAAGAGCTCTATACGCCCGAGTACCAGCTCGTCGGTGACGAGTGCGCGGTGATCGAGACGTCGAAGGGCACCATCAAGGTCAAGTTTGACGGTGAGGGCGCCCCCATCCATGTGGCGAACTTCTGCGAGCTTTCCACGATGGGCTTCTATGACGGCCTTAAGTTCCATCGCTATGTGCCCGGCTTTGTGATCCAGGGCGGCGACCCCAATACCCGCGATATGTCCGGCGCCGACGTCGCTGCCGGCCTTGAGGGTCCCGACGGCATGCCCGGTACCGGCGGTCCCGGCTACTGCATCAAGGGCGAGTTTGCCACCAATCCGCGTAACAGCCATGTTGACGGCGCGCTTGCCATGGCTCGCTCCATGGATCCCGATTCCGCGGGCTCGCAGTTCTACTTCTGCCTGGGTGCCCAGCACAACCTCGACTCCGGCTATACCGTCTTTGGCACCACGGTCGAGGGCCTCGACGTCATCTCGCAGCTGCGCGCCGGCGACGAGATCGTTCATGTCGAGATCGTTCACGAGTAAAGGGGACTTCCTTGAATAGCCAGCTGATCCAACAGGGCCGCGCCGCTTATCGCGCGGGTGATTTTTCCGCAGCCGCCCAGATGCTTGGCGCGGCAAAGACTCCCAACGAGATCATGGGTGAGGCCGACCACCTGCGCGGCAATGCCCTGATGCATCTGGGCATGTACGCCGAGGCCGCCGAGGCCTACGCCGCCGCCCTCAACGACGGCGCCTATGGCAAGCGCGGCGCCCTGCTCACCAACCGCGGCAAGGCACTCGCCGCGGTGGGCGACTACACCACGGCTGCCCAGGCGTTCTCTGCAGCTACCCAGGACGCTTCCTACGCCACGCCTTTTAAGGCCTACTTGGGTCTGGGCAACGCGCTGTTCCAGTCGGGCGACTATGCGAACGCCGGTACTGCCTTCCGTCAGGCTGCCATCGACGGCGCCAACCCGGCTCCTGCGGCCGCCCTCGGCGATCTGGGCCGCTGCTTCATCAAGCTCGGCCGCCCCGCGGACGCCGTTGAGACCTATCGCACGGCTATCGACTTTGCCGGCCCGCGCGACGATACGCGCGCCCTCAACGCCGGTATGGGCCAAGCGCTTTCCGCCGCCGGCCGTCCCTCCGATGCGCTCGATGCCTTTAACGCCGCCATCGCCGACGGCATCTACCAGCTCACGCCCGAGCAGGCCGACGAGCTTGCCCGCGTGCACGACTCGCTCGCCGCGCTTTCGGCCCAGACGGCCATGTCCACGGCTCCGGCTCCCGCGATGGACGCTCCCGCTGTCGACCCGCTCGATCCCACGGGCGCGACCGGTCAGTTTATGCCCGACCCCTCTGACACCGGCTTCTTTACGCTGTCTGAGTCCGAGATGGTCCAGCAGGACCGCAAACAGGCCAAGGTTCGTCGTCGCCACCGCCACACGGGTCTTAAGATCTTCCTGGTGCTGCTTCTGCTCATCGTGATCGCTGCCGGCGGTCTTGGCTATGCTTATACGCGCGGCATGGGCTACCCCTCGCAGGAGTCCGTCATCACCGACCTGTTCCAGGCTGCCGGTGACGGCGATACCGCCAAGGCCGAGTCCTGCCTGGCCTCGAGCCTGTCCGAGGACGCCAAGGCGATGATCATCTCCTCGATCCCGCAGGGCGCCACCGTCTCCATCGAGGGTATGGATCAGTCCATGACCGAGACCACCGCCAAGGTGAAGGCTTCGCTGTCCAAGGGCGGCGAGCAGGAGTACACCGTTAAATTCGTGCGCTCCGACAACCATATCGGTTGGGCCGTCTCCTCGCTCGACATCGATTTCTCGGCCGCTGACAACCAGTAGTGACCTTATGAGATTTGGCTCTGCCCGGCGCTTCACCGCAAGTGAGGTGCCGGGCTTGCGCTAGTATGATGGGCTAGTAGTTTTCCAGCAATCATCCAACACATCAGGAGTTGCGTTGTTTTCTTTGATGGATATGTTCTTCGGTAGCTATGCGGGCGATCTCGCCATCGACCTCGGCACCGCCAATACGCTCGTCTCCGTGCGCGGCAAGGGCATCGTCATCCGCGAGCCCTCCGTTGTCGCTATCGACAAGAACGACGAGCGCATCCTGGCAGTCGGCATCGAGGCCAAGCGTATGCTCGGCCGTACGCCCGGCAACATCGTGGCCGTTCGTCCCCTTAAGGACGGCGTCATCGCCGACTTCGATGTCACCGAGGCCATGCTTCGCTACTTTATCGACAAGGCTTCCGAGAAGCGCTATCCGTGGACTCCGCGTCCACGCGTCGTCGTCTGCGTTCCCTCCGGCGTCACGTCGGTCGAGAAGCGTGCCGTCTTTGAGGCCACGATCCAGGCCGGCGCTCGCCAGGCCTATCTGATTGAGGAGCCCATGGCGGCTGCCATCGGCGCCGACCTACCCGTCGAGGAGCCCACGGGCTCCATGGTCATCGATATCGGCGGCGGCACCACCGAGGTCGCCGTTATCGCTATGGGCGGTATTGTCGTGTCGCAGTCCATCCGCATTGCCGGTGACGAGTTCGACCAGGCTATCCTCACCCATGTTCGCGATGCCTACAACCTGGCTATCGGCGAGCGCACGGCCGAGGATATCAAGATCAAGGTCGGTTCCGCCGTGCCGCTCAAGGATGAGCTCGACGTCGAGGTCAACGGACGCGACGTTATCACGGGCCTGCCCAAGACCGTGCGTATCGAGAGCGAGGAGATTCGTCGCGCGCTTAACAAGCCGCTCGACGAGATGGCCAAGGCCGTTAAGGACGCTCTGGACGCCACGCCGCCTGATCTTGCCTCGGACCTTATGTACTACGGCATTCTGCTGACCGGCGGCGGTGCGCTGCTGCGCGGCCTCGACGTGCGCCTGCGCGACGAGACCGGCGTTTCTGTCAACGTCAGCCCCACGGCGCTCGATAACGTCGTAAACGGTTGCGCCCGCGTGCTCGAGGCCAACGCCTTTGACGGTGGCTTCGTCCAAACCAATGCTTAATTTCCAAAAGGTGGATTCCATTTGGCACGATCTTCGGGTTTCTCTCCAAATCTGAATACCAAGCGACAATCAACGGGTATGCGCCCGTTGATTGTTTTCAGCCTGATTTCGGTGTTGCTGCTCACGTTTTATATCCGTGAGGGTGAGGCCGGGCCGATTCATGCCGTACGCTCGGGTGTGACGACGATTACGTCGCCGGTGCGCTTTGTGGGCTCGGCCGTGGCGGCTCCCTTCAACGCGATCGGCAACGTGTTCTCCAACCTCACGGCTTCGCAGGAGTCGCTCGATGACCTCAAGAAGCAAAACGAGGTGCTGACCTCTAAGGTCGCCGAGCTTTCCGAGTCTCAAAAGACTGCCGAGCGCCTGGAGGGCCTGGTCGGGCTGCAATCGACCTACAACCTTAAGTCGACCGCTGCCCGTATTGTCGGTGCGTCGGGCGATGCCTGGACCTCGACCGTTACCATCGACAAGGGATCTGCCGACGGCCTGACCATCAACATGCCCGTGACGAGTTCTGCCGGTGTTATCGGCCAGATTATCGAGGTATCGGCCAAGACCTCTACCGTGCGCCTGATTGGCGATGAGAATTCGGGCGTGTCGGCTATGGTGCAGGACACGCGCGCCCAGGGTATGCTCCAGGGCCAGCCCGATGGCACCCTGCGCCTTGAGTACGTGAGCGTCGACTCCGACGTCAAAGTGGGCGACATCATCGTGACCTCGGGCATTGGCGGCGTGTTCCCCAAGGGCCTGCCGCTCGGCACTGTTTCCTCGGTGGAGAAGTCGGCCAACGATGTGTATTACACCATCGTCGTACGCGCCCAGACCACGGCAGAGAATAACGAGGAGGTGCTCGTCATCACCTCGCTGACCGACGAACAGTCGGCCTCGGACGAGGACGTGAGCTCTGCTAACAGCACACCGCAGGGCACCTCGCGCGATTCGGCGACCAAGACTAAGGGCGAGGACTCGGACGAAAGCTCCGAATCGTCCGAGACAACCGATTCCGGCTCGAGCGAATAGGGAGGGCATGTCCATGGATCTACACGAACAAGGGGCGAGCTCCCGTACGTTTGCTATCGCCGCCATTGCCTGCGTGCTCCTGCAGGCGGGCCTGGCGCCGCAGATTTCCATCGCGGGCGGTCGCGTCAACTTTATGATTATCCTGGTGTGCCTGAGCGTGTTTTCGGGCGATCCCACGCGGGCTGTCGTCTGCGGTTTTTGCAGTGGCCTGTTCTATGATCTTTCCGCCGCCGTTCCGGTGGGCGTTATGTCGCTGCTGCTGACGGTGGGCAGTTTTGCCCTGGTGCACAGCGCGGCCGGTCAGACGGGCGGCTCCCCGAGCGCGCGCGGTATTACCGTGGGCGCCTTCGCGCTTGCCATCAACGTGGTCTACAGCATCATCTTGCTGTTTATGGGTCTGGAGACGAGCTTCGTGGTGGCTATTTTTGGCCACGCACTGCCGTCTTCGATCCTGACGGGTCTGGTTGCCATTCCGTTTTTGATGTCCGGTGTCGTGCCGCAGTCCGGTTACGGATTCTCCGCACGTGGCGGACGCCAGACGGGCATGCGCTTCAAGCCCAAGACCCGCAAACTCAAATAGGGGAGGCCCGTAGATGTCTTCCCAGATGACGGTTATCATCGCCGGTATCGTGTTGGTCGTGGCCATTGTGGTCGCGCTGGTCATCATGCGCCGCGGCGATTCCCGTTTTACCTACGACACTCAGCATGGAACGGCCCCGCGTGCCACCGAGGGCGAGGGCAATACCGCCGCTACCGCCTTCAAGGGTCGCTTCTCCATCCTCACCGCCGGCGTGGGCGCGATGTTTGCCGCGCTCGCCGTCAAGCTGTGGGGTATGCAGATGGTCTCGTCGGACTACTACGACAAGCAGGCCAAGAGCAACCAGACCCGTACTGTCACCACGCCGGCTGTGCGCGGGCGAATCCTTGATCGCAATGGCGTGGCACTTGTGCAAAACCGTCCCTCACTTGCCGTCGTCGCCTATCGCGACCTGGCCGATGACACCGTGCTGGTTCGCCATCTTGCCAACGTGCTCGGTATGCCCTACGTCGCGGTGCTGCGCAATATCCAGGACAATTCCGAGGGCGCTCAGAGCCTGCATACCATCGCGACGGACGTGCGCCGCTCCACGGTTGCCTATATTCAGGAGCACGCCGGCGAGTTCCCTGGCGTGAAGATTGCCGAGCGCACCGAGCGCCAGTATCCATATGGCGAGACGGCATGCCATATCTTGGGCTATACCGGCACCATTACCTCCGAGCAGCTTGAGGCCCAGAATAAGAAAACCTCTGGCGATGATGATGCTTCTGCTGGCCGGATTACGTACCAGTCGGGCGATATCGTGGGCCAGGCGGGTGTTGAGAGCTACTACGAAAACCTGCTGCAGGGTATTCGTGGCGAGCAGACCGTGAAAGTTGACGCCTCGGGTAACGTGACCGGACAAGCGGGCGCCGTTCCCGCCAAGGCCGGCTCCGACATTAAGCTTACGCTCGATCTTAAGATTCAACAGGCCTGCGAGACGGCTCTGGCGAATGCCATTGAGCTTGCCAAGACCACTGGCTACAGCAACGCCGGCAACGGCGCTGTGGTGTGCCTCGATCCCAACAACGGCGAAATTCTGGGCATGGCAAGTGAGCCCAAGTTTGATCCGTCCGTCTTTATCGGCGGCGTCTCAAATGACGTGTGGACCGAGCTCAACGACGACAAGGGTTCGCATCCGCTGCTCAACCGCGCCATTAGCGGCCAGTACATGTCGGCTTCGACCATTAAGCCGCTCTCGGCCTTGGCGGGCCTTGAGTTTGGAACCTATACCTCGGGTCAGACGACCAACTGCACGGGCTATTGGACGGGCTTGGGAAAGTCGTGGGGCAAGTATTGCTGGCTGCACTCCGGCCACGGCACCATGACGCTGCAGTCCGGTATCGCCAATTCGTGCGATCCCGTGTTCTACGACATGGGCAAGGCGTTTTTCTACAACGACCAGCACCCTGAGGGCCTGCAGGAGGTCTTTCGTCGCTGGGGGCTGGGCAAGACCTGCGGCATTGACCTGCCAAGCGAGGGTGCCGGCCGCATTCCAGACGCCGAGTGGAAAGAGTCGTACTTTACCGATGCCTCGGCCGAGGACCGTAAATGGAACGCCGGCGATATGACGAACATCGCCATCGGGCAGGGCGACATTTTGGTGACGCCGCTGCAGATGGCATGTGCCTACATGGGCCTTGCCAACGGCGGCAAGCAGTTTGTGCCGCATGTGTTTTTGTCGGCGGTGTCGCGCGATGGCGACGGCGATGCCTATAAGTACAACGGCAAAGGCAAAAAGAAGCGCTTGGAGGCGCAGATTAACAGCGATGCCGACTTGACGCTCGTCCGCAACGGTATGCACGACGTGATCTACACGGCCTCGACGTCGCTGGCCGCCCACTTTAGCAGCCTGACACCGCAGGTGTTCGGCAAGTCCGGCACGGGCGAGAAGAACGGCGAGGACGATTACGCATGGTTTTGCGCCTATGCCCCTGCTGACGATCCTAAGTACGTGATTGCCACCATCTTGGAACAGGGCGGTGGCGGATCGGATACGGCGATGCATGTCGTGCGCGATGTACTCGGTGCGATTTATGACGAGCCCGATACCTCATCGGCTACGGGCGATTCTTCGGTTCGATAGGAGGTTGCGATGGACTTTTCGCCGGCGGACCTGTTCCGCTCAACCAAGACCGGCTCCCGCAGCAGCCTGGACCGCGTTAACAAGCAGCTCTCGGCCTCGCGCGGCACGTTTCGCCAGAAGGTACACATCGGTGTGCTGCTGGCTACCGTCGCACTCGTTGCCTATGGCGCCATCATTATTTGGTCGGCTTCGCAGTTTAAGGCCGATGCCTCGTTCTCGCGCCACCTGCTGGGTATTGGCATTGGCGCGGTGCTGGCGGTGCTCGTCTGGCGCACCGACCTGCGTGGCATTTCCAATTTCTCGACGGCGCTGCTCGTCATTGACCTGATCGTGATCTTCTCGCCCAAGATTCCGGGCCTGTCCTATACGGGCGGTCTGGGCATGACGGGCTGGATCAAGATCCCCGGTATCGGCCTGACCTTCCAGCCCGTTGAGCTCGCCAAGCTCATCACCATCTTCTTTATCGCCACGCTTGGCTCGCAATACAACGGCCGCATCGATACCGTTCGCGACTACGTCAAGCTCTGCGGTATGCTGTCCATCCCGTTTTTGGCCGTCGTCGCCATGGGCGACCTGGGCTCGGGCCTAGTCGTGCTGGTCTCGGGTGCCATCGTCATCTGCATGAGCGGTGCACGCCGCGAATGGGTGCTGTCGACCTTGGCCCTGCTGGTTGGTTTGATTGCGCTCATCTTGGCGCTCGACTCGGTCTTTGATTCGCTCCTTGGCCACGACGTGCTTATCAAGCAGTATCAGATGAACCGTCTGACGGTCTTCATCGACCCCGACAATGCCAATTCGGATGATGCCTACAACCTTCAGCAGTCGCTCATTGCCGTCGGCTCGGGTGGCTTCTTTGGTAAGGGCCTGGGCCACGCGACGCAGTCGGCCGGCGGCTTTCTGCCCGAGTTCCACACCGACTTCGTCTTTGCCTTCCTGTCCGAGACCTTCGGCTTCTGCGGCTCCTTTTTGCTCCTGTGCCTCTACGTGCTGCTGATCTTCTCGACGATCCGCGTTGCCTTTAAGTGCGAGTCGCTGTTCTTGCGCCTATCGTGCGTGGGCATCGTCGGCATGTGGGCGTTCCAGACCTTCGAGAACATCGGCATGTGCATTGGCATGATGCCGATTACCGGTATTCCGCTGCCGTTTATTAGTTTTGGTTCGTCGTCGATGATGATTCAGTTGCTGACGGTGGGTATCGTACAATCCATATGGCGGCATCGTTCGGGCGCCGCGTAACCGCTGGAGGGGTTTGCCATGAAGATTCCCGTAGATAAGTTGACCAGCGCTTTTAAGATGGGCGCGTCTGTTAAGAAGGATTCCGATACACCGGTGCGTGTCTCGGTTTACCTTGATTCGACTGCGTCTCGCTTTTTGGTCGAGACGGTGCGCGATGCCTTTGTGCCGCAGACGACTTCGGGCATTGTGCGTGTTGATCGCCTGGGGGAGGACCGTATCGTTCCCAAGGCCGATACCGATGTGGTGTTGGTCCTCTCGTGCGGCTCCGACCGCCTGGAGAGTGCCGTGCAGGAGCTCGTGATCGCCGGCGCGCCCGTGTGCGTGCTTGCCGAGTCTGCTGTGGAGGTGCCGTTTATCGAGGAGTCCACACCCATGCTCGGCGTGGTGGCGGCAACCGATAAGACGTATCTGCTCGAGACGCTTGCCCGCTGGATTCTCGATCGTACGGACAAGGAGACGGCTTTTGCCGCCAACTTTGCCTTTATGCGCATCGCGGCGGCAAATCGCATCATTACCTCGTGCGCGCTCACCAACATGGCGACGGGCGCCCTGGTGTTTTTGCCGGGTGCCGACTATCCCGTGATGGCGCTGGCGCAGGTGGGCATGCTCTTTGAGCTCGCGGCCATCTTTGGACGCGGCATTAAGCCCGAGCGCGGCTACGAGGTCGCGGGCGTGCTCGCCGGCGGTCTGGTGATTCGCGCTGTTACCCGCGCATTGGTGAAGCGGACGCCGCACATCGGCTTTGCCGTTAAGGCGCTTACCGCAGCCGTGGGTACCTATGGTATGGGTCGCGCGCTCGTGTCGCTCTACGAGCGCGATGTCGACTACAGCCGCGCCAACGAGGTCGCTGCTGCCATGTTCTCGCGCGTTCGCGACCTGGTGACCACGGTCGCGGGCGCTACCCGTCCTATGGCGTCCTACCAAGACGCATCCGATCTCGCTGCTTAGGGGTTTTCTGTTGCGCGTTGCATACCAAGACTGTTTTCATCTGATCGAGCCGTTGCTCGCCAAGGTCGAAAAGCCGAGTCGCTATATCGACCACGAGTGGGGCACGCTCTCAAAGGCCGATGCCGACTATCGCTGCTGCATGATCTATCCGGACGTGTATGAGGTCGGTCTGCCCAACCAGGGCATCGCCATTCTCTACAACATCCTTAATCAGGCCGAGGGCATTTCCTGCGAGCGCGGCTACGTGCCGTGGCCCGATATGGGCGATGCGATGCGCGAGGCGGGGATTCCGCTGCTGTCGCTCGAGGGCGCAGCGCCCGTGGCATCGTTCGACATCGTCGGCATGCACGTGCCGCACGAGATGGCTGTGACAAACTTCCTCGAAGCGCTCGATCTCTCTGGCATTCCGCTGTTAGCTGCCGACCGTACCGAGGACGATCCCATCATCGTCGCCGGTGGTCCCTCGGTGTATAACCCCGAGCCGTACGCGGCCTTTTTCGATGCCATCCTCATTGGCGAGGGCGAGGAGTCGCTGCTCGAGATCTGTCAGCTGCATCGCCGCCTGCGCGACGAGGGCGTCTCGCGCGCCCAGATTGTCGAGCAGCTCGCGACGGTCGCCGGTACCTATGTGCCGTCCCTGTATGAGGTGCGTCATGACGAGCCCTGTTCGCCGCATGGCTACACCGTGCCGCGCGAGGGCAAGGACGTCCCGCCGGTAGTTTACAAGCGCGTCGTCGAGGACTTTGGTGCCACCAATCCGCTATCTCAGTCGTGCGTGCCGTATGCGCAGCTCGTCCACGATCGCCTGTCTATCGAGATCTTGCGTGGCTGCGCCCGCGGCTGCCGTTTTTGCCAGGCAGGCATGACGTATCGCCCGGTACGCGAGCGCTCGGCCGACCAGATCGTGTCATCGGTGATCCAGGGCCTGGAAAAGACCGGCTATGACGAGGTGTCGCTTACCTCGCTTTCGACGACCGACCACTCCTGCATCCGCGATGTGCTCGGTCGCCTTAACCGCCGTCTGGAAGACACGGGCATTCGCGTGTCCATTCCCTCGCAGCGCCTGGATTCGTTTGGCGTGGATATGGCTGAGTCGGTCGCCGGCGAAAAGAAGGGCGGCCTGACGTTCGCGCCCGAGGCGGGCAGCCAGCGTATGCGCGACATCATCAACAAGAACGTGACCGAGGAGGACTTGGATCGCGCGGCCAAGGCAGCCTTCGAGGCCGGCTGGAACCGCATGAAGCTCTACTTCATGATGGGCCTTCCCGGCGAGCGCGACGAGGACATCGTGGCTATCGCCAACCTGGCCGATCACGTGCTGGAGCTCGGCCGCTCCGTGGTGCCCAAGGCGCGCCGCGGGTCTATCTCGGTGTCTATCTCTGTTTCGGTGTTCATCCCCAAGGCGGCAACGCCCTTCCAGTGGTGCCCGCAGCTCGATTACGACGACGTCAAGCGCCGCCAGAAGCTGCTCATCACGAGCGTGCGCAACCGCGCCGTTCGCGTACACTACCACGATGCGGAGACCTCGCTTATCGAGGCAGCGCTCTCCCGTGCCGGTCGCGATATGACGCCGGTCATCATCGATGCCTGGCGTGCGGGCTCGCGCTTCGACGCCTGGGTGGAGCACTTCTCGCTCGACAACTGGAAGGAGGCCGCTGCCAAAAACGGAATCGACCTTAATGAGCTCGTGCACCTGCCCTACGAGTTGGACTGGCGCCTGCCGTGGGAGCACGTGAGCCCCGGCTGCACGCGCGGCTTCCTCGAGCGCGAGTACCGTCGCTCGCTCGAGGGCGTCACGACGCCCGACTGCACCCGCACGTCGTGCACCGGCTGCGGAATCTGCCCCACGCTCCATGCCAAGAACGTATTGATGGGTGATCGCGCATGAGTGAGCGCTTGACCGACAACCCCACGCTCTTTAGGCTGCGCGTTCGCTACGGCAAGCGCGATCGCCTTAAGTACCTGGGCCATCTGGAACTGATCCATACCATTGAGCGCATCGTGCGCCGTGCGGGCCTGCCCTATGCCGTCACGCAGGGCTTCTCTCCGCACATGCGCGTGGGCTTCTCTTCGGCGCTTCCGGTGGGTACGTCGTCGACCTGCGAGTGGTATGACCTGTTTATGACCGAGTTCGTGGCGCTCGACGAGGCCTTTGAGCGCCTGGCGGCGGCATCGCCTGCCGATCTGGCGCCCATCGAGGCTGCCTACATCGACGTGCGCACGCCGGCGCTGACGGCTCAGCTTACGCGTCTGTCATACCGCATCGACTTGCATCTGGACCCAGAGGCTCCCGTGAGCGCCGACGAGGTGCGAGCTGCGATCGACACGCTGCGCGCGGGTCATGGCATTGATTATGCACGCGGCAAAAAGAGCAAGCGACTTGATCTGGACCATACGCTCGTTGGCTATGAGCTCACGGCGGGGGAGTGTGAGGACCATCTGGTGCTCATGCTCGACACCCATGCCGACAACGAGGGCTCCATGCGTCCGGAGATTTTGCTTTCTGCTGCTGATGTTTTGTTGCAGGGCTTGACCCCGGGCGTCGATGCACCTATTGTTTCCACCGGTATGCAAGACCTCGTGACCATCTGCTCCTACGATGTCGAGCGTCAGAATCAAGCATGCGAGGACGACGAGGGCCGACTCGTCAGCCCCATACCTGTGCGAACTTGTGGATTTGCTCCACATACTCGTTGACGGGGGTATTATCGCCTGCTACTATATTCGGCTGTTGCACTAACTGATGCATGAAGGGCAAGTAAACATGTACGCAATCGTTAACACGGGCGGCAAGCAGTACAAGGTCGCCACCGACGATGTCATCACCGTCGAGAAGATCGAGGGCAATGAGGGCGACAAGGTCACCCTGCCGGTCATCTTCCTCAACGATGGTAAGAAGATCGTCACCGATCCCGACAAGCTGGCCAAGGCCAAGGTTACCGCTCAGATCGTTGAGCAGTTCAAGGGCGAGAAGCAGCTGGTCTTCAAGTTCCACAAGCGTAAGCGCTATCGTCGTCTGAAGGGTCACCGTCAGCAGCTCACCAAGCTGAAGATCGTGAAGGTCCAGGCTACGTCCCGCGCCAAGAAGGCTGTCAAGGCAGAGGCCGAGGCTGTTGCCGAGGCTCCCGTCGCCGAGTAGATTACACTCGTAACGAAAGAGTAGGTATACACAATGGCACACAAAAAAGGACTCGGTTCCTCCCGTAATGGCCGTGACTCCCGCGGTCAGCGCCTTGGCACGAAGCGCTATGCCGGCCAGACGGTAACCACGGGCACGATTCTCGTCCGTCAGCACGGCACTCACATCCACCCGGGTGAGAACGTTGGCCGTGGCAAGGACGACACGCTGTTCGCGCTGGTCGACGGTACCGTTGAGTTCCACAAGGGTATCAAGCACAGGGTCAGCGTACGCCCGCTCGCGAACGCGTAATTCACCCTTCATAGAGCACATATGTGGGAGGCACTTGAGTTTTAGGATTCAAGGGTCTCCCTCTTTTTGTAGGAGGCGATTCTGTTGTCACAGTTCACCGATATCAGCCGCATTAACGTGTGCGGCGGCGACGGCGGAGCCGGATGCATGTCGTTTAGGCGCGAGGCATTTGTCCCCAAGGGCGGCCCCGATGGCGGCGACGGCGGTCGTGGCGGCAATGTCGTCATCCAGGCCGATGCTCAGCTGTCTTCGCTGATCGATTACCGCTTTAAGCATCACTTCCGCGCCGAGCGCGGCACGCACGGGCAGGGTGCCCGTCGTAACGGTAAGAGCGGCGAGGACCTTATTCTCAAGGTTCCCATGGGTACCGTGGTGCGCGAGCTCGACCCCGAGACGCAGACCCCGATGTTCGAGATTGCCGACTTGGTGCATGATGGCGAGCGCGTCGTTGTGGCGCCCGGCGGTGCCGGCGGTCTGGGCAATACGCACTTTGTGACGTCGGTGCGCCGCGCGCCCGCATTCGCCCAGCTGGGCGAGCCGGCCGAGGAGCACTGGATTGAGCTCGAGATGAAGCTCATGGCTGATGCCGCGCTCGTGGGCTTCCCCTCGGTGGGCAAGTCCTCGCTTATCGCGCGCATGAGTGCCGCCCGACCCAAGATCGCCGACTATCCGTTTTCCACGCTCGTGCCCAACCTGGGTATGGTGCGTGCCGGCGAGTACTCCTATGTCGTTGCCGACGTCCCCGGCCTCATCGAGGGCGCGAGCGAGGGCAAGGGCTTGGGCCACCAGTTCCTGCGCCACATCGAGCGTACGGCGCTCATCATGCATGTCGTCGACATGACGGGCGGTTTTGAGGATCGCGACCCGGTTGAGGATTACCGCATCATCAACCGTGAGCTCGAGCAGTATGGCGCCGAGCTTTCGGAGCGTCCGCAGATCGTCGTCGCCAACAAGTGCGATGCGCCGGGCACGGCCGACAAGATTGCCGACCTTAAGCGCGCCGCGCTCGACGATGGACATATGTTCTTTGCCGTGTCCGCCGTGACGGGCGCCGGCCTCAACACGCTGATGCTTGCCGTGGGCGAGCAGGTGGCTAAGCTGCGCGCCGAGCTGGCGGTCTCCGATGAGCCGGTCGATTTGCGCGACGAGGAGTGGGAGCGTCGCCGTCTGCAGCGCGAGAAGCGTTTCCGCATTGTCCAGGAAGAGCCCGGTGCCTTCCGCGTGGTCGGTCGTGCTATCGAGCGCATGGTCATCCAGACCGACTGGGAAAACGAGGAAGCCGTCATTTACCTGCAGCATAAGTTTGCGCGTATGGGTGTTGACGACGCGCTCGAGAAGGCCGGTTGCCGTGCGGGCGACGAGGTCCGCATTTGCCAGCGTGCCTTTGACTTTGAGGGCGCTGAGGACTTCTCGGAGTACGAGGAGCTCGAGGACGCTGGCGAGGACGTTGCCGTTGAGGCCATTGACGTGGCCGATGCTGCGGATGAGGGCGTCGAGGTTGTCGATGCGGCGGATGCCGCGGACGATGCCGAGACCTCGGAGGGCGAGTAAGCCATGTCGCTGCGCGGTGGAATCGGTTTGCCCGAGCTGCCCATAAAAGAGGGCAAGGAGTTTCGGCTTGGCATTATGGGCGGCACATTCGACCCGATTCATTACGGGCACCTGGTGACTGCCGAGCAGGCGCGCGAGTCGCTCGACTTGGACGCTGTGCTCTTTATGCCGGCGGGCTCTCCCGCCTTTAAGCTTGACAAGCCGGTTACGCCTGCCGAGGACCGTTATGCCATGACGGTCCTCGCCACCGCCGCGAACCCGGCCTTTTTGGCGAGCCGGTTCGAGATTGACCGTCCGGGTGTAACCTATACGGCCGATACGCTTCATGCCCTTCGCGATTTTTACCCGCCGCAGGTAAAGCTCTACTTTATTACGGGCGCCGATGCGATTATCGATATTGTGACCTGGCATGATGCCGAACGAATCGCTGAGCTTGCTACCTTTATTGCGGCGACGCGACCGGGCTTTGATATCGATACGGCGCGTGCCCGAATCAAAGAGTCGGGGCTGCCGTTCGACGTGCGCTATATTCAGATTCCGGCGCTGGCGATCAGCTCGACGAACATTCGTAAGCGAGTTGCCCGCGGCATGAGCGTGCGCTATCTTACGAGCGAGTCCGTGCTCGGCTACATTCGCAAGCGCAGGCTATATGCCGATTTGGGCCAAGAAGATTTTGAGTGATGGGGGCTACGTTGTCGGTAGAGGACCAGTTTGAGGGCGATGAGCGCGCGCTGCTCAAGCGCATTCAAGAGCTGCTCGATGTTCGCATGAAAGATAAGCGCAAGCGCTATGTGCATTCGCTGGGTGTTGCCGAGACCGCACTTCATCTGGCCGAGGTCTACGGCGTTGACCGCTTTGATGCGGCTGCCGCCGGCTTAATTCACGACTGGGACAAGGTTCTTTCCGATGACGAGCTCGTGGCCCGCGCGCTTCACTATGGCATCAAGGTTGCCGGCTCTCCTTCCGCCGCGACGCCGCTTTTGCATGGCCCTGTTGCCGCCTATGAGCTTCCGCAGCTTTTTCCCGAGCTGTCACCGGCCGTTTTCCAGGCTGTCGACCGTCACACCGTGGGTGCCTGCGACATGACGCCGCTCGATATGGTGGTCTTTGTGGCAGATGCCATCGAGCCCAACCGTCACGGCGACTATGCCCATGCGCTGCGCAAGATGGTGGGGAAGTTCTCGCTCGATGAGTTGTTCTTCTCCTGTTTTGCGCAGGGTCTGGTCTATGTGATCCAGTCCGGGCGCTATCTTTATCCCACGGCTATTACGATTTACAACCATTACGCCCAGCTGCGCTAGCTCGGGTGTGTCTAGAAAGAGGTATTCCATGGCCGACGAGACCATGACTGACGAGCAGATTCTTGAAGGTGTGGAGCACAAGAGTTTCGTTGCCACGTCCGACCGCACCGCCGCCTCGCTGTCCGCGAGCGGTGTCGCCGCCGAGGATGTCGCCCGCGCCGCCGCGCAGGCCGCCTACGACAAGAAGGGCGAGGACGTGCAGGTGCTCGACCTGACCGAGCTTTCCGACGTGTGCGACTACTTTGTGCTTGCCACCGGTACCAACAACCGCCAGGTCGATTCGATTGTCGACGAGATCGAGGAGAAGGTTGCCGAGGCTTGCGGCGAGCATCCGTTCTCCATCGAGGGCCGCGAGCAGAAGACCTGGATGCTCATGGACTACGGCTCGGTTGTCGTCCACGTCTTCACTCCCGAAGCCCGCGACTTTTACCGCCTAGAAAAGCTCTGGGGTGACGCCCCCCAGCTCCCCCTCGACCTCCTCTAGTGGCTCATTTGATATGGGGCTTTTAGCTAGCCTCGCGCATTTCGCCGGGCAGTTGCGGTTTTCCGCACCTGCCCGGCTTTCTTTTTGCCCAAAGGCGGTTAATCGTCGAAGCGGGATTGGCGGCCGAAAGATAGGGCGGTGTCGCCGAACTTGTCTCGGACGGCATCGATCGCGACGGAGAGGTCGCGACGGTCGCTTGATTGGGCTCCGCGGTCGTCGACTTCGCAGAACAGGTCGGTCTGGATGCCGCCCTGATGGTCAAAGTCGCTCATGCCGATGCCTGCTAAGCGAACATGCATGCCTTCCTGCCAGATGTTGTCGAGCAGTTCGAGCGCAACCGCCACAAAGATATTCTCGTCGTCGGTGGGGTGGGGAAGCCGCCGCTGCGCCGTGCGTCCGCTGCCATACGAATACTTAAGCTTGAGCGTTACCGTGCCGCCCGTCAGTCCCTGACGGCGCAGGCGGCGTCCAACCGACTCTCCCAACAGCGCAATCGCCGCTTCGATGTCCCCACGCTCAGTCAAATCTTTCGCAAAGGTGCGCTCATTGCTCACGGATTTAACCTCGCGTTCCTCATCGAGGCTTGTTACTTCGGATATTTCGAGCCCCAGCGCACGCTGGCGCATGCGTTCGCCGTTGACGCCAAAAATTGCAGCTAGCGTGGATTCCGGCGCGCGTGACAGCTCGCCGAGCGTGTAGATGCGCATGCGGCGCAGTCGCTCCTCGGCCGAGCGCCCGATGCCGCTCATGGCAGATACCGGCAGCGCGGCCAAAAAGCGCTGCTCGGTTCCGGGGCGCACGATGGTCAGCCCAAACGGCTTATCCCGCTCGCTTGCGATCTTTGCGACCGTCTTGTTGCAGCCCACGCCAATGGAACAGGTCACTCCCAGCGCTGCCACGCGGTCGCTTATGCGCCGTGCAACCAGCAGCGGGTCCTCGGGCGCAAAACGACCCGGTGTGATATCGATAAAGGCTTCGTCGATGGATACGCGCTCAACGCGCGGCGTCTCCTCGGCAAGAATCGCCATGACCTGCGCGCTCACCTCGCGGTAGCGATCAAAGTGCCCGTGCGTCCAAATGGCTTGCGGGCACAAGCGCCGCGCCTCGGCCGAGGCCATGGCAGAGCGCACGCCAAAGCGACGTGCCTCATACGAGCACGTGGACACGACGCCACGCGAATCGGCGTCTCCGCCCACGATGAGTGGCTTTCCGCGCCATTCGGGATGATCGAGCATCTCCACGCTCGCAAAAAATGCATCGAGGTCCATGAGGCCCACCGCCGAACCCGTCCAGGGAGGCGGTGTGACGCCCATGGCATCCTCATAACCGTATGTATGTTCGCGTCTTTCCATGTCATGAGTATACCGCGCAGCTCATGTGGGGTGCGTGTATGTGCTTGCAAATCCCGAATTCTTGTCTAAGATATGGATTTGCCCTCGACTACACCGAAGAAGTTGGTCTCACGGACTTCACCTGCCCGCGTCGATGGCGTATTATGTTCAACTGTTTGTTTGTAGTTGCAGCCTAAAGCTGCTTGGTTGGAGGAGTTTCCTTTGGCAGTCAAGATTCGCCTTGCTCGTCACGGCGCTAAGAAGCGTCCGTACTACCGTGTCGTCGTCGCCGATTCCCGCGCCCCGCGTGACGGTCGTATCATCGAGGAGGTTGGCCGCTACAACCCGATGACCGCCCCCAAGACCATCAACCTCGACCTCGAGAAGATCGCCGACTGGCAGTCCAAGGGCGCTCAGCTTACCGACGCCGTCGCCGCTCTGGTCAAGGCCGCCAACGAGGGCGAGAAGACCGAGACCGTCGTCAAGAAGTCCAAGAAGCAGCTCGCCAAAGAGGCCGAGGTCGCTAAGGCTGCCGCTGAGGCCGCTGAGGGCGCCGAGGAGTAAATCGTGCCTGAGGTTGACGCTGCACAGCTCGAGGGTGAGGCAATGCTCTCAGATCGCATCGCCGATCTCGTCGAATATCTCGTTGTTCAGATCGTCGACGACCCGGATTCCGTGAGCCTTGAGGTCATCGATGGTGACGACGCCTCTACGATCGAGGTTTCTGTCGCCGAGGATGACGTCGCTAAGGTCATCGGCCGTCGTGGCCGTACCATCAAGGCCATTCGCACGCTCGCCCGTGCACTGGCCGCTCGCCTCGACACTGCTGTCGAGGTAGAGGTTCTGGGCTAGGACCTTGAGGTCCCAGTACAAAAACATCGCCCGTGTGGTCAAGCCGCACGGAAGGAAGGGGGAGGTCCTCGCGCAACCGCTGCGGGGGCTTCCTTCTGTATTAGAGCCGGGTATGCGCGTCGCCCTGACGCCGCCGGCGCTCAAGCGCGACCGCTTTTGCACGGTCGTGTCCGTCACCGATACGGGCGATGGCGATCTGGTCTCGTTTGAGGGCATTGACGACTTGACGGCCGCCGAGGGCATCACGGGATGCTATGTGTTGGCAAATCGTGACGATTTAGAGCTCGATTCACTCGACGCCGCCTATACCGACCTGATGGGTCGCGAGGTGGTCGACGAGCGCTTCGGTTCACTCGGCACGATCGTCGAGATCATGTCGACGCCCGCTAACGATGTTTGGGTTGTCGAGGGTGATCGGTACGGCGAGGTACTGATTCCCGTGATCGAGCAGGTTGTGCTCGATCTTCCCGACACAGGAACAATTTCCGTCCACGTTATGGACGGCCTGATCGATATGGACAAGTAGGGAGGACAACATGCTGATTGAGACCCTTTCGGTCTTTCCCGAGATGTTTGAGCCCGTCATGTCCACATCGATTTTGGGCCGCGCCCGCAAGGCCGGCCTTTTTGATTTTAAGGCGTATAACCTGCGCGACTGGACGCACGACCGCCATCGTACCGTCGATGACGAGCCGTACGGCGGCGGGCAGGGCATGCTCATGAAGGTCGAGCCTATTGTCGAGGCCATCGAGGCTATTAGCTCCGAGGGTCCTAAGCCCACCGTGGTGTTTTTTACCCCCTGTGGCGAGCCCTTTACACAGCATGTGGCCGAGCGCCTGCTCAAAAGCGAGCGCTTGCTGTTTGTGTGCAGCCGTTACGAGGGTGTCGACGAGCGTGCCTATGCGTATGCCGACGAGCGCCTGTCGATCGGCGATTACGTGCTCACGGGCGGCGAGCTTCCCGCTATGGTCGTTGCCGATGCCGTCGTACGCCTGATTCCCGGCGCCCTTGGTGACGAGATGAGCAACGTCGACGAGTCGTTCTCGACCGCCGAGGACGGAGGCCTGCTCGAGTATGCGCAGTACACTCGCCCTGCTGAATTCAACGGCGAGGGCGTGCCGCCGGTGCTCGTGAGCGGTGACCATGCCAAGGTTGACGCCTGGCGCCGTAAGAATGCCATCGAGCGCACCTGCCGCTGGCGTCCCGACCTGATCGAGACGGCACGGCTTACGCCCCAGGAGCGCGCATACGCGCAGGAGATTCTGGACGCTTCGTATTCGCAGAGCGAGGAGTGAGAATGGTTCCATCGCAGCATTCCGCGTTGAGGGGCGCTTTTGAGTGTGTCGCGGTCATCGCGATCGCGCTCGTGGCCACCTTCCTGATCCGCACCTTTGTGGTCGAGCCCTTTGTGGTACCCACCGGCTCCATGGAGGACACGATCGAGATTGGCGACCAGATCCTGGCACAAAAGGTGAGCCTCGAGCTCGGTCAGCCCGTCAAACAGGGTGATATCGTGGTGTTCCACAACCCCGATGTCACTTCCGAGCATGATGTTCTTGTCAAGCGTGTTATTGCCACGGCCGGCCAGACGGTCGACCTGCAGGACGGCAAGGTGGTCGTTGACGGCCAAGCGCTCGATGAGGACTATACGACGGGCATGAGCTGGCCGCTTTCGGTCCAAGCGCCTGGCGCCCAGGTGAGTTATCCCTACACCGTTCCCGACGGGTGCGTGTGGGTGATGGGCGACAACCGCGAAAACTCTGCCGACTCGCGCTACTTTGGTCCCGTCGATCGCTCTGATTTGATCGCTGTGGCGCTTGTGCGCTACTGGCCGCTCAACCGCATCGGCGCTATCGACTAAAAACCGCTATAGTACAGTACCTAACCGTGTAATCGTTTCGACGAGGGGATATTAGAGGCATGAACGCTTCATCGCTTTCCTTCCAAGACATCATCCTGCGCCTCCAGCAGTACTGGGGCGAGCAGGGCTGCGTCATTATGCAGCCCTATGACTCCGAGGTCGGTGCCGGTACCTTCCATACCGCGACCACGCTGCGCTCGCTCGGTCCCGCCGAATGGCGCACCTGCTATGCGCAGCCCTGCCGCCGTCCCGCCGACGGCCGCTACGGCGAGAACCCTAACCGCATGCAGCACTACTATCAGTTCCAGGTGCTCATTAAGCCCTCTCCGGTTAATGCTCAGGAGCTTTACCTGGGGTCTCTTGCTGCCATTGGCCTGGACCCCAACGACCATGACGTCCGTTTTGTCGAGGACGACTGGGAGAGCCCGACGCTGGGCGCCTGGGGCCTTGGCTGGGAGGTCTGGCTCAACGGCATGGAGGTCACGCAGTTCACGTACTTCCAGCAGGTGGGCGGTATCGAGGTCGCCCCCGTGCCCGTCGAGATCACCTATGGCCTGGAGCGTATCGCCATGTACGCTCAGGGCGTCAACTCGGTCTACGATCTGGTGTGGAGCTATCTGCCCGACGGCACGCCCATGACCTACGGCGACGTGTTCCTCGAGAACGAGCGCGAGTTCAGTGCCTATAACTTTGAGGTCGCCAACGTCGAGATGATGCGTCAGAAGTTTGACGACTACGAGGCCGAGTGCCATTCCTGCCTGGAGCGCAAGCTGCCGTTGCCGGCGTACGACTGTGTCATGAAGTGCAGTCACGCCTTCAACCTGCTCGATGCCCGCGGCGCCCTGTCCGCGGTCGAGCGTGCCAACTACATCCTGCGCGTCCGCGCCGTCGCCAAGGCGTGCTGCGAGGCCTACATGGCCGAGGTCGCCGGAGTCAACGAGAATGCCGACCAGGAAGGCGAGGTGGCGTAAGCCATGGCAGACGCTAAGGATTTCCTGTTTGAGATCGGTACGGAGGAAATGCCCTCTGCACCGCTGAACAATGCCGTCAAGCAGCTTGGTACCATGATCGCCAAGGGTCTCGACGAGGCCGGTCTGGCCCACGGCGAGGTCCGCGTGATCTCGAGCCCGCGTCGCCTGGCTGCGCTCGTTGCCGACGTTGCCACCGCGACCGATGAGGTTCACGAGGTCAAGCGTGGCCCCGCGGCAAACATCGCCTTCGACGCTGACGGTAACGCCACCAAGGCCGCCCAGGGCTTCGCCCGCAAGTGCGGTGTGGCTGCCGAGGACCTGGTCCGTCGTGAGGATACCGACGGTCGCGAGTATGTCTTTGCCGAGAAGAACATTCCCTCCGCACCGGCAACCCCGATCCTGACGGCCCTGTGCGAGAAGACCATTGCCGGCCTGCAGTGGCCCAACTACCGCTCCCAGCGCTGGGGCCACGAGCACGCGACGTTCGTGCGTCCGGTCCGCTGGATTTGCTGCCTTCTGGGCGAGGATGTTGTGCCCGTGTCGTTTGCCGACGTGACGAGCGGCAACACCACGCGCGGCCATCGCGTGCTCGGCCCCGGTGACCACGTTGTCGCCAGCCCCGCCGCCTACGAGCAGGTACTCGAGGACGCCGGCGTGCTTTCTGCCGAGCGCCGTCGCGAGGCCATCCTTGCCGGTATCTCCGAGGTCGAGGCCGCTCGCCCCGGCTGCCATGTCGATACGCCCAAGAAGGTCTTTGAGGAGGTCATTAACCTCTGCGAGTGGCCGACGGTGCTCGTCGGTACTTTCGACGAGGAGTTCCTCAAGGTCCCGCACGAGATTATCTGCGAGTCCATGCTCACCAACCAGCGCTACTTCCCGATCTATGACGGGGAGGGCAAGCTGACGCGTGAGTTCGTGGTCGTCTCCAACAGCAAGCCCGAGAACGCCGAGCGAGTGATCGACGGTAACGAGCGCGTCGTGCGCGCCCGTCTGGACGACGCTAAGTTCTTCTACGAGGAGGACCTGAAGATCTCCCTCGACGAGTTCCGTGAGCGTCTGTCCAAGGTTGCCTTCCAGGAGAAGCTCGGTAGCGTGCTCGCCAAGTCCGAGCGCATCGAGCAGCTCGCGCTCGCTATCGCCCGCGAGGCTCACCTGGGCGCCCATCTTGCCGCCGACGCTGCTCGCGCCGCACACCTGTGCAAGGCAGACCTGGTGTCCAACGCCGTCGTCGAGTTCACGAGCCAACAGGGCGTGATGGGCGGTTATTACGCGACCGCGATGGGGGAGAACGACGAGGTCGCCCATGCTATTCGCGATCACTATCGTCCCCGTTTTGCCGGTGACGAGCTGCCCGAGGGCACCGCTGGCTGCATCGTGGCCTGCGCCGACAAGCTCGATACCATCGCCGGTATCTTTGCCATCGGCGAGCCCCCGACCGGCTCCTCCGACCCCTACGCGCTGCGTCGTGCCGCTATCGGCATTATCAACATCCTGCGCGACCGCCTGCCGATCGACCCCACGTCGCTCATCGACTTTGCCCTCGAACTCTACAGTGAGCAGGGCATTGAGTTCGACGCCGCCGAGGTCGCCCAGCAGGTTCGTGACTTCTTCCATGGCCGCCTGGTGAGCATGGCCCGCGACGAAAAGATTCCGGCCGATACCGTCGCCGCCGTCTCCGCGGTGCACATCATCGCCCCGTCCGTCTTCTTCGCCCGCTGCGCCGCCCTCGACGAGGCCCGCAAGAACGACGCTGAGACGTTCGACAACCTGGCGACCGCCTATGCCCGCGCCGCGCATATCTCCAAGCCCGAGCTGGGTGCGGAGTATGACCGCAGCCTGATGGGCGAGGTCGAGCTTGCGCTCGCCGACGCCTCCGAGGCTGCTCAGACCGCCGTCGATGCCGCCCTTGCTGCCGAGGACTACCCGACCGCATTTGCCGCCCTCGCCGCCCTGCGCGCGCCCATCGACCGTTTCTTCGATGAGGTCATGGTCATGGACAAGGACGAGCAGCTTCGCGATAATCGCCTTAAGCTGCTCAACCGCTTCGAGGCCGTTTTCTCCGGCATTGCCAACATCGGTGAGCTTGCCCGCAAAAAGTAAGCCAGCCTGCGCATAAGCGCAAAAGGAGCCCCGCATGGATTGCCCGGTCACCGCTCGTCCCACCGTTATCGTTATCTCCGACTCGCTCGGCGATACCGCTTGTGAGGTGGTGCTTGCGGCGTCCGGGCAATTTGATGAAGGGGCTTTTCGCGTTTTGCGCCTGCCCAAGGTGACCTCCGTGGAGCAGGTCAAGTCATTTGTGGGGCCGCGCGTCGATGCCGACCATCGCGATGTCGCCGTGTTCCATACCATTGTCGATCCGGCGCTTCGCGCCCGCGTGCTCGATTACCTGGGTATGCTGCATATCCGTTCGGTCGACCTGATCGGCCCGACGCTTGCCGTGCTGTCGTCGCTCATCGGTGTGCCGCCCAAGTGCGTTGCGGGCGTGATTCACAAGACCGATGACCGCTATTTCCATCGTATCGAGGCCATGGAGTATTTCGTTGAGCACGATGACGGGCGCGGTTGCGACGATCTGTCGGGTGCCGATATCGTGCTGCTGGGTGTGTCGCGTACATCCAAGACGCCGCTGTCGATGTATTTAGCCTATCAGGGCTACAAGGTCGCCAATGTCCCACTGGCGCATGGCATGGAGCCGCCGAAGTCGATTTACGAGGTTGACCCGATGCGGTTGTTTGGTCTGATCTCGACCGTCGATGTGATTTCCGAAATTCGCGATAGCCGCTTGGGCGATGACTACGCCCGTGCCGTTGCCGGCTCCTATGCCGAGCCCGAGAGTGTGCGCAGCGAGCTTGAGGAAGCCCGTGCCCTCATGAAGCGCCTAGGCTGCTTTGTGGTGCGTACCGATGGCAAGGCCATCGAGGAAAGCGCTGCCGAGATCATTGCTCACCTCGAAGAGATTCAAGAGGCAAGAGCCCGCCGTGCCGCCCGCCGCGCTCAACAAAAGTAGCTCACTTGGGACAAGGTTGTTTGGGTAGCTAATTTGGGACGGGGCTCTTTTAGCTACCCAAAGAGAATACTTGGAAATAATGCTGATAAATGGTAAAGCGATTTAGCAAAAACATCGCATCCGACCTGCATTTTCATTGTAGTGGTATCTTCATAAGGTAACCACCTTTACCTACCGTTTACCGTCGGTTTTAGCACGTTTACCAAACCGCGCACCCTCTGCTCAAGCCTGTCCAAAACCCGCCGTATAGTTCCCTCACGGCCCGCATCCGGCGGGTCGATTCGTTACCACGGTCGTGCGCGTAAGCGCATGGAAGGGGAAGTATCGTGAGCGATTGCAAGAGGGTTTACCGTTTTGGAACCGACGCCCAGGGCACCTGTGTCACTGAGGGCGACAAATCCATGAACTTCGTGCTTGGCGGCAAAGGCGCAAACCTTGCCGAGATGAGCCGCATCGGTCTGCCGGTTCCCGGTGGCTTTACCATTACCTGCCAGACCTGTGTCGAGTACTCCGTTGCCGGCAACGTCTGGCCCGAAGGCGCACTCGATGAGATCGTTGCCGCCGAGGCGGACCTCGAGGCCCGTTGCGGCAAGAAACTCGGCGATGCCTCCGATCCGCTGCTCGTGTCGGTTCGCTCGGGCGCTCCGTTCTCCATGCCCGGCATGATGGACACGGTCCTCAACCTGGGTCTCAACGACGATTCCGTCCAGGGTCTTATCGCGCAGACGCAGAACCCGCGCTTTGCCTGGGACAGCTACCGTCGCTTTATCCAGATGTTCTCCAACGTCGTCATGGGCGTCGACGCCGACCTATTCGAGAACGCCCTGACCCAGGCCCGCCTGGTCGCCGGCGTTCGTGTCGATTCCGAGCTTTCGGCCGAGGACCTGCAGGAGCTCGTCGAGACCTTTAAGGGCATCTTCTCCGAGAACGTCGAGGCGACCCTGTATCCCGAGCTCGAGGTCGCCGACGGTAAGCTCGTTTTCCCGCACGATCCGGAGCTCCAGCTGCGCCTTGCCATCCAGGCCGTCTTTGGCAGCTGGATGAACGAGCGCGCCTGCATCTACCGCAAGCAGCACGGCATTTCCGACGAGCTCGGCACCGCCGTCAACGTCCAGGCCATGGCCTTTGGCAACAAGGGCGAGACCTCTGCGACCGGCGTCGCCTTTACGCGCAACCCGGCCGACGGCACCAAGGAGTTCTATGGCGACTTTTTGGTGAATGCCCAGGGCGAGGACGTCGTCGCCGGCATCCGAAACACCGAGCCCATCGCCGACCTCAAGACCACCTCGGGCCTCGAGTCCGCAGGCGAGGAGCTCGAGCGCGTGTTCCTGACGCTCGAGGATCATTACCGCGATATGTGCGATATCGAGTTTACCATCGAGCAGGGCAAGCTCTGGATGCTCCAGACCCGCGTGGGCAAGCGCACCGCCACTGCCGCCCTGCGCATTGCTATCGAAATGGTCGAGGAGGGCCTCATCACCCGCGAGGAGGCTGTGAGCCGCATCGATCCCGCGCAGCTCGACCAGCTCCTGCACCCGCAGTTCGACGCCTCCAAGAAGTACGAGGCCCTGGCCAGCGGCCTTAACGCCAGCCCTGGTGCCGCCGTGGGCGAGGTCGTGTTCTCGAGTGATGACGCCGTCGCGCGCGCCAACGAGGGCCACAAGGTCATTCTGGTCCGCTGGGAGACCAACCCCGACGACCTGAAGGGCATGGTCGCCGCCGAGGGCATCCTGACCAGCCACGGTGGCAAGACGACTGCCGAAAAGCATCTTGCCAAGGCAGGCAACTAGAAAGAGGAAGAGCCATGCCGCCGTTATCGCCCGCGGCATGGGTACGCCCTGCGTTTGCGGCGTTGAGCGCTTCCACATTGACGCGGCAGAGAAGGTCGTGCGCATCGAGGGCAGCGACCGCGTGCTGCGCGAGGGCGATGTCATCTCCATCGACGGCACCCAGGGTATCGTCGTCGACGGCGCGGTCGACCTGGTCTCTGCAGAGCTCACCGGCGACCTGGACACCATCCTGTCTTGGGCCGATGAGATCCGTTTGGACGAGACCGACGGTCACGCCAACCACGTGCGCGTCAACGCCGACAACCCCGAGGATGCCGAGCTCGCGCTCGAGTTTGGCGCCGAGGCCATCGGTCTGTGCCGCACCGAGCACATGTTCCTGGGCGATCGCAAGAACATCATCCAGAGCTTTATCCTGTCTGACGATGAGGCCGTGAAGCAGCAGGCCCTGGCCGACTTGCTCAAGGTTCAGACCGAGGACTTCCTGGCGATGTTCAAGACCATGTCCGGTCGCGATGTGGTCGTCCGCCTGCTCGATCCGCCGCTTCATGAGTTCCTGGATAATCCTCGCGAGCTCGAGGTCGCCATCACCAAGAAGGAGGCCGCCGGCGCTCCCGAGGAGGAGCTCACTGCCCTGCGCGCCCGTCTGCGTCGCATTGACGGCATGGTCGAGTCCAACCCCATGCTGGGCTTGCGCGGCGTGCGCCTGTCCGTCGTCTTTGGCGATCTGCCGCTCATGCAGGTTCGCGCCGTCGCCACGGCCGCTGCCCGCCTTATCAAGGAGGGTGTCGACCCGTGCCCCGAGATCATGGTTCCGCTCGTTTCCATCACGGCCGAGCATGTCCAGACCCGCGAGGTTATCGAGCGCGTGATCGCCGAGGTTTCCGCCGAGGAAGGCGTCGAGCTCAATATTCCCGTGGGCACGATGCTCGAGCTGCCGCGTGCCTGCATGGTCGCTGACGAGATCGCCCATCATGCCGACTTCTTCTGCTTTGGCACCAACGACCTCACCCAGACGACCTTTGGCTTCTCGCGCGATGACGCCGAGGCCAAGTTCATCCCGCTGTACATGCATAAAAAGATCCTGAAAGACAACCCCTTCGAGACCATCGACGCGGCGGTGCTGGAGCTCGTGCGCTTGGCCGTCGAGAAGGGCCGCGCCACCAATCCCGACATGCACTTTGGCGTGTGCGGCGAGCACGGCGGCGACCCCAAGTCCATCAAGGGCCTGTTTAACGTGGCCGACGTGGACTACGTGTCCTGCTCGCCCTATCGCGTGCCCCTCGCGCGCCTGGCTGCCGCTCAGGCCAAGCTCGAGGCCAAGCGTTCCGCCTAACGTTTTGGGTTTAGACGCCTAGCGTAGCCCCCTTCATGCCGCCCGTCTCATTCGTGAGACGGGCGGTTATCATGTGCGGGTTTTGTCTTTTTGTCTGCGCAAAAAATTGTTCTTGCAGCAGAAACCCGCGCGTGTATACTCGAATACGTTTGTTCAACTACGTGCCGGCCAAGGTGGTACGGCACCTCTAGAAGAGTAAGGAATTGCACATGGATTACATCCGCGCAATCGAGCGTCAGCAGATCCGCGAGGACATTCCTCAGGTTCGCGTCGCCGACAACGTCAAGGTTCACTACCGCATTAAGGAAGGCGACCGCGAGCGCATTCAGGTCTTCCAGGGCGACGTCATCCGCATGGCCGGCGCCGGTGCCCGCGAGACCTTCACCGTCCGCAAGATGTCCTTCGGTGTCGGTGTTGAGCGTACCTTCCCGCTTCACAGCCCCAAGATCGCCAAGCTCGAGGTCGTTCGTCATGGTCGCGTCCGTCGCGCCAAGCTGTACTACCTCCGCGACAAGGTGGGCAAGGCTGCTCGCATCCCCGAGAAGCGCTAAGAAGATCGCAGCGTCTGTCCACTCGTTTGGACACAAGGGTCACCTTCGGGTGGCCCTTCTTTTTATCTGATTTGCATGCAAGGAGGGCCTGGTATGGCCAATATGACGAGCTCGGTTTCGGCATCGCAGGTTGCCGGTGAGTTGGCGAGCGCTACGTTTGAGGAGATCCCCGCCCTCGTGGAGCATTATCGCGAGGACCCGCGCCAGCAGGTGATCAAGGCTTGCGAGCGTGCTCTTAAGCGCCATGCCAAGGAACTTGCCGAGCGCGAGCGCGTCAATGACATGTACGAGCTTATGCATGAGCTTGGCGGCGATGGGGTAGTCGTTGGTGTCGACGAGGTGGGTCGCGGATCGGTGGCCGGTCCTTTGACGGTATGCGCCGTCTGCCTTCCTATGGAGCCACGCGTCTGGGGCATCAACGATTCCAAAAAGCTCACGCCGGCGCGCCGCGAGTTGCTCTCAGTGAAGATTGCCGAGGTGGCGACAGCAATTGGTTTTTGCCATATCGCGCCTAAGGATATCGATGAGATGGGCATGGCCCGCGCCATTCGAGCCGCTGTCGCGGGCGCCGTGGCCGATACGGGGCTCGAGCCCGATTGCGTGCTTATGGACGGTAACCCCTTGGGCGCCGTTCCCAACGAGCGCGACGTGGTGAAGGGCGATGCCAAGATCGCCTGTATCGCCGCGGCGTCCATCATGGCCAAGGTCACGCGTGATGAGATGATGGTCGAGTACGATGCCGAGTATCCCGAGTACCATTTGGCCGAATCGAAAGGCTACGCAAGCCCCGAGCACATCGAGGCCATTCGCAAACATGGACTTTGTCCACTGCACCGCGTGAGCTTTTGCGGAAACTTTCTGCAGACTGAGCGCCTTTTCTAGGTCAATTGTGGAGACAGGGACCTCAGGGGTTTTATAAACCTGCTGGTAGCGGGCCGTATGCAACACCATTGCTGCGTACGGCCCGTTTTTTGACGGCATTTGGTCAGCTTTTGGTTTGCTTCCGGTACTTACCCGCATGAAAGGTGCCCTCATCATCGGGGCAATGCAGCGTGCGGGAAAGGAGACCCCATGAGTGCCGCAAGCAAAAAGAGCAAGACGCAGCAGCTCAAGGAGCGTTGGGAAAACGGCGAGCTCGACTGCGGGGCGATGACGCCCGAGTTTATCAAGGGACTCAGTCCCCGCGAGCTGGGCATGCTGGGCGAGCTGATCACCATCGACTACTTTAACGAGCGCGGCTACACCTTGCTGGAGCAGGGTTTTCGTTGCACCGAGGGCGAGGCCGATCTGGTGCTGCTCGATGAGCTCGACGATGTCGTGGTGATGGCCGAGGTCAAGACCAGACGCGTTGCACTGGATTGCAGCACGCGGGTCTTTCCCGAGGAGGCCGTGGACGCTCAAAAGCAACGCCGCTACCGCCGCATCGCAAGTTGCTATCTCATGGAGCATTATCCGCTCAAGGCGATTCGCTTCGATGCCGTGGGTGTCACCATTCGCGGCGGGCATATCGCCGAGATCGAGCATCAGTACAACGCGTTCGATTGGCAGGTGTCGTGATGGCGTTCGAGACGTTTGCCGTTCACGCGGCCTGCATCCGTGGCGTCGAGGCGATTCACGTCACGGTCGAGGTCTCGCTTGCCGGCGGCGTTCCTGGCATTCAGATGCTCGGCATTCCGAGTATGGAGGTGATGGAGTCACGCGGTCGTATTCGCTGCGCGATGCGCTCCGCCGGGTTTGAAATCCCGCGCTCGGGCATTACGGTCAATCTGGCGCCTGGCGATATTCGCAAGACCGGTAGCGGCTTTGATCTGCCCATCGCCATCGCGGTATTGGCGGCCGATGGTCAGATTCCCCGCGACAACCTCGATCGTTGTCTTATCGCAGGTGAGCTTGGCTTGGACGGTACGGTGCTTCCTGTCAAGGGCGAGGTGGCGTTTCAGCTATTGGCGCGTGATATGGGGCTGTCTTTTATCGCCGGCAGGTCAGACCAGCATGTGCCACTCGCGGGCGTGGATTGTGGATTCATCGATCATTTGTCTCAGCTTGCCCATGGCATGGGCGATGCCGCGCGGCACTACTTGGATTCTGAAGTGCTCGAGGCGACCTTTGAGCCCGAACTCGACTATGCCGACGTACTGGGGCAGGAAGTCGCCAAACGCGGCATGGCGCTGGCGGCGGCAGGAGAACTCGGCTTGCTCATGATCGGGTCCCCGGGATCGGGCAAGACGATGCTCGCGCGTCGTATGACCGGCATCCTGCCCGAGCTTTCCGTTGAGGATCAACAGGAGGCGCTGTGCATCCATTCGGTTTTGGGTGAGAACATTGATGGCTTGTTGGCGGGGCACCGGCCCTTCCGCAGCCCCCATCACAGTATTTCGACCGCAGGTCTTATCGGCGGTGGGCGCCCGGTGCACCCGGGTGAGATCAGCCTTGCTCATGGCGGCGTGCTATTTTTGGACGAGCTTGCCGAGTTTCCCACGGGTGTGCTGCAGACGCTGCGTCAGCCCATCGAACGCGGCTACGTCAGGATCGTACGCGTCGACGGGGCTTTTACCTTCCCGTCGCGCTTTCAGCTGCTGGCTGCGAGCAATCCCTGCCCCTGCGGCTTTTTGGGCGATCGTGAGGTACCGTGTCGCTGCTCGGCGGCGATGGTCGAGCGCTATCGGTCTAAACTGCGCGGTCCTTTGGCCGACCGTATCGACATGATGATCGATGTGACCCGTCCCGACCCTCAGGTGATTATCGAGGGCGCGGAGGGTGTGTCGTCAGCTGAGTTACGTGACTACGTTGTGCGCGGTCGCGCTTTTCGCGCTTGGCGCGAATCCCGTATGGACGATGCTGATGCCGAGGCCGGGGATGACGAGACACGGTCCATTGACGGCGTCGTTTCGACCTTTGAGCTCGATGATGCGGCGGAGAAGTGTGTGCTCGGCCTGTCGAAGCGCACGCATCTCACGGGCCGCGGCATCGTGCGCCTGGTGCGTATCGCGCGTACAATCGCTGACGTCGCCGAGAGCGAGCAAGTGACGCAGGACCACGTGCTCGAGGCAGCGATGTACCAGGGAAGGAGGGACCAATGATGGCCGAGGGGACCTTCGAGCTGCATCCAGGTGACGCGTTGTATCCCGAGACCGTTTTGGAGCTTTCTGATGTGCCCCAGACACTCTATGTGCGCGGCAACCCCGAGGTGCTTTCGACGCCCGCGCTCTCCATCATCGGCGCGCGCAAGGCCTCTCCGTATGGTCTTGCCGTGGCAGAGCTTGCGGCAAAGGTTGCGGTCGAGGCGGGCGTGACGGTAGTTTCGGGCGGGGCGGGCGGTTGTGACCAGGCCTCGGGTTGGGCTGCGGTCAATTCCGGCGGCAAACACGTCGTGGTGCTGGGGACGGGCGCCGACGTGGTCTATCCGCGCTCGAGTGCTGGCCTCATCACGCGCACACTCGATACGGGCGGCGCGGTCGTGTCGATCTCCCCGTGGGGCATGGGTCCGCGCAAGTTTGCCTTTCCGCGCCGCAATCGCGTGATCGCGGCCCTGTCGCAAGCCCTCTTTGTATCCGAGGCGGGTATGCCTTCCGGGACGTTTTCTACAGCCGAGGCTGCTATGGATTTGGGGCGAGAACTTCTTGCCGTGCCGGGGTCGATCCTATCGCCCGAGTCGCGTGGCACGAATTACCTCATTGCGAACGGTGCCTGCTGCATCATCGACGAGGAATCTATCGAGATAGCTATCTCACGCATCTACGGCACCCTGCGCTACTCGCGCCCCGATGCTCCCGGCATTGCCGACCTGGATCCAACGCAGCAGACCGTGATGCATGCGCTCATCGCCTCTCCGCTCAAAGTCGACGACATCGCGGCGCTCGTCTCGCTCGATGCCGTCGGCGTACTTAAACTCCTGGGTTCGCTTGAGCTCGAGGGCCTTATCGAGCGCATGATGGATGGAAGGTATGCGCCCTCCAAGTTTGCTCTTCACGCCCAGACACCCTTCGGTCACAATGGAAAACATGTCAATTAGAAAGGTGTTTGCAGATGCTGTTTGATCAGGTGACGGTTGTCGGTGGCGGTCTGGCGGGTTCGGAGTGCGCGATTCAGCTGGCAGACCGCGGGTTTGCCGTAAAGCTGCGCGAGATGCGCCCCCAGGTGAGCTCCCCGGCCCACCATACCGATCACCTGGCAGAGCTCGTCTGTTCCAATTCGTTTAAATCGACCCGTCCGGACTCTGCGGCGGGCTTGTTAAAGGCCGAGCTTGAGCGCATGGGTTCAGTCCTGCTCGATTGCGCCCATCGCGCGGCTGTTCCCGCCGGTGGCGCCTTGGCGGTCGACCGCGTCAAGTTTTCCGAGCTTGTCGAGGCCGAGGTTGCCGCCCGTCCCAATATCGAGGTCGTGCACGGCGAGGTCACGCAGATTCCCGAGGGCCACGTGGTCATTGCCGCGGGCCCGCTGTGTTCACCGGCGCTGAGCGAAGAGGTCATGAAGCTCGTCGGTGGCGACGCCCTTGCGTTCTTCGATGCCGCGGCGCCGATCGTCGATGCCTCCACGCTCGATATGGACGTGCTGTTTTCGCAGTCGCGCTACGAGGAGCAGGGGAGCGGCGACTATCTCAACGCTCCGCTCAACAAGGAGGAGTACGAGGCCTTTATCGAGGCACTTACCACGGCCGACCGCGTGGTGCTCAAAGACTTTGAGGGCGGCGATCTGTTTCAGGCCTGCCAACCTGCCGAGGAAGTTGCGCGCACCGGCAAGGACGCCATTCGCTTTGGCGCCATGAAGCCCGTCGGCCTCACCGACCCGCGTACCGGACGTCGCCCTTGGGCGGCGATTCAGCTGCGTGCCGAGAACAAGGAGAAGACCGCCTATAACCTGGTGGGCTTCCAGACCAACCTGACCTTTGGCGAGCAGAAGCGCGTCTTCCATATGGTGCCGGGCCTGGAGAACGCTGAGTTCTTCCGCTACGGTGTCATGCACCGCAACACGTTTCTGGATTCTCCGCGCCTGCTGGACGCGACTTACGCGCTCAAAGCCGACCCGCGCATCCGCTTTGCGGGCCAGATGACCGGCGTAGAAGGCTATGTGGAGTCCACCGCCTCCGGCTGGGTGGCAGGCGTGGCAACGGCCATGGACGTGCTCGGCAAACCGATGCCGACACTCGACCGCCTGACCGCCACCGGCGCACTGGCGACCTATATTTCCGACCATACGGTCGCGAAGTTCCAGCCGATGAACGTCAATTTCGGCATTATCGAGCCGCTCGGCTATAAAATCAAGGGCAAGCGGGAGAAGAACACCAAAATCTCCGAGCGGGCGCTCGAGCAGATCGAAAAACTGAAGGGAGAGCTTTAATATGAGGATCATCGTTGATGCGATGGGCGGCGATAACGCGCCCGAATCCGCTGTATGGGGCGGTGCGCTGGCTGCGAAGGAATACGGCGAGGAAGTGCTGCTGGTCGGCAAGCCGGAGGTCGTAGCGAATGTCCTCAAGGAGAAGGGACTTTCCGATGTCAAGGGCATTACCATCATGCCTGCAAACGATCTGGTCGATATGCACGACGATCCCGCAACGGTACTCCGCCGCAAGCCGGATTCGTCCATGGCGGTAGCGTTTAAGCTGCTCAAGGCCGGCGAGGGCGACGCGCTGGTTTCCGCAGGCAACACCGGCGCGCTGCTCACC